>CAYZWG010000224.1:0-9209 GCA_964481605.1 uncultured Planctomycetaceae bacterium
GGGCGGAATCGACCTTCGCACGCTGCCCCAATCTCGCTATACTCCCGCCCGACGCCGTCTTTCCACCGAATCGCGTGGCCGCGGCCGACGTTCCCGCTCTACAAGGAGGTAGCACGTGGAAGGTTTTCCTATTCAGCCCTACGACCTCCTCATGCTCGCGCTGCTGGTGGTGGCCGCCGTGTTTGGGGCCTGGAAAGGCATGGCCTGGCAGATCGCCTCCATCTGCTCGCTGGCTCTCAGCTACACCGTGGCGGTACGGTTCAGTGGGCTGTTGGCACCCTATTTCAGTGCCCACCAGCCGTGGAACCGCGTGCTGGCCATGCTGGTCCTCTTTCTGGCCAGTTCGATGGCCGTCTGGATCGTCTTTCGGCTCGTGGCGGGCGTGATCGATCGGGTCCGACTGAAGGAGTTCGACCGCCAGATGGGGGCCCTTCTCGGGCTGGCCAAGGGGGCCATCCTCTGCCTGGTGGTGACCTTCTTCGCCGTGACCCTTTCCGAGTCCACCCGGCAACTCGTCCTCAACTCCCGCAGCGGCTACTACACGGCCATGTTGATTCAGCGGGGCACGCCGATGATGCCCGACGATATCCGCGACGTGTTGGGCAAGTACATCGAGCAACTCGACCGCCGGCTCAACCCGACCACCACCGCCGAGGCAACACCCGAGGCAACACCCGCGGAATCGTCAGAACCGGCCGGACCCTTCGGCGACGACCCGGCCCGCGCCGCGGGGCAGGGCGACCAGCCACTCAAGGCGTGGGACCCCCAACTCTGGCAACAGGACCTGCACCAGGAGGTGACCCGGCGGACGGGCCAGCTCCAGCAGCGGCTGGACCGGTCGCTGGGCGGCCTTCAGCAGTCGGTCCGCCAAGGCGCCGGCCAGCTTCAAGACTCGATCGACGAGCAGTTCGACGCACTGGGACGCCGGATCGAAAAGCGACCGCTGGAGCCGGTTCGCTGAGCCGCTGGGGGCCGATCGCGTTTGCCAGTGGCGGCCGATTTGCGTGTGGTGCCGCGGCCGGTCGGGCAGTCCGGTGGTGGCGGCCTGCGGCGGCGAAAACCCCGTAAATTCCAGGGTTTGACGCGGATGGCCGACCGAACATAAGAAACATTATCGGACGTTGGCCCGGGCCTCGGACGAGCCGCCTGGGGCATCTTTTGGGCCTCGTTGCCACGTTGGGAAACGCGGATCTCGTGGGGCCGGCCGTGCCGGCCGGTAGCGAGTTTTCCGCTCTCGACGATCCTGCCCGGGACACGGACGTGCCCAAGTTCCGTAGGCCGGATTGTGATCCGGCGCATCCGAGGCTGTCCCAGGCATTGCCGGATCGTGATCTGGCCTACGTTCTGGAGACCCGCGGCGGACGTGCCCAAGCTGGAGCTTGGGCACGAGAGGGGAGCTTGGAGCTTGGGCACGAGAGACAGGGGGGGCCGGCGGTTGTGGGCTACTCGCCCTCCACGTCGGAGACCTGCGCCGACTGGCCGGCGGGCACGTCCAGATGCGGCTTGGGCGCCGCCGGTGGACTCTGTTGGCCGAGGCGCGGCCCATTTCGCACTTTGCCTTCCAAAAACACACCCATCCGGCGGAAGCGCTGGTAGCGCTGGTCGACCAATTCGTCCACCGGGGTGGCCACCAACTCGCGAAGCGTGTTGCGGAGGAAGATGTTCAGCCGGCTGGCCATCAGGTGGTGATCGCGATGGGCTCCACCCACCGGCTCCGGAATCACCGCATCGATCACCCCCAACTCGATCAAATCCTTGGAGGTCATCTTCAGGGCCTTGGCGGCCTGGCTTTTATACTCACGGCTCTTCCAGAGAATTCCGGCGCAGCCCTCCGGGCTGATCACCGAATAGTAAGCGTACTGGAGCATGGCCACGCGGTCGCCCACGCCGATGCCCAACGCGCCGCCGGAGCCGCCCTCGCCGATCACCACGCAAATGATGGGCGTGGGAAGCCGTGACATCTCGAACATCGCATTGGCAATCACCTGGGCCTGGCCCCGCTCCTCGGCGGCAATGCCCGGATAGGCCCCCGGCGTGTCGATGAAGCAGATCACCGGCATGTGGAACTTGGCGGCCAGATGCATCTTGGCGACCGCTTTGCGGTAGCCCTCCGGGTGGGCGCAGCCATAGTTGCAGGCCATTCGCTGTTTGGACGTGCGGCCCTTCTGGTGGCCCACGACCATCACCTTGAAGACGTCGAGTTTGGCCCAGCCGGTCCGCACCGCGCGGTCGTCGCCGAAAAACTTGTCGCCGTGCAACTCGACAAACTCGTCGAAGACGAGTTCCAGGTAGTCGGTGGTCATGGGCCGCTCGGCGCAGCGGGCCACCTCGACCATCTCCCAGGGCTTGAGCTGGCGGTAAATCCGCTTCTTCAACTCGGTCAATTCTCGCCGAAGCTGGCGCACCTCGTCGCGGGCCTCGGGCGTCCTGAGCCGCTCCAGTTTTTCCAGGCGGGCTTCCAAATCGTAGATCGGCCGCTCAAACGACAGCCGGTATTCACCTCTGGGCATGGATCACTCTCTTCTGGCTGGTCTGCCAAGGGGAGACGCACCCGACGCGACTCCCGTTTCGCCGGGGGGTGCGACCGGCTCTTGGCCGCCGCGCGACTCCCGGTTAGGCCATCGGCGGGGCCAGGAGACCCGCGCCAAACGCCCTTATCCCCAGGAGACCCGCGCCAAACTCCCTTATCCCATTGTCGGCCACGCGGCCGCCGGCGCTGACCTCTGAACCGGCGAAAGGCCCGTTTTGGGGCGGCCCAAATCTGCTCGCCCCCCCCTGCCCTGCTCCGCCGGACCTACCGGGCCGACCTCCTGGCCGCCGGCTCCGGCTCGTATCCCGGCTCGAACACGGCTACGGATTTCAGCTCCCCGAGGAAGTCCTCCAACGAATTCTGCCGATTCTCCGCCTTCTTCGCCATGGCAATCCGGATAAACTCGGATATCTGGGCCGTCACGTTCGGGTTGCGGGTTTTGAGCCAGGGAACGGGGGTGCGCAGGTGCTGCATCAGCAGGTCGTTGGCGTCGAAGCCGGTGAACGGCGGCCGGCCGGTGAGGATCTCGAAAAACGTGCAACCCAGGCTGTAAATGTCGGCCCTTTCATCCAGCGGCTGGCCTCGAATCTGCTCCGGCGACATGTAGCTCCGTGTGCCTTGGACTCGCGACTTGCGGGCCAGCAGCCGGGCAATGCCCTTCTTGGGTCGCCGAGCCAGGGCAAAATCGATCAGTTTGACCTGGCCCTGCTCGGTAGCGAGGAAATTGTCCGGTTTCACGTCGCAATGGACCCAGCCGCAGCGGTTAAAGGCCAGCACCGCCTCGCTCGCCTGGAGCATCAACCGCTTGGCGATCGGCGCCACCGCCTGCGGGCCCTGCCTGGTCCAATACTTGAGGTTCGGGGCCTGGAAATACTCCATCGCCAGATAGACCGTGCCACGCTCCTTTCCAAACCGGTAAACCCGGATGATCCGCTCGTGGTTGATCTTGCCGGCAACCTGGTATTCCCATTTGAGATACTGAATCTGGTCCCGATCGCGAGCGTAGTCATCGAGCAGAATCTTCAGGGCCACGGTCATTTGGGAACGATCGTGGTATGCCTGCCAGACCTGGGTGGTCTGCCCGGAATTGACGACGTTCAGCAGTCGATAGGGGCCGGCGTAGCCCGCGCCGGTGCTGCTCACCAGTTTGCCTCAATCTGGTCACGACAGCCGGCCCGCGGCCGGATTCTTGACCCGTTCCCACAACGGGTCCAGTGTAACGTGGAGGCGGGGAAACGGCAATCGCGCTTTGTTCAGGTGGCCCAATTTCGCCATTCTTCCTTGCCGCAAGCCGGGCGTTCATCCCGGGTTTCTTGCGAGAGATCGACCGGGGACGCGAACCCCTCAGTGGAGGTGCACCCCCCCTGCCCTGCCCGGCACTCGGCTTAGCCGGCCAGAAGCCGCTCGTAGAGGGCTCGCAACTGCCGGGTCATCGTCTCGTGGCGGAAGACCTCGGTCAGGCGCCGGCGGCCCTCGGCGCCCAGTCGGCGGCGCAGCTCGGCGTCGTCGGCCAGCCGAAGGATCGCCTCGGCCAACGCATCAACGCTCTTCGGCGGCAGCAGAATGCCCGTCTCATCGGTCACCACCACCTCGCGGGCACCATCGACGTCGTAACTGATGGCCGGCTTGGCGGCGATCAGGGCTTGAGGCAGCACGCGGGCCAGCCCCTCCCTCAGACTGGCATGGACCACGATGTCCATCGCCGCGATCAGCGGGGGGATTCGCTCCGGCGGCACGAGGCCGGTGAACTGGAAATAGTCGTCCAGGCTCGATGCGGCGATTTGGCTTCGCAGGCGGTGGGCCAGCAGCCCGTCGCCGACAAACAGGAACCGCACGTTGGGGTTCTGCCGGAGCACGGCGCGGGCGGCCTCGATCACGTATTGGTGGCCCTTGAGGTGGAACAGGCGGGCGACCTTCCCCACCACGACCTGCTGGTCGGTGTAGCCCAACTCGCGGCGCACGCGGCGGCGATGCCGCTGGCAGTCGAGCAATGGCTCGACCTCCATGCCGCTGTAGATGGTGGTGAACTTCTCGGGGCCGGCGACGCCGGCGTCGACCATCAGGTCGGTCATGGCGTCGGCCACGCTCACCAGGGCGTGGCAGCGCCGCGCGGCCCAGCGTTCACAGTCGCGGTAGAACCGCCGCAGGAGCGGATTTTGGTAGGGGTGGAAGGGGGCCCCGTGGACTCCGTGGACGATGGCCGGAACCCCCAGGGCGCTGGCGGCCGCGCGGCCGAGGATGCCGCCCTTGGCGCTGTGCGTGTGGACCACGTCGGGTTCGAAGTCGCGGAGGATGCGTTTCAATCGCCGGTAGCTGCTTAGATCGCGCCAGGGATGAATGGGCCTCTGCAATGGGGGGATAATCTCCATCGGCACCCCCCCTGCCCTGGCCCACTCCAGCAGGCTCCCTTCCGGCCCCAGCGGCGGTCCCGTCACCAGCAGCACGTGGTCGCCGTAGATGCGGATCAGGTCCTGGCAAGAGAACACGGTGTTCTCCTGGGCCCCGCCGAGGATCAATCGGGTGATGACGTGTGCGATCCGCATGGGAGGGAAGCAGGTGGTAGGTGGTCGATGGCTGGGCAAGACGGCAAGGAGTTTGAGGGCGAGGTGGGCGTTTACGGGCGGGGGCCGGGTTCAGGTCTTGGCGACACGTCGTGGTGATAGTCGACCCGCACGAGAAACAGCCCTTGCGGCGGCGCGGTGGGGCCGGCCGTGCGGCGGTCCTTGGCCGCCAGGACCTGTCCGACCCAGCTTTCCGGCCGGGCACCGCGGCCCACCTCGACTAGCGTGCCCACCATCGCCCTGACCATATTGTACAAGAAACCATCGGCTTCGATTTCGATGGCGATGAAATCGCTTTGCCCGGCCTGCCCTCTGGCGACGCTCAACTCGAAAACGGTGCGAATGCTGTCCCGCCGCGCGGCCCCGGAGGTCTCGAAGCTGGCGAAGTCGTGGGTTCCCTCCAGGGCCCGGCCGGCCCGGGCCATGGCCCCGGCGTCCAGACGGCGGCGATAGTGCCAGGCGTAGCGCCGGCGAAAGACGTCGGGGACGGGCCCGTCGTGGAGCACGTATCGGTAGCGTTTTCGCACCACATCGCGAATGGGATGGAAACCGTCCGGCGCTTCCATCGCGTCGAGCACGGCGATGTCGTCGGGCAGTTCGGCGTGGATCGCCCGGCGGAGCACGGCGGCGGCGAGCCGGCTGGCGGTGCGGAAGGAGGCCACCTGGCCCAGGGCGTGGACGCCGGCGTCGGTCCGCCCGCTGCCCAGCACGCGAACCGGCTGGCCGGTGACCTTGGCCGCGGCACGCTCCAACTCGCCCTGGACGGTCCGCCGGCCCGGCTGCACTTGCCAGCCGGCATAGGCGCCGCCGTCGTAGGCCAGGGTTAAGCGAACCGTTCGCATTTCTTGCCGCTGGTGGTGGGGGCGTTCGGCGCGGGTCTCCCGACCCCGCCGAAAGCGTCGAGTGCCGTAGGGCCGGCTGCGCGGAGTCGAAACGTGGCCGGCGCTGCGAAGCGCGGCAGCCGGCCGGCACAGCCGGCCCTATCGGCAACTCGGCGGGGTCGGGAGACCCGCGCCGAACGTCGTCCTCTCTCGGCGGGGTCGGGAGACCCGCGCCGAACACTAGGCTAACCGCCGGCGGCCAGCAGTTCGGCGATTTGCACCGCGTTGGTGGCCGCCCCTTTCCGCAGGTTGTCGCTCACACACCAGAAGGCCAGCCCCCTGTCGCAGGACAAGTCTTCGCGAATCCGCCCCACGAACACGTCGTCGCACTGATCGCAATTGCAGGGCATGGGGTAACGCTGGTGGGGCAGGTCGTCGACCACCGTGATCCCCGGCGTGGCGGCCAACAGTTCGCGGGCCTGGGCGGCGGTGATCTTCCTTTCCGTCTCCACCAGAATGCTTTCGCTGTGGCAGTTGGCCACCGGCACCCGCACGCAGGTGGGGCAAACCCGGATCGAGTCGTCCTCGAAAATCTTTTGCGTCTCGTGGACCATCTTCATCTCTTCCGAGGTGTAGCCCTGGTGCCGGGGGCGGCCGATCTGGGGGATGCAGTTGAAGGCGATGGGATGAGCGAACTCCTCGCAGTGGTAGTCCTTTTCCTCCAGCGCCGCGCGGGTGCCGAGCTTGAGGTCGCGGCTGCCGGCCAGGCCTGCCCCGCTGGTGGCTTGGTAGGTGCTGACCACCACGCGGCGAATCCGGCCGGCGTCGTGCAGGGGTTTCATCGCCAGCACCATTTGCGTGGTCGAACAGTTGGGGCTGGAGATGATGCCCTGGTGCTTCGTGATCGCCTGGGGATTGACCTCGGGAATCACCAGCGGCACCTTGGGATCCATCCGCCAGTAGCCGCTCTCGTCGACCACCACGCAGCCCCGCTCGACCGCCGCGGGGAGAAAGTCTCGGGCGACGTCGTCCGGGGTACTGGCAATGGCGAGCCCCACGCCGTCGAAGGCCTCCGGCCGAAGCAGTTCGACCGTATGGGTCTGGCCGGCGAAGGTGAGCGGTTTGCCGGCGGAGCGCCGGGAGGCCAGGAACTTGATCGTTCGCAAGGGGAACCCGCGCTCTTCGAGCAGCCGGCAAATGATCGTTCCCACGGCGCCGGTGGCACCCACGACGGCAATCGACTCGAACACCGGAATCTCTCCTGGCAAGCTGCAAGGGTACAGTTCGGGGGCCGGGGCCCAACCGGGAAACCTGTATTATAGGCCGCCGAAGGGATTTTCCTCAACCGCACCGGCAACGTGCGGCCGGGCCCCCCTGCCCTGCCCCGCCACGGTTGCCGCCTGGCGATGATTCGCCGGCTCCCAGATATGTAGGCCGGGTCGCGCTGCCGGCATCGTGGAACCAGCTCTTCGTGTTCTTCGCGGGCTTCGTGGTGAAATGGTTGCAGAACCCGCCATGATCGCGGGCAGTGTTCACCACGAAGCCCGCGAAGAACACGAAGAAAAGTAGCGTAGATAGCGTGGCGTTTGAGTTTTTCCAAGCCGAGCACGCATGGGGAAAATGCGAGTCTTTGGGCCGGGTCGCCACCTCCGCAGCCGCTCTGGGCAAATCCCCCCATCGCTAGCTGCCGCCCTGCAAAAAAAGTCCGTTCCTGCCCCCGTCGGGCCCCCCTGCCCCGCCACGGTTGCCGCCTGGCGATGATTCGCCGGCTTGCCAGGACCGGCGGCGGTGCCCAAGAAAGGAAAAACCCCGCGCCCTGGCGCGGGGTTCAAGCTGTTGGGGGCGGGCCGACCGCGACTACCAGACTTGGGCGATCGATCCAATCACCTTGGCGTCGAAGTCGAAGGCGACCGACTGCTCGGCGCCGGCGCCGAGTTGCACCGTTTTCACGTCTTGCAGGGTTTGGCCGTTCCGCTGGACGCGGGCGGAGACCGTAAACTCATAGGTCAGGCCGGGCTTGAGACCGTAGGAGGCGTATTGGCGAACCGTGCCCTTGGTGCGCGTGGCGTGTCCGTTGATGGTCACCTGGGCGTCGGCCGGGACGTGGATCGTGATCAGGCCGCGGTCGGGCCTGGCTTCGGTCGAGGCACCGGGGGCGGGCAGATTGGGCGTGCCGGCCGCCGGGGGCGCCGGGGCTGGCTTGGGAGCAGGGGCCGGGGCTGGGGCCGGCTGGGGCGCGGGCGTCGGCTGGGGTGCTTTCGCCGGTGCCTTGTTCGCCTCCACCGAGATCGTCGAATTGCAGCCGCACGGGTCGCGGTCGCAGGGGTCGCAGCAGCACGGATCGCTGTAGCAACTCCAGCAAACTCGGTAGCGGGGAGTCCAGCATCGCAGACCGCAATAGGGAACGTACCAGGTGGTATAACAGGGGGTGTAACAGCTCCAACCCCAGTAGGCATACGCACAACGTCTGGGATGCAGCCACCCGAAACCGGCGTTGGCCTGCGAGGCAACACCAGCGCCAAGACCCAGCATGATGGCACCAATCAACAAGGCTTTCCGGACGGATCGATTCATGGCTGGTTTGCTCCTTTGTTCTGGTTGATTTCGGGGCCCTGTTCCGCACAAACCCAACATTCCTAGCATAGCAGTCAGGAGCGACAAATCAAGTAACTTACGAAGGCCGAACGGATCGGGCGAGGAGTGCGGGAGAGGCGGTTTATCCGGGTTTTCAACCGATTTCCGACGGCAGCGGGCCGGCCGAACGGCCCGGAACCCCCCAATATAATGGGTGTGGGCCGTGTGCCGGGCGTCGGCGGGGTCGGCAGCCCCGCGCCGAACGTCGGGAGACCCGCGCTGCCGATCACCCGCCCCCCTGCCCTTTCGCCTTCCGCGGTGCCCAGACCGGGCTATAATTCCCGCCGTCACCCCAGCCCCGCCCACCCTTGCCGAACCACGGACCGTGAAACCTGCCGAATGGATCAGACGCTTGCCGTGGGAGATGGTCGTCGCCGCCGTGCTGTTGGTGGCGATGGGGCTGGCGGGCATCGCTCGCTTTGAGCAGTTGGCCGGAACCGGCGGACGCCTGCTGCGGCAGCAAGCCGTCTGGGCGGTGCTGGCCGGGCTGGTGATGTGCGGGGCCACCGCCGCCAGCTACCGCGTGTTGGCCCGCTACGGCTACCTGCTCTTTCTGGCCGCGTTGGCGCTGTTGGTGGGCGTCTATTTCTTTGAGCCGATTCACGGCGCCCACCGCTGGATCCGTCTGGGGCCGGTCGGCATGCAGCCGTCCGAGTTGGCCAA
>CAYZWG010000225.1:0-7612 GCA_964481605.1 uncultured Planctomycetaceae bacterium
GCCGGGGGGCTGATCCTGGTGGCCGGCAGCGACGGCCGGGTGCGGGCGTTGAAGGCCACCAGCGGCGCGGTCGCCTGGGAGTTTGCTACCGGCGGGCCGATCAAGTATCCGCCCACGCTGGCCCAGGGCCGGGCCTACGTGGGTAGCGGTGATGGCTACGCTTATTGCCTGGAGGCCGCCACCGGACGGCTGCTGTGGCGGTTTCGCGCGGCGCCGGTCGAGCGCCGGATCATGGTCTACGGAAACCTGATCTCCACCTGGCCGGTCAACTCGGGCGTGCTGGTGCACGAGGGGGTGGCCTATTTCGCCGCCGGCATCATCGACCACGACGGCACCCATGTCTACGCGGTCGACGCCAAGACGGGCAAGATCAAGTGGCAGAACAACACCTGCGGCCACCTCAACGCCGAGCTGCGCAAAGGGGTCAGCGTGCAGGGCAACCTGGCCGTGATGGACGACAAGCTGATGATGGCCGGGGGCAACCAGGTTTCGCCGGCGATCTTCGACCTGGCCGACGGCGAGTGTCTCAACCCGTCGTTTGCCCAGGGGAATCCCAAGGCGAACCACGGCAAGTTCGTGGGTGTGTTGGGCGAGGAGTATCCGATCGCCGGGGGACGGATTCTCTACGCCTCGCCGCGGAACGTGGCCAACAAGGACAGCTTCGTGGTGGTCAAGGGGGGGCGGCCGATGTCGCTCGATTTCGGCGGCGTTCCGCCGGCCTGGAACGAGGAGGTGGTGGCCCTGGTCAATTACCGGGGCGGCAAGCTGACCTGCTACGACGGCGAGAAGGCGATGGAGCGGATCGAAGAGGGATTCCCCCCCGCCGGCAACCGGCGGGCGCGGCGCTGGTATGGTTTTGCCCAGGCCTTCGACGCCGACGGAGCCGCGCGGTGGCAGACCAACTTGGACGCCCAGAGCAAGTTCGAGGTGATTTCCCTGGCGGTGACACCCGACATGGTGGCGGCGGTCGTTCAGTTTCAGACCCGCAACCGTGCCCAGCCACAATGGCAGGCGGTGGCCCTGGACGCGGCCGACGGGGCGTTGATCCGGTTCTGGCGGCACGACCTGCCGGGCGAGCCGCTGCCCGAGGGGTTGGCGGTCAGCCGCGAGGGCGGGTTGATCGTCACGTTGCTGGACGGCCGGGTGTTGAGCCTGGCCCCGCGGCAGCCACGGCGTGGGGCGAGGGGATAGGGAAGAGGAGTAACGGCCGCTTCCGTGCGTAGGCATATTGGGGGGAACGAATGTCTTTCTGAGCCACGTTATCGCCCTAACCCATAATTTGCAAAGGTTTTACGACACGGCGCGAGCGTTAAAGGTTTTTTGCATCCAATCGAGTCGATTAAAATAAATGGGCGAAAATTTTAATCCGGGCGATTTCGTCCTGGTATCCCACGACGATTGCTCGAATAGCGTAAGTCCGCGTTTCGCAGCCCAGACTTTGCCCGACCACGCCGGGAAAAAAAGGCGGTCGCCGGCCCGTGCTACCGGCGGCTGGCGGCGCCCGCGATCAACCCCGCCAGCTTCCGGCCCGTCGTATTGAGGGGATAACGGCCCAGCGCGGCCGGTGGGAGCCATTCCAACTCGACCTGCTCGCCGTTGCCTTGGTTGGAGGCCAGATAGGTCGCCGCGAAGCAGTCCAGCGTGATGCGAAACCGCGTCACCGCGTGTTGGATCCGTCGGAGGTGTTCGCCCGGGCTGGCGGCGATGCCCGCGTGGGCCTTCAACTGGGCGGCGGCCTGGCGAGCGGCCTCGGCTCGACCGGTCGCGTCCACGCGGTAGCGAGGAAAATCCCATAGCCCGGCCCAGCGCCCGCCCCGGGGGCGGCGAACCAGCAGCACCCGCCGCCCACGGTAGACGACCAGGGCCACCTCGTGGCGATCCTCCACCGCCGGGCGGGGCTTGGGCGGTGGGATTTCGTCCTCCGCGCCCTCCGATTTCGCCCGGCAGAGCGTGGCCACCGGGCAGGACCCGCAGCGGGGGCCTCGCGGCCGGCAGACCTCGCTGCCCAGTTCCATCAGCGCCTGGTTGAACGTTCCCACGTTGCGCCGGGGCAGGATCGCTTCGGCCATCGCCCACAGCAACCGCGTGCCCTCGGCCGACGCCGGTTGGCCACGGTAGGCCAGCAGCCGGCTGAACAGCCGCATGGTGTTTGCCTCCAGGATGGGGGCGGGCAGGTCGAAGGCGATGGAGAGGATCGCCCCGGCCGTGTAGGGCCCGATGCCGGGCAGGGCCCGCAGTGCTTCGACGCGGCGAGGAAAGCGGCCGCCGTGCATCCGCACAATTTGCCCCGCCGCCCGGTGAAGCTGCCGCGCCCGGCGATAGTAACCCAGTCCCTCCCAGAGCCGGAGCACCTCGTCCTCATCGGCCCGGGCAAGCGAGACGAGATCGGGAAATCGGGCCCGAAACCGCTCGAAATAGGCCTCCACCGTGGCCACCTGGGTCTGCTGCAGCATGATCTCGCTGATCCACACCAGGTACGGATCGCGGCTTTGCCGCCAGGGCAGGTGGCGGGCGTGGCGGGCGTACCAGGCGCGAAGCCGGCGGCGAAAGCGGGCTCGCCAGTCGGCGCGGGGCAACTCCCGGGCCAAGTCGCCGGGCTTGGTGCAAGGGCGGGGCATGGGGCGTGGGAGTCCAATTCGTCTCGCTTGGGGCAGTCCGTAGGCCGGGTCGCGACCCATCCGACAGGCTGCCAGCCTAGCACAAACCGGGCCGGTTGGTCAGGCGTCTTTCGGAAGGCGAAACCGGCGCGGGTGCGGTGGACGGAATGCCTCGCAACGGATACCTTGTTTCTGATCGGAGCCTGCCGGCTGATCGGCAAGGGGTATCCATCCAGATCGTGGGAAAGCGAGGGTTCGTGTCGGACAATCGGAACCCGAAGAGGCCAACGGCGGCATCGCGCGCGAGGCGGCCCGCTCCGGCCGAGGGGATCGGGGTGCGCAAAATTCGCGGCGGACAGGGCTACGAGTTGGCTCACCCTCGCTCGGTCCGCGAGCGGTCCGACGACCTGGCCGAGGTCCGGGCGATGCTCGCCGCCGGCGAGATCGACATCGCCGTGGACGAGTTGCGGTGGCTGTTGGGCGGATGCTACGAATTGCTCGAAGCCCACCAGTTGCTGGGCGAGATCGCCGCGGCCGAGGGCGACGTGGAGCTGGCCCGGTCCCACTTCGGCTACGCCTACGACTTGGGTCGCAAGGCGCTATCGAAGTCGCGGCCGGGCGGGCGGCTGCCCTGCGACCGCGAGGCCAACCGGCCCTTTTTCCAGGCCGGCAAGGGACTGGCCGCGTGCCTGCTCAAGCAGGGCCAGCGGGCCGCCGCCGGCCGAGTCGTCGCCCAGTTGCTGCGGCTCGATCCGCAAGACCCCCTCGCGCTGGGCGAGATGCTCAAGGAAGCTTGATGTCTTCCAACTCAAACTCGAAAGTCCGCGACAACACCGAGGCGGCCGTCTTGTAGACAAACTTGTAGCCGGTCAGCTCCTTGCCGATGCCGAAAAAATAGGCCACGCCCACCTCGTCCTCGCTCTGGTAGGTGCTGTCGAAGGCGTGGTAGGGGATTTCCTTGCCCGCCGGGTCGATCAGCAGGGCCTCATTCTGGAAGACCCAGTTGCGGTGGCTGGCCAGGGCGTCCTGGGCGTTGTCGAAGCGAACCCGAACGCGGATTTCCCAAACGTCGTGGTTCTTCCGCACCTTTTCCAGACGCACGGTCACCCCGGCCGAGCGGCGTTCGACCTTCTCGGCGTGGGACAAGTCGTCGAAGGTGAAGGTTTCCACCTTGCCCTGCATCAGCGCGTCGAGCTTGCCCGAGAGCCGGGCCACCGCGCTGACGCTTCGCGGCGGCAGCTTGAGGGGGATACGCACCTGGGTGGCCGTGGCTTCTCCGGCGACCGGAATTTCCAAATTCGCCCCGGGGGTTTCCA
The DNA here is from genome assembly GCA_964481605.1 of uncultured Planctomycetaceae bacterium. Lineage (GTDB taxonomy): Bacteria > Planctomycetota > Planctomycetia > Pirellulales > Thermoguttaceae > CAYZWG01. The sequence goes on from CAYZWG010000225.1 coordinate 3,914, forward strand.
CCTCGATGGGGTCGCCGTGGTCGTCGACCGCCCGCACGGCCGACATGGAATGCCGCAAGCTGATGGGGTGGAATCGCGGCTCCCAGGCGACCTCCACGGCCACGACGAGCGAGCACTGGTCCGGGCGGCGCAAATCGCGCTGGGCCCGCACGCTGGTGGCCTCGATGCGAAACGGCCCCCGGTAGCAGGCCCCCGCCGACCGCGGCCGGCGGCCCAGCGGCCGGGGCGCCACGTAGACCGCCCGCTCTTCCCCGTAGGCGTAAACGTCCAGCTTTGCCCGATCGAGAATCTCGTCCAGCGCCGGCCAGAACGGGGTGTCGGCAAAGTCGACCGGCAAACGGAGAGCCTCGGCCGCCGGACCGCCCGCCGATCGCCGGTCGACGATCTTGTTGCCGGTTTGCGACTCGATGGCCGAAAAAATCTCTCCCAGCGGCATGGCCTCGGCGTGGAGCGTGATCCGTGTCGGCCGGGTAACACTTTCGGCCGCCGCGGTGGCGAGCTTCTGGCGAATTCGCGCCAGCCGCTGGCGGACCTCGGCGCCGGTCCGCTCGTCCGGCGTGGGCAAGAGATCGAGCGCGCGGGGGCCCATCTCCACCAGCGCCCGCTCGGCGGCGTCGCGCTCGGCCAGCCGCGGGGCGTCGAGCCGGCGGACCGCCCGGCCAACCTCCAGCCGCAAGGCGTCGTCGGCCGGCCGATCGACCTGGCCCAGCAGCATCCCGCCCAGGAAAACCAGTGAGACAAGCACGGCGACGTCTCCCAAGTCGGAGGTGATGGGGCGTTGCCCCGGGCACCGAACCTGCTTTCAGTGTAGACCTTTTGGTAGGGAGCATCCAGCGCGGTGTCGGGCAGCGCGAGGCTCCCGCCGAGCCGGAGCCGGTTGCCCGGCTCGTCTCTTGATTGCCGACCCCGGCGAAACGGGCTATGCTGGCGACCGGCGTTGATCTCCCATCTCAGTTCCCAGCTCCAGCCTCATCAGTGGGTAAGGGAGAGAGCTGGAGCTTGGGAACCAGGTTATGTTGCGAAAAGCCGGGAGGAAATCCCATGCTGCCATCTCTTTCACCTTGGCTTGCCTGTCTGGTCGTGCTCTGGCCGGCGGCGACGGCCCGGCCGGCGATGCCCGAGCCCGGGCAACTCGACGTGTTCGTCTCCGGCCAGGCCGGCTACCACACCTATCGCATCCCCTCGATCGTGGTGACCGCGCGGGGGACCGTGCTGGCGTTTTGCGAGGGCCGCAAGGGTGGGCAAGGCGACGCCGGCGACATCGACCTCCTGCTCAAGCGGAGCACCGACGGCGGACGGACATTCTCTCCGCAGCAAGTCGTTTGGGACGACGAGAAAAACACCTGCGGCAACCCCTGCGCCGTGGTGGACCGGGCCATGGGCACAATCTGGCTGTTGTTGACGCATAACCTGGGCACCGACCAGGAGCCGCGGATCGTCGCCGGTACCAGCCGCGGCACGCGAACCGTGTGGGTGGCCAAAAGCACCGACGACGGTCGAACCTGGAGCCGGCCGAGGGAGATCACCGAGCGGGTGAAGCAGCCCGGCTGGGCCTGGTATGCCACCGGCCCCGGGGCGGGAATCCAACTCCGCGACGGGCGGCTGGTGGTTCCCTGCGACTATATCACCTCCGGCGGCAAGCAGTGGGGCTGCCACGTGATTTATAGCGACGATCACGGCGCCACCTGGCGGTTGGGCGGCTCGGCCGGGCCCAAGACCAACGAGTGCGAGGCGGTCGAGCTGGTCGACGGGCGGCTGCTTCTGAACATGCGAAACTACAACCGCCAGCACTTCTGCCGGGCCGTGGCCACCAGCAGCGACGGCGGCCGCACGTTCTCGCCCGTTGAATACGATGAAACCCTGGTGGAGCCGATTTGCCAGGCGAGCATCCGGCGGTACTGCTGGCCGAAAGACGGCAAGCCGGGCCGAATTCTCTTTTCCAATCCCGGCGACAAGAACGCCCGCAAGCAGTTGACCATCCGGCTGAGCAACGACGATTGCGCAAGCTGGGCGGTGAGCAAGGTGCTCTGGCCGGGGCCGGCGGCGTACAGTTGCCTGGCGGTGCTCGAGGACGGCACGATCCTCTGCTTGTACGAGCGGGGCCTCAAGCAGCCGTACGAGAAGATCACCCTGGCGCGGTTCCCCCTGAAGTGGTTGACCGGCGGGGGAGAGTAGCGGCCCGGCCCCCCGCGGACCAGAGTTCGGCGCGGGGCGTTCTGTTCGACGTCGGGAGACCCGCGCCGATCCTGCCGAGCCGTGGGGAGCGACATTCACCCTGACTGCCCGGCTCGGCAGGAGCCTCGCCCTCCCGGCCAAAGTGTAGCCCCGGTTTGAACCAGCCCCCAAACCCTATCCCCCCACAAACGCCTCGATCCGGTCGAACGCCGCTTCCAGGTTTTCCATGCTGGTGGCGAACGACGCCCGGGCGTAGCCTTCCGTGCCGAAGGCCGAGCCCATCACGGTGGCCACGTTCTGCTGGTCCAGCAGTGCCAGGCACCAATCGGTCGAGTTGTCCACCCGTACGCCACCGTATTCTCGACCGAGATGTTCGCTCACGTTGAGGAAGGCGTAGAAGGCCCCGGCCATTTCCGGGCAACTCAGGCCCGGGATGTCGGCCACCCGTTGCTCGACAAACTCCCGCCGCTTGGCGAACTGGGCCAGCATTTCGTCCACGCACTGCTGGGGGCCGCGGATCGCCGCCAGGGCCGCGTGCTGGCTGATGCTGGAAGGGCAGGAGGTCTGTTGGCTCTGCAAGCTGTTCATCGCCTTGGCCACGTTGGCCGGGGCCATCGCCCAGCCGATCCGCCAGCCGGTCATGGCGTAGGTTTTGCTCACGCCGTTGACCAGCACGGTCCGCTCCCGCAGCCCGTCGCGGAGCGTGGGAAAGCTGGCAAAGTGGTGCCCCGGGTAGACCAGCCGGTCGTATATCTCGTCGGCCACGACGAGCAGATTCCGCTCCAGCACCACGTCGGCCAACCGGCCCAGCTCTTCCGGCGAGTACATGCTGCCGGTGGGGTTCGAGGGGCTGCACAACAAGAGCATTTTCGTCTTCTCGGTGATTGCCGCGCGGAAATTCTCCGGCGAAAGCTTGAAGTTCTCGCCCTCCACCGTCTGCACGATCACCGGCACGGCGCCGGTCAGCTTGACCAGTGCGGCGTAGCTGACCCAGTAGGGCGCCGGGATGATGACTTCGTCGCCGGGGTCGAGCAGGACGGTAAAGACGTTGTGCAGCGCGTGCTTGGCCCCGTTGGAAATCACCACCTCCGCGGCAGCGTACTCCAGCCCATACCGCCGGCCGTAGGCCTCGACCACGGCCTGCTTCAATTGCGGAATTCCGCCGGCGGGCGTGTAGTGCGTGTGCCCCGCGCGGATGGCTTCCACGGCCGCCCGGCAAATATGCTCCGGGGTGGTGAAATCGGGTTCGCCCAGGCTCAAGTCATACACGGTCTTGCCGCTTGCCTTCAGCCCCTTGGCCTTGGTGGCCATGGCGATCGTGGCCGACGGCTGAAGGGTTTGAACGATTCGCGAAAGGGTCATCGACATCGCACACACTCCCCGGTGGCTTTCGAACCGGTTGACGCGGTAATCCATCAACCAGACAATCATAGTAGTAGTGAAGTTCATTTCCAAGTGGGGTCAATGGGAGGGCGAGGCTCCTGCTCCCGCCGAGCGGCGGGGTCGGGAGACCCGCGCCGAACA
>CAYZWG010000225.1:7712-9183 GCA_964481605.1 uncultured Planctomycetaceae bacterium
AGGGCGAGGCTCCTGCTCCCGCCGAGCGGCGGGGTCGGGAGACCCGCGCCGAACACGGGGGACCCGCGCCGAACACGAGGGACCCGCGCCGAACGCCGCAACGCGCTCTCTTGCAAGAGACCATCTGCCCGATGATAAGCTCAAAAATCGGAATCTGGCTGATCGGTGCCCGGGGCGGCGTGGCGACCACCGCCACGGTGGGCCTCTGCGCGCTGGCGCGGGGGCTGGCCGGCGACGCCGGCCTGGTCAGCCGGCTGCCCGCCTTCCGCGACCTGGACCTGCCCGACTGGAACGAGTTTCTCATCGCCGGGCACGAAATCCGGGATGTCTCATTGGTCGAGTCGGCCAAAAAGCTGGCGGCCGACCGCGGGGCGATCGATCCGGCCATCGTCGAGCAGTGCGTGCCGGACCTGGAAGCGATCGATGGGCGCATCCGGCCGGGCACGATCTTTCGCTGCGGCCCCACCATCGGCGGGCTGGCCACGGTGGACCTGCCCGCCGACCAGTCGCCGCGGGCCTGCGTCGCTCGCCTGCAAGACGAGATGCGGCGGCTGGTCGAAGCGGAGCGCCTGGCGCACCTGATCGTGGTCAACGTGGCGTCGACCGAGCCGCCGGTGGCGGCCGATTCGGTGCCGGCGACGTGGGAGGCGTTGGAGCCGCTGTTGGACGATGCCCGGGCGTGCCCTCTGCCGGCCAGTTCGCTCTACGCGGTGGCCGCCCTGGCGTCGGGCTATTCCTATGTCAATTTCACGCCGTCGCTCGGTTCGGCGCCGGCGGCGCTGGACGCATTGGCTCGGCGGCACCACGCGCGGCACATGGGCTGCGACGGCAAGACGGGCGAAACGCTGATGAAAAGCGTGCTGGCGCCGATGTTTGCCCACCGCAACCTGCCGGTGATGAGCTGGGTGGGACACAACATTTTCGGCAACATGGACGGCAAGGTGCTCGACGATCCGGCCAACAAGGCCGCCAAGGTGGCCAGCAAGGACCGCCTGCTGGGGGAGATCCTCGGCTATCGGCCCCAGACGCTGGTCTCGATCGAATACATCGAAAGCCTGGGCGATTGGAAAACGGCCTGGGACCACGTCCACTTCACCGGTTTCCTGGGCACGCCGATGACCCTGCAATTCACCTGGCAGGGTTGCGATTCGCTCCTGGCCGCGCCCCTGGTGTTGGACCTGATTCGCTTCACCGAGTTGGCCCGGCGCCGAGACCACGTCGGCCTGATGCCCTTTTTGGCCAGTTTCTTCAAGAGCCCCTACGGCGTCCGCGAGCAGGCCTTTGTTCGCCAGTTTCAGATGCTGGAAGACTGGGCCGGCGGCGGGCGGTGATGGCGGGTCGTTGGGCTGGCTCCTCCCCATGAGGCCATGAGGTGCGCAAGCAGCGGTGTTTTTTGAGAGCGGAGATTTCCTTTACACCTGGACTTTTGCAAACTCCTCCCCTCTCCCTCTGGGAGAGGGGCCGGGGGTGA
>CAYZWG010000226.1:0-7496 GCA_964481605.1 uncultured Planctomycetaceae bacterium
CCGGATCGTGTCGCCGAAGCCACCGCGCAGGGCCATCTCGGGTTGATCAACGATGCCCGGGAGGAACAAGCCCTGGAGGATGCCGGCGTCCGCAGGGCCAAGACCGTGGTGGCGGCCCTGCCCGGCGACGCCGACAACGTGTTCATCACCCTCACCGCCCGCAACCTCAACCCCCAGCTTCAAATCATTGCCCGCGGTGAACTCGCCTCGACCGAAAAAAAACTGATCCAGGCAGGGGCCGACCGGGTCGTTCTGCCGGCCACGGCCGGCGCCTTGCGGATGGCCGCGATGATTACCCGGCCCTCGATGGTCGAGTTGATCGAGCTGGCCGCCGGTCGGCAAATGACCGAGGTGGAGATCGACGAGTGGACCGTCCCGCCGGAGAGTCCGCTGGCGAACCGGACGGTTCGCCAGGCGGAACTGCGGGCCCGGCACGGCCTTTTGATCGTGGCCCTGCGCAAGGCCGACGGCGTGCTCTCCTTCAACCCCGACGCCGATGTGGTACTGGGTGCCAACGACGCCATCATCATCATGGGCCGGCCGGGCGACATCGAACGGTTTCGCCGCGAGTACGGCATCTGATACTGCCGCGCAGAGTCGCTCGCAATAGCCAGATTCCGTAGGGTGGGTGCTCCGCACCCACGCGGGGCGACGGTCCATCATTGGGCGTCGGGCGTCGAGTTGCGATGGCGGCGCGTGCGTGCAAGCACGCACCCTACTTCGCTGTGCCGTCGGCGGCCACGCGCGGGGGGTTTCCCACCGCGCGTTGGGCGAGTATCTTGAACCGTTTGGTCTTCGCCCTCCAGCGACCCACTGCGGCCGGGTGACTCCACGCCATTCCGGCTTCAGGGTTGCCCCGCCGCTCTCCCCGCCGTGCGATCATGATCCTTTTCTCCCCCGCAGTGATGCTGCTGGTGACGATTGCCGCGGGCTCCTCCCCCCAGGTTGCCAAGCAAACACCCGCCGCCGGCTCACCCGTGGTGGTGTTTGCCGCTGCCAGCACGGCGGACGCCGCCCAGGAGATCGCCGATCGTTTTCGCGCGCGTTACGGCGGCATCGTGCGGATCAGCGCCGCCTCGACGAGCACCTTGTGCCGACAGATCGAATTGGGGGCCCGCGCCGATATCTTTATTTCGGCCGCCCAGAACTGGGGCGATTACCTCCAAGATCACGGTCTTTCCGCCCGTCGGGTCGACCTCTTGGGCAACCGCCTGGTGGGGATCGTGCCGGCCGATTCGACGTTGCCCATCGACCGGCCGGCCGACCTGCTCGATCCGGCCGTACGGCACGTGGCGGTGGCCGATACGCAGTCCGTTCCCGCCGGCATCTACGCCCGCAAGGCGCTGGAAAAACTGGGCCTGTGGAAATCGCTGGCCGGTCGCGTGGCCTCGGGACGAGACGTGCGGCAGACGTTGGCCTACGTGGAGACCGGGGAGGCCGAGGCGGGGCTGGTCTACGCCACCGACGCGGCCATTTCCCACCGCGTGCGGGTGGTCTTCCAGGTTCCCGCCGCGCTGACCGGACCGATTCGCTATCCGGTGCTCCTCTTGTCCTCGGCCAAGGGCAAGCCGGCGGCGGAAAAGTTCTTCCGCTATTTGGCTTCGCCCGAGGCGGCCGAGGTTTTTCGCCGGCACGGGTTTACGGTCCTCGGCGGCGAAGGCTCTTCACCGCCGCTGGTCCCGCGCGAGCCGCTGCCGGCGGCGGCCGCGGGCCGCCGCTTTGCTTTCTTCACCCCGGAAGAATGGACGGCCCTCTGGCTCAGCGCCACCGTGGCGGTCACGGCCGCCCTGGCCCTGCTCCCGGCCGCCGTGATCCTGGGCTACCTCCTGGCCCGCAGTGAGTTCGCCGGAAAGTGGTTCGTCGAGACGCTGGTCAATCTACCGCTCGTGCTGCCCCCGGTGGTGACCGGCTATCTGCTCTTGATCTGCTTTGGGATACACGGCCCGATCGGGTCGCTGCTGAACGAGTGGTTCGGGGTGCGGATGGTGTTCACCTGGAGCGCGGCCGTGCTGGCCGCGGCGGTGGTCAGCTTCCCGCTCTCGGTGCGGGCCATCCGGCTGGCCTTCCAGTCGGTCGACCCCCGCTTGGAGATGGCCGCCCGCGGCCTCGGCGCGGGTCCGTTGACGGCGTTTTTCACGGTCAGCCTGCCTCTGGCGCGGCGGGGTATCGTGGCCGGTTGGATTCTGGCCTTCGCCCGCAGCTTGAGCGAATTCGGGGCAACGATCATGGTGGCCGGGAATATCGCCGGCCGGACCCGTACGATTCCCTTGGCCGTCTTCTCCGCCGCCAATCGCCCCGGCGGAATCGCCGAAGGCTGGCGGCTGGTGATCCTTTCCCTACTGCTGGCCTGCGCGGCCCTGGTGGCCAGCGAGTGGCTCGAACGAAGACAGCATCGGCATGAGTCGGCTTAACCTCGAACTCGGTCATCGCTATCCCGGCGGGTTCCAAATGGACCTGGCATTCGCCTCGGACCGGCCGGTGACGGCACTGTTTGGTCCGTCGGGCAGTGGCAAGACGAGCATCCTGCGGGCCATTGCCGGGTTTTTGCGACCCAGCCGGGGACGCATCGAGTTGGCCGGCGAAACCCTGCTCGATACCGGCGCCGGCTTCTACTTGCCGCCCGAACGCCGCCGACTGGGAATGGTCTTTCAGGACCATCTCTTGTTTCCCCACCTGAGCGTGGAAGCCAATCTCCGCTACGGCCGTCGCCGCCGCGGCCGGGCGCACCGCCCGGTCGATCTCGCCCGGGTGGTCGAGGTGCTCCAGATCGGCCCCCTGCTGAAACGATATCCGCGCAATCTCTCCGGAGGGGAGAAACAGCGAGTGGCCTTGGGTCGGGCCCTGTTGTGCAGTCCAAGGTTGTTGTTGATGGACGAACCGCTGGCCTCGCTGGACGCGGACCTGAAGGCCAAGGTGCTGGCCTACCTGGAGCAGGCCGTGGCCGAATGGCGGATTCCCGTGCTCTACGTGACACACTCCCAGGCCGAGGTGCGGCGGCTGGCCGGCTGGGTGGTGGTGGTGGAAAACGGCCGCGTGGTCGCCTCGGGCACGCCCGAGGACGCCTTCAGCCGGCCGGAAACGCTGGGCTGGAAAAACTCCGTGGGCCCGGTCAATCTCCTCCGCCTGGAGGAGGTGAAAAAGACCGGCGACCGCGCGGCCGGCCTGGTCGGCGGCCAACGTGTCCAGTTGCCGCCCGAGCGGTTGCCCCGGCAGTCGCCCGTCTTCGTCCAATTCTCGCCCATCGACGTCACGCTCAGCCGCGGCGACGTGCCGGGCTTGAGTGCCCGAAACCACCTCCGAGGCCACGTCCGCCAGCTCGTGCCGTTGAATTCGGCCGTCTTCGTGGCCGTCGACGTGGGACAATTGATCTGGGCCGAGGTCACGCCCGAGGCGGTGGCCGATCTGGCCCTCCAGCCCGGCAGCGAGGTCACCTGCCTGTTGAAGGTGCACAGCCTGGAAGTCGTCTCGTAAGCCTGTAGGCCGGGTCGCGACCCGGCATGGTAGAACGACCGTTCGGCTCCCGCGCGGTAGCTTGCCCGATCCATGCCGGGTCCCGACCCGGCCTACGGATTACGATCAACGCGGCACGGCCTCAGCATGCCTCCGCGGCCAACACCCCCAGAACGATCTTTCGCAGGTTGGGTTCCGCCCGGGCCGCCGTCCCCAGAATCTCGTCGATGTTGGCTGGCTTGAGGGCGTCGGGCAGGCACCTGTCGGTGATGATCGAAAGCCCCAGCACCCGCATCCCCGCGTGCACGGCCACAATCACCTCCGGCACCGTCGACATCCCCACCACGTCGGCACCAATAGCCCGCAAGAATCGGTACTCGGCCCGGGTCTCCAGATTGGGTCCGGTCACCGCCACGTAGACCCCCTTGTGGGCGGCGAAGTTCTCGCGGCGGGCGATCTCCAACGCGGTCTCGATCAAGCGGGGGTCGTAGGGGGCACACATGTCGGGAAACCGTGGGCCCAGCGAGTCGTCGTTGATGCCCAGCAGGGGGTTGTCGCCCATCAGGTTGATGTGGTCCTCGATCACCACGATGTCGCCCTGGGCGAACTGGGGATTCATCCCCCCGCAGGCGTTGGAGACGATCAGCAACTCGGCCCCCAGGGCCTTCATCACCCGCACCGGGAAGGTGATCTGCCGGTGGCTGTAGCCCTCGTAGGCATGAAATCGCCCTTCCATGGCCACCACGGGGACGCCCTCGACGCGACCGCACACCAGTTGCCCGGTGTGGCCGATCGCCGTGGAGCGGGGAAAGTGGGGAATCGACTCGTAATCGAGCGTGGCCTCCGCCTCGATCCGCTGGGCCAGTCCGCCCAGACCGGTTCCCAGGATGATGCCCGCCCGGGCAGCCCCGTCCCAGTGGCCACGAACCGCCTCGGCGGCTTCCCGGACCTGTTCGGCGAGTTGGCGCATCAGCGGTCGGCCCTTCTGCCAACGAGGAGACCCACGACGTGTTGCACCGTGATGGGCGTCTGCCGGCTAGTCTTTGTCAAAATCGTCGTCCTCGTCGTCGTCGAAGCCCTCTTCAAAATCCTCTTCGAAGTCGTCGTCAAAATCGTCGTCAAAATCGTCGTCGTCGAAATCGTCGTCCATGGAATCCGCAAAATCGTCCCCGTTGCTCACCTCCACGATGCACGCACTCCACGGGGCAAGCGGGCGGCCGATTTCGCTTGTGCCGCCAACCAACGACTCGAAACGGTCCAGGTCCGTCTGCATCTCCAGTCCCTCGACATTTTGTGAAGCGATGTCTCCGCCGCGATTCGGGTCCCCCCGCCGCCGGCACGGCGGCCTCGCGGCCCGTCGAAAAACCCTGATCGTCGCGGATTCCGGGGTGGTGCCCGGACGATCTCCGATCCCCCCGCCGGGCTTGTCCCAGGCAAAGACGGTCTGAGAACTCGAATCATCGCCCCCAAACCTCCCCTCCATCGGGGCAAATCCGGTGCGGATTCTCCTTCACCACGCTCTCCGCAAGAAACCCGTGACGGTCGGGGAAAAACCGATTCCTCGTTGTTAATCCACCGCCCGCGATTTGTCAACAAGGGACCCTGGCCATCCCAAAAATTCACCCGGCGGGTGGCCCCGATCGCTCGTCCATCAGGGCGGCGTGGCCGCGAGAGGCACCTGTTCGGCGCGGGGCTGCCGACCCCGCTCCACGCGTGCGCCCCGGCAGTCCGGCACGCCGCAATCCTCACCTCCTGTGCCTGCGGCACCCCGATAGCAGAGCTATCGCGGCCACCCGCGGACCGATGGTCTCCCAATCGCCAGGGCTGTCGCGACACAGGAGACCTCCGGTCGGCACTTTCGACGGGGTCGGGAGACCCGCGCCGAACGCTGTGCGTCCGGCACCCCCGATAGCAGAGCTATCGCGGCCACCCGCGGTTCCCAAGCTGGAGCTTGGGAACCAGGTTAAAGCTCCACTCGCGGGGTCGCCCGCGAAACCAGATCAAGGGGTTCCGCCCCCGGCGGGCAGATAGAAAAGAAGCAGGGCCGCTCCGCCGAGTGACCCTGCTCCAAACACGGGGGGTGAGAAAGCCGTGGTTGAGGCGGCCGAAAGCCCAAACCGCCGGGCTCCGGCCACAATCAAGCGTAGGTCGGCGGAGGCGGATGTCAAACGGCCAATCCCAAAAAAGGTTGCCCAAGCGGGCCGCGGGGCCGCCCACCGAAAACCGGCGACCTTCTCCCCTGTCTCGCCGGCGATCAGCTTTCCGAGCTGCCCGCCGACTCGCCCGGCAAGAACGCCTCCAGGTTGGGTAGCTGGGGTGTGGCAATCGTGGGCGCAAAACTGCCCGGGTCAATGCGAATCTGCCGCTGGTCGGCGGTCTGTGGCGGGCCGGAGGCCGCAGACGGGGGCCGTGCCTCCGCGGCGGTGGCCTGCGACGGGCCTTGCGGCCCCAACGCCTCGAAATAGGCCTGGGCCTCCACGCTGCTCGGCTCCCGCTGGAGCCACTCCTCCAGCACCGGACGGGCGGCGGCCGTTTGGTTGTTCGACATCAGTGTGACCACCAGCCATCGCAGGCAGAAGGGGTCGTGGCAGCCGCCGATGTAGGCACTCTGAAGATAACCCAGGGCATGAACCCAGTCCTTGTCGGCGGCCTTGCACGCCCCCAGCACGGCGTTGCGCCACGGTTCCCTCTGCTCGGATCGTTCGATCATGCCGTCAATCAGCGTCACGGCCTCGTCCGGCTTGGCCAGTTTGGCCAACAAGTCGATCAAGTGGCGCCGCACGCGACGCGACTCGCGAAATCGCCCGATCGCCTCCTCCAGCACCTCGCGAGCAGCCTCGTCGTTGCCGTCCAACTGGAGACAGAGCCCCAGGCAAATCGAAGCCATTTCCGCGATCTCCGCCAAGTGCCACGTCTCCAGATTGACCTGGCCGTAGCGGACCGCCGTCTCGAAGGCCCGCCGGGCCAAATCGAAACGCCGTTGATTCTGCAAATAGCTGCCCATCGCACAGAGCAATTGCGCGTCCAGCGGAAAGACCTCCAGGGCCTCCAGCCCGGCACTCAACTGCTCGTCACCAAGCGTCGCGTCGCCGTCGTACGTGGTCAGCAGCCCGTAGTAGGCTTCGAGCATCTGCGTCGAGGCGGGCTCGGCCGAGCGGATCGCTTCGCGGTAGGTCTGGCGGGCCTTGGCCGCCTCGTTCAGATCGCTCAGCGCGTCGCCCATGGCCAGCAGCAGGCGGACTGGCGATGCCGCTTCCCCCCGGCTTTCCAGGGCGATCAGCTCCAGGTTTCGGCGGGCCTTTTCCGTTTTGCGGGCGGGATCGTTCTCGCGCGGGTGGCGCTGGATTCTTCCCGGGGCCATGTCCACTTGCAGCCCGGCCGCCCGGATCGCCGGCTCCAGCGTCTCCCGCACCCGGCCTTCATAAAGCAAGTCGGGATGGTTGGGCAGGAGCCGGATTTGGGCAATCTGCTCGTCGGAAGCGTCGGAGGCCGCCGCCGGGGCGACGACCATCATGGTGTAGACTTTTCCGTCCTCGGACTGGTGGTCGACAAACTCCCTCAGCGCCGCCGCCGTGTCCGAGGCGAGCCGCTCGCCGGCATCCAGCCAGAGGGTCCAGTCGGCGTTGATTTCGGCGAGCAGCAGGTTTCTCGCGGCCGAAAAATCGTCGTTCCAGGGGACGGTTGCCACCCGGGCCCCACCCGCCTTGGCCACCTCCACGGTGGCGTCGGTCGAGCCCGTGTCGAGAACATGGATTTCGTCGGTGATCGAACGGACACTGTCGAGCGTCTGCCGCAGCACCGTCTCCTCGTTGCGGGCGATGATCGCCACCGACAGACGTCGGCGCCCAGCGAATTCCGGTTGGCCGGCCATGAGGGAGCCCTTTCCACGAGCGCGGGGTGAGAGAAGTCGGGGGGGGGAGTGTACCCCGTTCCGCAAGAACTCGAAAGGCCGATTTTCTCTCACCCGACAAGAGCGTGCCCCTCGATAGATGGGCTCCGGTCCGCGCCGACCCCTCGTTTCCAAGCTCCGGCTTCCCGCTCTCGTT
>CAYZWG010000226.1:7596-9154 GCA_964481605.1 uncultured Planctomycetaceae bacterium
CCAAGCTCCGGCTTCCCGCTCTCGTTCCCAAGCTCCGGCTTGGGAACGCATTTCATCCCAGCTCCGCTTCCTACCGTTGAATGAAGCCAGGGCAGCGTCCGGACGTCTCAGCCGCCGGCCACGGGCGCGATCACCACGAGTTCGTCGTCCTCGGCCAGCGGCTCCGGCCGGTGGCTGGCCACGGTGCCCAAATGGGTCCCGCCCAGGGCCACCAGGCAGCCCCCGGGAAGGTTCCCCTCGCCGATCAGTTCGGCCAGTTTTTCTATCGCCTCGGTGACGGTGCTCCCCTGGGGCAGTTCCAACGCCGCCGGGAGCGACTGGCCCGCCTGGTAGTTGCGGCCGGAAAAAACAATCCGAATCTTCATCGCTGGGGCAGACTCCTCCCTGGCAAACGCGTGTTCGTCTCCAATCACCGAAAACCGGCAGCCTTGCCCTCCCGCAACCAAAACGTGTCACGGGTCCGAACGGGCCAGGTGTCCGCAGCACGGGCAGCCGGGCCGCCGCCGCAGCTTGAGGATCGAGTTTCTGCCCGCAAACTGGTCGAGCATCCACAGCCGCCCGTACATCGGCCGACCCGTCCCGGAGAGAATCTTGATCGCCTCCAGGGCCGCCAGGCAGCCGACCGCCGAGGAGATGGCCCCCACCACGGGGAAGAATTCCTCGAAGGGCGGTTCTTCCGGGTAGACGCATTCCAGGCAGGCGGTCCGCGGCGGATCGAGCACGGCCAGGGTGCCCGTCATGCCCCACTGGGCCGCGTCGATAAGCGGAATCCCCGCCGCCACCGCCGCCCGATTCAGTCGAAGCCGCTCCGCGAACGTGGGCGGACAGGAAAGCACCACGTCCGCCTGTCGGGCCAAATCGGCCGCCTCTTCCTCCGTGGGCTCGTGGTCGATCGCCTCAACCGTGCAGAATCGGTTCATCGAGCGAAGATACTCGGCGAAATGGGGGGCGCGGGGTTTGCCCAGCACGGCCTCCGAGCCGAGCACTTGCCGGTTCAGGTCGGGCGAGATCATCCGTCCCCCGTGGGCGATCACGATCCGTCCCACCCCGGCCATCGCCAGGCAGAGCGCGGCCGGCCCGCCCATCCCCCCCACCCGGGCCACCAAGGCCGTCGACCCGTGCAGCCTCCGCTGGCCCTCCCGGGAGAGCACCCCCGGGCCGATCTGGCGGGCGTAGCGTTCCCATTGCTCGGGTGGAAGGTCATCGGGAGTCATCGAGAGCAGCTTTCCGGTTGGTTTGAAGGAAGTGGGCCCGGGGCGACCGTCGGTCTTCTCTCGGCGGGGTCGCTTCGTTCGGCGCGGGTCTCCCGACCCCGCCGAACGCAGCCGGGTCTTGTCGCGATATTATGTCCGCCGCGCGTGCGGCGTCAAGACGCGGCCGTGGCGACGGCCGTGGCGATGGGGCGACCGTCGGCCTTCTCTGGGCGAGGTCGGGAGACCCGCGCCGAACGCCGAGCCGGCCCTAGTTCCGGGTTCGCCGGCGCCAGCCAGGTTTCGGCCGGCAGGGTGCAGGAACGGACTTTTTTTGCAGGGCGGCAGCTAACGATGGGGGAAATGGG
>CAYZWG010000227.1:0-3031 GCA_964481605.1 uncultured Planctomycetaceae bacterium
CGAACCACCTCCGGAAGTCCGTTCCTGCACCCCACGCGGCGGGGTCAGCAGCCCCTCGCCGAACGCTGACCTCTTGCCGGCTGCCGCCGGGTGCAGGTTCAAGAACCTGGGCCACCCGCGGAAACTGGAAAACGGCACGGTTGTGACCAAAAGAATCGGCGGCACCAGGCAACCCGGCCTCCCGCCGCAACCTTATTCACAGCACATCGTTACGGCAACATTTCCCCGCCGAAGGCTCACTTCCAGAGAGGGGGTGGGGTTTGCTCACGGGGAGACCTCGGATAGAATCCTTTGGTGGCAGCAGACTCGCCTTCGACACACTCTTGGGGAGGCTCGCCATGTCGATACCGGATCTCTTAACCGACCAGCAGCGGATCGACCTGGGCTTTCGTCGCGAAGACGAAGACCGGGCCAAGCACGTCCGCTACTCCAGTTGGCGTTACCGCTGTAGCGAGTGCGGCCTCTGGGTTCGCCGCATCGACACCAGCCAAGGGCGCCAGATCTGCTTGAAGTGCCTGGCCCATCGCGTGCCGCACGAACCGGTCCGCACCGGTTGATCGCACAACAGCGTCTCTCGGCGAGGCCTGACCTGCTTGGCTGACCACGTCTCCTCTCAGCCAATAGCCTGACCTACTCGGCCCTGGACAATCGCCACCGATGTCGGCTATCCTTGCTGCTGACCGCCTGCCGGGTAGAGAAAACCATGCCGGACTCGGAGACCAGAGCAGCAGCAAGCGAACCTCTTGAGCACGTTCTGTTGGACGTGGGCGGGATGCACTGCGCCAGTTGCTCTTCTCGCGTGGAGGGCATTCTCGCCCGGCTCGACGGCGTCGCCTCCGCCCGGGTGAGCCTGGTCGGCGGCCAGGCTTCGGTCGAGTTCGACCCCCGACGAATTACGCTCCAGCAAATGGCCGCGGCGGTGGCCGAGGGCGGCTACACCGCCGGCACGGTTGCCGACGCGGAGGACCTCGGCACCCGGCTGGCCGAGAAGGAAGCGCGCGAGTCGGCGGCCTGGCGGCGGCGGTTTCTGCTGGCGATCGCGCTGTTGGCGCCGCTGGTTTGGCTGACGTACTTTTCCCGGCTTGCTCCACCAGCGCTGGCTTGGTGGCAGTTCCTGCTGGCCACCCCCTTGCAGCTTTTCGTGGGTTGGCCCTACCTGGCCGGGGCCTGGTCGCAAGCCAAACACGCCGCCGCCAACATGGATACCCTGGTGGCCCTGGGGACTTCCACGGCCTACGTGGCCGGGCTGGTGCAGTTCGCCCAAGTGCTCGCCGGCACCCCGGCGGCCCCCTCGCTGGCCCACGGGGCGATGTACTTCCTCGATGCCGGCATGATCCTGACCTTCATCACGCTGGGCAAGTATCTCGAGGTGAAGGCCAAGGGCAGGGCTTCCGAGGCGATCCGCAAGCTGAGCGCGCTGGCCCCGCCCGAGGCCATCGTGCTTCGCCGGGACAAGCCCACCACCGTGGCGATCCGCGCCGTGATGGTGGGCGAGACGATCCTCGTCCGCCCCGGCGATCGGGTGCCGCTGGACGCGGAGGTTGTCTCCGGCACCTCCAGCGTCGACCAGTCGTGGCTGACCGGCGAATCGATCCCCGTGGAGAAGTCCCCCGGCGAGACGATCCTGGCCGGAACCATCAACGGCCAGGGGGCGCTCACCGCCCGGGTCACTCGCGCCTCCCGCGACACGGCCCTGGCCCAGGTGGTGGAGCTGGTGCGAAAAGCCCAGGAGTCGAAACCTCAGGTAGGACGCCTGGCCGACCGCGTGGTGAGCTGGTTCGTGCCGGCCGTGCTCGCCGCGGCGGCAATCACCCTGGCCGCCTGGGGACTGGCCGGCGATTGGTCGATGGGGCTTTCCTGCACGGTGGCCGTGCTGGTGGTGGCCTGCCCCTGCGCCCTGGGACTGGCCACGCCCACCGCCGTCTTGGTGGCCGGCGGCCGGGGAGCCGAGCAGGGGATTCTCATCAAGGACGCCCGGGCCCTGGAAATCGCCGGCCGGTTGACCACGATTGTCTTCGACAAGACCGGCACGATCACCGAGGGGCGACCCCGGGTGGCCACCCTGCTTCCCGCCCAGGGCGTGGGCGAGGACGAGTTGCTGGCGACCGCCGCCGCTGCCGAGCGACTCAGCCAGCACCCCCTGGCCGCGGCGATCGTGGAAGAGGCCGACTCGCGCCGCCTGGCGGTCCCTACCGCCGACGATCTGACGGTGATACCCGGCCAGGGAGTACGGGCCTCGGCCGGCGGGGAGACGATTCTCGTGGGCAACGAGAAACTGCTCGACGGCCAAGGGCTCGATACGGCCGCCTGGAACCGGCCGCTGGCCGAGGCGCGAGAAAAGGGCCTGCGGCCGCTACTGGTGGCCCGCGATGGACAAACCCTGGGACTGGTGGCCGTGGGCGATCCCGTGGCGCCCCACAGCCGCGAGGCGATTGCCCGACTCAAGGCGACGGGCCTCGACGTGCGGCTTCTTTCCGGAGATCACCACACGGCCGCCCGGGCGGTGGCCGCCGAGGTGGGGATCGAGCATGTCGACGCCGAAGTGCTGCCCGACGAAAAGCAGTCCGTGGTGCGGGCGCTACAAGACCGCGGCCAGATCGTGGCCATGGTGGGCGACGGCATCAACGACGCGCCGGCGCTGGCGGCCGCCGATTTGGGGATCGCCGTGGGCAGCGGGGCCGACGTGGCGATCGAATCGGCCGACCTGGTTCTGGTCGGTGAGGACCTCCGCGCGGTGGGGCGGGCCATTCGGCTCAGCCGCGTGGCGCTACGAACGATCTGGCAGAATCTCGGCTGGGCCCTTTTCTACAACGTGCTGTTGATCCCCCTGGCCGCCGGCGCGCTGGTGCCCTGGCTGGGCATCCGCATGCCCCCGGCGGCGGCCGCCTGTGCCATGGCCGCCAGCAGCGTCTCCGTGGTCAGCAACAGCCTGCTGTTGCGCCGCCGCCGGTTGGAATAAGGGTAGGGCGGCCGATAAATAACTTCCTCGCGGGTAGCACCGGTTCTTGAACCGGTGTGACTCTGTCACAAG
>CAYZWG010000227.1:3131-9149 GCA_964481605.1 uncultured Planctomycetaceae bacterium
AGGTCACGGCGAATCACTCCACCCGGCAAATAGGAACCTCGGCTCAGCAGCGCCAGCGGGTAGCACCGGTTCTTGAACCGGTGTGACTCTGTCACAAGAGGTCACGGCGAATCACTCCACCCGGCAAATAGGAACCTCGGCTCAGCAGCGCCACCCACGCCCCAACCTCTTGCCGGCTGACGCCGGGTGCAGGTTCAAGAACCTGGGCTACCCGCGCGGCCGGTAGGTTGTAACACCTGATGTCCATGCTCACCGGTAGAGCCGGTGGCTCGGCGATCGAGTGAAACTCACCCTGCACCAGTTCGACTTGCCCTTGCGGCGCGCGTTCACCATCTCGCGCGGTTCGACGACCGTCTACCGGGCGTTGATCGTGGAGTTGGAGCAGGACGGCGTTTGCGGCTACGGCGAGGCGGGCGAGAACGCCTTCTATGGGGCGACGATTCGCGGCATCCGCGCCGCGCTGGAGGCCGTTCGTCCCCTGGTGGAAAAGGGCGATCCGGCCGACCCGGCAACGCTCTGGCGGCGGCTGGCCGACCGGCTGGAAAACGACCGGTTCGCCCAATGCGCCCTGGACACGGCCGCTTGGGACCTTTGCGGAAAGCTGCAAGAAAAGCCCCTCTGGAAGCTCTGGGGGCTGAGCACGGATCGCCTGCCGGCCTCCGACTACACGATCGGCATCGACTCGATCGAGGTGATGGTTGCCAAGATGCGGGAGTTTGCCGGCTGGCCGATCTACAAGATCAAGCTGGGTACGCCGGACGATCTGGAGATCGTCCGCGGGTTACGCCGCCACACGGACGCCGTGCTCCGCGTCGACGCCAATGGGGCCTGGGGCGTGGAGCAAACCCTTCGCAACGCCGCCCTGATGAAAGACCTGGGGGTGGAATTCATCGAGCAGCCGCTGGCCGCCGACGACTGGCAGGGGATGGGCCGGGTCCGGGCCGAAAGCGCCCTGCCCGTGGTGGCCGACGAGAGTTGCCGGGTGGAAGGCGACGTGCGGCGGTGCGGCCAGTGTTTCCACGGGGTCAACGTCAAGCTGGTCAAGTGCGGCGGCCTCACCCCGGCAAAGCGGATGCTCGAACAAGCCAGGGCCCTGGGGCTGAAAACCATGGTCGGCTGCATGACCGAGTCGACGGTGGGTATCTCGGCAATTGCCCAACTCTTGCCGCTGGTGGACTACGCCGACATGGACGGGGCGCTGCTGCTGGCCGAGGACGTGGCCACGGGGATCACCATCGAGCGGGGCCGCGTGCGCTTTTCCTCGGAGAACGGTTGCGGGGCGCGGCTGCTGTAGGCGGGTGGACCGCCGCCCGTTTCCACCGGGTCAGTCGAGGGGGATCACGTCGTCCGCCTTCGACTTCAGGCTCACGATCCGCCGGCCGTCGATCAGCACCTGATAGTCCACCCCGGCCGTGGCCTTGACGTGGGCGAAGCCATCCTTGATGGTGACCGGAAACGGCGCGGCCACGCGGTGGTTCTGGTCCGTCGCCACGCAGAGAGAGTCCACGTCGCCCTCCAGCGCCATCCGCAGACTGACCAGCGCGGCGGGATTGATCCACGGAGCCCGCCGCTGTTGGTTGGCCAGGGCGAAGGAATCGGGGAGGAGGCCGGCGTACTCGCCCTGGGGCGATTGCATTTGCTCGGCGGCGAGGAGAATTCCCCAGGCAAGATGCTTCCAGTCCAGCGTGTCGTCGTAGGGGGCGAGCATGTTCAGGGCGTAGGCGTAGACCATCCCCACCCATTGCACCGGCAAACCAAACCAGGAGGGCGACCGCCAGTTGGTGGCCCCCAACACCGGCACCGTGCCGTAGACCATCACCGGATACCGGCCCCACTGGTAGACAAAAGGTACGCCGGAGAGGGCCCACTTGCGGGCCAGGGCCAGGTATTCCTCCTTGCCGGTCAACTCGTATCCCCGCACGTAGGCCCACACCAGGTAGGCCGAGGCCAACTGGTCGGGGGTGTGCAGCGGAATCTCCCAGACTTGGGCTCCCCGGGGGGTGCGAAAACGCTTCATGTACTCCAGGGCCTTCAGACCACCCTCCAAGGCCGCCGGGTCGCCGCTGGTTCGGGCGTATTCCAGCAGGGTGGCCGCCGGCCGGGCACAGACGCCGCTGGCCGTATCCTCGAAGTGACCGCGAGCGAATTTCCCCTCGTAGTGGAACGAGCCGTCCGGACGCTGCCGGGCGAGAATCGCTTTCACCTGCCCCATGTGATATTGCTGCCACTCGAACACCTGGTTGGTGACGAAATAGGCGGCTTCGTTGCGCAGGTGGGAGCCGCCCGGCACGAGGTCTTGCCGAAACGGAACCTGCCCGGTCAGCCGCCAGAGGGTGGACACCATGTCGGCGAACCGGCGGCGGGGCCAGCGGTCGCCCAGGCAGTGGCCCCAGCCGTCGGCACTGCGCAGCGGTCCGTTCAGCGCCGCCAGGCAAAGGTCCCACTGGGCCTGTTTCTGGCGGGGCGGGTCCGGCAGCGGCGGCAGCCCCCGGCGACGCACGGCCCAGGCAATCACCTCGCCCAGCGACGCCTGGTCGACGCGAATCGTGGCCGCGATGGTTTTTCCCCGCAGCGCCATGCGATCGTCCTGGGCGGCGTCAAAGAAATTGGGCACGGCGAAAACCGGCTCCAGCGCCATCTCGTCCCAGCTCACCGCCACGCTGGCCCGATCCGTGACGACCGCCATCAGGGGCATGGTCAGCTTGAGCGGATCGGGCGCAAAACGCAGGGCGTCCGCCGTCTCCACGTCGAGCCGGGTCGAGCTGCGCTCCTGCTTGCCCAGGTATTCCAGGCCGGCCAGCAGGCCCTGCTCCAGCGAGCCCAACACGCGAACCACGGGGCCTTCACATTGCTGCGCGGCTTCGATCGAGATCGTCCACTGGCCCTCGCCGGCGACGATGGTCACCACCACGTGGTCGCCCTCGAACCGCACCTCCTTCGCCGTGCGCCGGACCGGCTTCAGCTTGGGCAGCCGGCCGTGGCGATGCACCACGGGCGCCAGCACGGCGACCGTCCGGCCGTCGCGCCGGAACCGTCCGGCCGAGCCGTCCGGGGCAAGCTGAAGGGTCACCTGCCCGGCCGGCAGTTCGATCCAGTCGGCTTCCGCTTCCGCGTTGAAGACGAACAGATAGCGGCCCAGCGGCGGAAGGCCCGGGGAGGTGATTTCCAGGGCGACCGGCTCGACCGGCGTCGTTCCCTTGCGGGGTACGTCCAGTTCGACCGTCTGGCCGGCGCCGAGTTGATGCTTCTCCCCCAAGGCGGAAAACACCAGCGGCGAATTGCCCCGATTGCGGACCGTGAACCGCACCTCGCGGTCCCCCAGCTCCACCCGCTCCACCGTCAACGGGTGCTCTCGCCGCCGGATCAGTCGGATCCAGTCGATTTGGAAATCGCCGGGCGAAAAACCCGGATCGATGCGGAGGTCGACCAGCGTGCCCGGCGCGAAAAACGGAACGCTGTATTCATGCCACTGGCCGTCGTGGCTCAAGGAAAAAGCGACCTCCTTGTCCTCTCCCCGGCGGGGTGACTGGCGGGTCATCCAGTAGAGTTGGCCCACGCCCGAATTGTCGCTCTTGGCTCGCATCTGCAACACGAGCCGGCCGCCGGGGGCGTCGATGCGGCGATGGAAATAGGGATCGTCGTCGGTGATCTTGATGGCCAGGTGACCTTCCCGGGCGTCCAACGTGCAATGATTCTCGGCCAGCCAGCCGTCGGCCTGGGAGCCGAAATCCCACTGCCCGATCGTTTCTTCGAGCACCGGCTGGGGGAAGGGGTTGATCTGGGGGGGTTCCGCGTTGGCCCCCAGCACCAGCCAAACGGCTACCACGCTGATCGTATCCATGGATTCCTCCGCAAGAGGCCCCTCCCGCTGCCGGGCACGCCCGCGGCGGCAGGAGGAGTTTCCAGAACCCCACTTTCTTCGAGACCGTGGTAGTGTAGCACACGGAGGACGACGCCGCGACACGGCGGCAACCCGGCCGATCGAACCCCCATGGGCGCCTGCATGGCCAATCAGCGGAGGGCTTCCAGCGGAAGCCCGGATTCCCAGGGCAACAGCCCAAACGGATCAATCATTCGCTATGCGACCGTCAAGAAGAGCGGCATATCGTATATTTTTCCGACCGGCTTGTGGTCTTGGCGGGGAGAAGACTACGATGAGGTGATCCGCTTGCCACACGGCGTTCGGCGCGAGTCCGGCGACCACTGCTGGGAACATCTTCAAGGGCCGCTGGACGTTCGTGAATTGTAACCCGAAGCGTAAGCGAGGGAGACTCACCAGCTTGGAATCCCTCGCTTACGCTTCGGGTTGCGATGGCCGCCGCTCGACGAAACCAGGAAGATACAAGCATTTTGCGACTCGCAACGATGTTTACAGCACTGGTCCGGCGACCCCGCCGAACGCGGCCGGCCGATATACACAGCGAGCCATCGAGGAAAAGAACGGGGATTGCCTGATGCCACAACGCAACGCGCGGGTGCTGATGTTGTTTGCCGTCCTTTCGGCCGTCTGCGCGATGAACGTGTCGCGTGCGGGTCGCGTGCTGGTCTACGCCATGAAGCAGATTCAGTCGCGCTACGTGCGGGAGGTCGACCAGCAGACGCTGTTTGAAGGGGCGATGGCCGGGATGACCAGCCGGTTGGACGACTATTCGGCCTACATCAGTCCCCAGGCGCTGGCGGAGTTCGAAGAGGCGATCGACAGGCAGTTCGGCGGGATCGGGATCGAAATCCGCCTGGACCGCGAATCGAAGCTGCTGACCGTGGCCAGCCCGCTGGTGGGAACGCCGGCCTACCAGGCCGGTTTGCGGGCGGGAGACACGATTCTCGAGATCGACGGTCAAAGCACGCAGGGATTCTCGCTGGCCGATGCCTCGGAGCGGATTCGCGGCAAGCCGGGCTCCACCGTGGCGCTGACCGCGATCCACCGGGGAGAAAAGAAACCCTTCCAGGTCGACGTCGTCCGGGCCGTGATCCGCGTGGATACGGTGCTGGGCGATACGCGAACCGGGGACGGCCGCTGGAACTATTTCCTGGAAGGGCACGATAAAATCGGATATGTCCGCATCAATTCCTTCAGCGATCAGACCGGCTCCGAACTCAAGCAGGTTGTCGACGGACTGCTGAAGCAGGGAATGCGAGGGTTGATTCTCGATCTACGCGACAACCCCGGCGGGCTGCTCAGCGCGGCGATCGACGTCTGCAACCTGTTTGTCGACCCGGCGCGCACGGTCCAGCCACCCGGCATCGAAGCGGGCGTGATTGTGACCACGCGAGGCCGGGGCGGCCGGATCAGGAAGGCCTACCACGCCACCTCGAACGGAACTTTTCACGGTTTTCCCGTGGCCGTGCTGGTCAATGGGGAGAGCGCCTCGGCCGCCGAGATCGTGGCCGCTTGCCTTCAGGATCACGGCATCGCCGTGGTGGTAGGCCAGCGCTCTTTCGGCAAGGGAACCGTGCAGGAAATCCTCGACCTCCATCCCCACGAAGGCATCCTCAAGGTGACCACCGCCAGCTATTGGCGGCCCAGCGGCAAGGACATCAACCGGCGCGAGGATTCGCAGGACTGGGGCGTGTCGCCCAACAAGGGATACGAGGTGAAGCTGGACGACGAGGAATACGCCAAGCTGGTGGTCGCGCGGCGCTATCGCGACGTGTCGCAGTCGTACGACGAGACGGCCTCCGGCGACAACGGCGACAGCCACAACGCCAACGACGAGAGCGGCAAGAACAAGAGCAACAAGCCCCAGAGCGACACCGACCAGCACAGCCAGCGGACGCCGCCCCCCGAGTGGAAGGACCGGCAACTCGACAAGGCGGTCGAGTACATCGAGGGGGCATTGGCCGGGAAGAGTTAGGCACGATACCGGCCTCTGGGGGGAACCGCGGTCCAGGCGTTCGGCGCGGGTCTCCTGATCCCGCCTGGGCGTTCGGCGCGGGTCTCCCGACCCCGCCTGGGCGTTCGCGGGTGGCACCGGTTCTTGAACCGGTGTGGCTCGGCCACAAGAGGTCAGCGCAAAT
>CAYZWG010000228.1:0-9107 GCA_964481605.1 uncultured Planctomycetaceae bacterium
GGTTTCGGCGAGGTCAGCAGACCTGCGCCGAGCGGGGCGAGCGATGGTTCCGTCCTGCCGCCAGGTTACTCGGTGTAGGAGCAGAGTTCCAGCAGGTTGCCCTCGGGGTCGCGGCAATAGACGATCCGCTTGCGTGCCCCGGCAAAGTCGACCTGTTCGGTGGGCACCTCCTTCACTTCGCTGAGCAGCTCCACGCCGCGGGCTTTCAGCGAGGCCGCGACCGCGTCGATCCGGGCGACCCGAAAGGCGATGTGGCGAATGCCCGGCGTGTTGGGCCGTCCCTGGCCGGCCGGTCGTGCTTGCCGGGGAGTTCGGTACGAGATCAACTCGATCCCGGCGGCCTCGTCGGCCTCCAGGTAGACGACGTCGGCCACGGCCCCTTCCAGCCCGGTGATTGCCTCGATCCAATCGCCCCGGATGGTGATTTCCTTGACCACCCGCAGGCCGAGCGCCTGGCGATAGAACGCGGTCATTCGGGCGAGGTCTTCGACGACGAGGTTGACGTGGTCGAGGCGTTGGATCATGGGGGCCCCGGGTGGGAGGAGTGGGGCGGCTGTTTTTCCGCCGCGCCATGGAAGCAGGGTGCGGGCTCCACGGGTGGCCCCGATAGCTCTGCTATCGGGGTGCCGTGAGGCACAGGAGGCGAGGACTGCGGCCCCCGCGACATGGTTGACTATGCCTCTTGCGGCTACGCCGCCCTGATAGGCGAGCTATCGGGCCACCCGCGGAGCACGCCCCCGACGGCGCCCGCCGCTAGAGATCGACGTGGTACTTCCTCGCGCGGAGGATCATCGCCACGCGGAAATACTGGAACTTGTGGGTTCGTCGCTTGCGTGCCCACTGGAAGGTGCTGATCACCACGGAGGCGGGCAGTCGCTGCTGGTCGACCGCCTGGACCACGCGATCGACAAATCCTTTTTCTTCCGGCGTGGCGGTGTGCAGGCCGACCTTGATTTTGTCGGCGTCCAGGCGGACCACACGGGCGTGGGCCGGCGGGACGCGGAGGGTGGCGAGCAGAAGGGCGCAAACCACGACAAGTAAAGGATTTCGGCGCATGAGAGGACCCCCGTGCGGAATGGGGAGCTAGGCTTGAAAAGTGGCCCCGAGGCGGAGCGTGGCCGCTTGTAGCCGAAGCGGGTTGCCAATGCAAGGGCAATCCGCTCTCCACGGACAGGGCGGAGAGGGCCCACGGGACCGGTGGTCCAAGCGCGACCGGGTAGATAGACTAAATGGGATTGTGGGGCTCGGGGGGTTGTCGTCGATGGTGCTTGGTGGCAATTTGGACAGTGGAGACGGGGAAGGGACCGACATGCGGTGCCGTGGAGTTCGCGGGGCGACGACGGCGGAAGCCAACACGCCCGAGGCGATTCTCAAGGCCACGCGGGAACTGTTGGCGTTGTTGATTCGCCAGAATGGTATCCGCGAGGAGGACGTGGCCAGCGCGATCTTCACCACCACACCCGACCTGGACGCCGAGTTTCCCGCCCTGGCTGCCCGGCAACTCACCTGGGCCAACGTGGCCTTGATGTGTACGCACGAGTTGGCCGTACCCGGCTCGCTCGAGCGCTGCATTCGCATCCTCATCCACTGGAACACGGACAAATCGCCCAGCGAGATCGTCCACGTCTACGTTAAGGAGGCGGCCAGCCTTCGGCCCGATATGTCGAAACTCCCGCCGGTCGATTGGGGCGAGTTGGAAGAGTGGATCGCCGAGCACCTGGACTCCCAGGCCAAGCCGGTCCGCCGCTGAGCGGGCACCGAGCGCCGAGACCTGCAAGGCACGTCGTGGGCCCGGCGATCGGGGGGTGCGTCGGATCGGTTGACACCCCCGGCGGACGTGACTAAACTTGGGGGTTTGCGTAGTCAGCCAACCCCTCTCGTAGAGGTAGGCCAGTTTCAGTCGGAAACCATAGCGATGGCAGTACCCAAGCGGAAACATACGAACTCTCGAACAGGATCACGGCGGGCCCACGGCGCCAAAAAGCCGGTCCAGTTGGGGCTTTGTCCGGAGTGCAGCACACGCGTGCCGCCCCACGTGGTGTGCCCCAAGTGCGGCCACTACATGGGACGCAAGGTCGTGGAATCGGAGTCTTGAGGACGCCGGAATCGTGAGCAAGATCGCCTTTCTCTTTCCCGGCCAGGGAGCACAGACGGTGGGCATGGGCCAGCGGCTCTACGAGTCGCTGCCGGCTGCCCGCCGGATGTATGACCGGGCGGGAGAGGTGTTGGGCTACGATCTGGCCCGGCTCTGCTTCGAGGGGCCGGCCGAACAGCTCGATTCGACGATCTTCAGCCAGCCGGCCTTGTTCGTGACCAGCCTGGCGGCCCTGGAGGCGCTACGGACCGAATCGCCCGACGTGGTGCTCTCCTGCGAGGCGGCGGCCGGGCTGAGCCTGGGCGAATACACGGCCATGGTATTCGCCGGGGTGATGGATTTCGAGACCGGCCTGAACGTGGTGCAGAAGCGGGGCGCGGCCATGCAGGAGGCCTCGGACGCGACGCCCAGCGGAATGGTGAGTATTTTGGGACTGGAGCGGGTGGAGGTCGAGTCGCTGTGCGAAAAAGCCCGGGGTGACGACGTGCTGGAAATCGCCAACTTCCTCTGCCCGGGAACCATCGTGATTTCGGGTTCCAACGCGGCCTGCGAGCGGGCGGCCGAGTTGGCTCCCTCGCTGGGAGCGATGAAGGCGGTGCCGCTGGCGGTGGCGGGCGCGTTTCACACCCAACTGATGCGCCCGGCCGACGAACGATTGGCCCAGGTGCTGGACGGAGTGACGCTGCACAAACCGAGCATCCCCGTGGTCTCCAACGTGGACGCCCGGCCTCACCACGATCCGGAGGAAGTGCGGCAACTGATGGTCCGACAAGTGTTGCACCCGGTGTTCTGGGAAGATTCGTTGCGATACCTGTTGGAGCGGGGATTCGACCAGTTTTACGAGGTCGGCCCGGGACGCGTTTTGCGGGGGCTGTTGCGACGTATCGACCGAAAAATCCCCTGTCAGAGCGTGGGGGTCTAGTTTTTTTGAAATGCCCCAAGTTGCGCCGGCAGGAGTCAAGGGTCTGGGGATCCATCCGGACGGTCTGAGGCAACAACCTCGCTGGTATCTCATTTCCTCTGGATTGACCGCCCGGGCGTGGCTGCTGGGGGGCAAGCCGGGCCGTACAGGAAGCAACCTCCAACCCCCACACATTAAGCGACGATGAGCGAACTCAGCCAGCGACGAATCAACGTGGACCTGACCGATCAGGTGGCGATCGTGACCGGCGCCGCCCGGGGGTTGGGACGCAATTTTGCTGTCGATTTGGCGGCCTCCGGAGCAAAGGTCGCCTGCGTCGACGTCAACCAGGAATTGCTCCAAGGCACGGTCGAAGCGATCGCCGCCGCCGGCGGCACGGCGGCCGCTTTTGCTTGCGACGTGACCGACAGCCGGCGGGTCAACGAGGTGGTCAAGGAGGTCGTGGGCAAGTGGGGCCGCCTGCATATTCTGGTCAACAATGCCGGCGTCACCCGCGACAACATGATGATCCGGATGAAGGATGAGGAGTGGGACCTGGTATTGGGAATCAACCTGCGGGGGACGTTCCTTTTCACCCGGGCGGCGGCGCGACCGATGCTCAAGGCCCGCCGCGGTCGGATCATCAACATCGCCAGCGTGTCGGGGATGATGGGCAATCCGGGCCAGGCCAACTACTCGGCCTCCAAGGCGGGGGTGATCGGCTTCACCCGAACCGTCTCGCGGGAGCTGGCCAGCCGCAATATCACGGTCAACGCCGTGGCGCCCGGGTTCATTGCCACCGAGATGGCGGCAAAACTGGGCGAGGAGATGATCGCGCGGATCAAGGGAGAAACCCCACTGGGGCGGTTGGGAGAACCCCAAGATGTGGCGGATGCGGTGTTGTTCCTGGCCAGCGAGGCGGCCGCCTTCATCACGGGCCACATTCTCACGGTGGACGGCGGACTGACCGTATAGAACCCGTAGGATTCCCAGAATACGCCGCTTTGGATATAGACAGCCCTGGCAAAAATCGGTATATGTTGTAGGTCTCGTCGAGCAGCGGGGCATCGGGCCGGCTTGGCGGATCGCCGCCGGCGTATCGTTTCTTGGAAAAATTGGCTGGGGCTTGCGGCCCCGTTTCACGCTAGAGCATGAGGAGGACCTTGAAGGTGGCCTCAGTCGAAGAACGAGTGGTTGATATCGTTGCAGAACAATTGGGTGTCAGCAAGGACCAGATCACGCGCGAAACGTCGTTCGTCAACGATCTGGGCGCCGACTCGCTGGATACCGTCGAACTGGTGATGGAATTGGAGGAGGAGTTCGACATCAATATTCCGGACGACGCCGCCGAGAAGATCCAGACGGTCGGCCAAGCGGTCGAGCATATCCAGGAAGCGGTGGAAGCGGGCCAGAGCGAGTAAGCGCCAAGGGTGCCATGAAGCGTCGCGTCGTCGTTACCGGACTTGGCGTCGTCACCCCTTTGGGAAACGGCATCGAGACTCTTTGGACCCGCATCTGCAATGGCGAGAGTGGGATCCGCAAGGTCGAGCAATTTGACTTCAGCCGGTTCCGCGTGCAGATCGGCGGAGAATGCCGCGATTTTTCCTGCCACGGACGTCTCCCCGCCAAGGAAGCCAAGCGGCTCGACCGGTTCGCGCAGATGGCCGTGGTGGCGGCCATGGAGGCGGTCGATCAGTCCGGCCTGGATTTCTCTACCGAGGACGTCTATCGCTGTGGAGTGATCATCGGCTCCGGCGTGGGAGGACTCCGCGAAGTCGAAGTGCAGCACTCCCGGCTGCTGGAAAAAGGCCCCGGCAAGGTCTCCGCCTTTACCGTCCCCAAGATGATGCTCAACGCCGCCAGCGGCCACGTGTCGATCCGGTTCGGCATACGGGGGCCCAACGCCGGGGTGGCCACCGCCTGCGCCAGCGCCTCCAACGCGATCTCCGACGCGGTGAAGGCAATCCAACACGACGATGCCGACGTGATGATCACCGGCGGCAGCGAGGCCGCCCTGACGCCCGTCGGCATGGCGGCGTTCTGTGCCTTGCGGGCGCTCTCCGAGCGAAACGACGAGCCCCAGCGGGCCAGCCGGCCGTTCGAGAGGGACCGCGACGGGTTCGTGCTCAGCGAAGGCGCCGGCATCCTCGTGGTCGAGGCCTTGGAGCACGCCAAGGCCCGCGGCGCCGCCATCCTGGCCGAGTTTCTCGGCAGCGGCATCAGCGCCGACGGCAGCCACATCACCAAGCCCGATCAGCGGGGGATCGGCGCGGCCAAGGCGATGGAACTGGCCCTGCAAGATGCCCGTCTCAACCCGGACCAGGTGGACTATATCAACGCCCACGGGACGAGCACGTCCCTGGGCGATCTGGCCGAGGTCGTGGCCATCAAGTCGGTCTTCGGAGAGGACGCCCGAAAAGTCAACATTTCCAGCACGAAGAGCGAGTTGGGCCATACCCTGGGGGCCAGCGGCGGAATCGAACTGGCCCTGGCCGTCAAGATCCTCAATGAAAACGTCATGCCGCCCACCATCAACTACGACACGCCCGACCCGCATTGCGATCTGGACTTCATCCCCAACCAGGCCCGGCAACGCCAGGTCGACGTGGTGATGTCCAATAGCTTCGGTTTCGGCGGCCACAATGCCTCGCTGGTGGTGGGCACTCTGCGAAACGGCGTGGACTAGCCGGACAGCGCCGCTTAGAGCTTTTCCCCGCCGGCCCCGTGCCGGTGGGAGATGGGTTTGAGAACTACACGCCCATGCGCCCGCCGCTACGCGGGGCCACGGGCAACCGTTGGGGGTGGCGACCGCCATAGTTTCCAAACCCACAATCCACCGGCACGGGGCCGGTGGGGTGTAACGTCTGAAATCCCAACGCTTTACGTTCTTCGACTAGTCCGTAGGCCGGGTCGCGACTCGGCCTACTGGGCCAGCCCATCCGGATTGCACAAGGCATCGGCCTTCCTATCTTGTGCATCCCTTCCGGACGGCTCTCCTCCGGCGAAACTCTGCCACACCGCTCTTGCCACGGGTGGCCGACCCTTCTATAGTCCCACCCACGAATTGCGGCGCATGCGCGACTTTGCGCGGGGACGCCGGCACGGCCAACCGGCGAAACGCGTCGAACGGAAGCCCCGGGCCGGGGGCAGGATGCTGCTCGGCCCCTTCGGTGATTGGCCACGCAACCATCCATTACTCCGTCAGGGAGGCGGAAGCATGTCGATCAGGACGTTTCTCTTGGCGTGTCTGATGGTGGGCGGGGGACAACAGGCGATGGGGCAAGCACCGCCGCCGACCTCTCCCCCCGCCGGCGGCTGGCGCGGTACGGCCGAGACGACCGCCCCCTCCCCGGCG
The DNA here is from genome assembly GCA_964481605.1 of uncultured Planctomycetaceae bacterium. Lineage (GTDB taxonomy): Bacteria > Planctomycetota > Planctomycetia > Pirellulales > Thermoguttaceae > CAYZWG01. The sequence continues at coordinate 6,352 of CAYZWG010000228.1, forward strand.
GCGACCGCCTCGCAGCCCGCCCCGTCCAAGTCGAGTCCCGGCCAGACCGCGCCGCCCAAGCGGGTGGCCGCGGTGAGCACGGGAACCGGCACCTTGCCTCACGAGCAGGGCCAGATTTGGCGCGAGTACGACATCAGCCCTTACACGCTCCGCGTGGCCTCCACCAACCGGCCCGAGCAGGCGATCGTCGACTGGGTGCTGCGGGAGACCGGCTACGAGGCCTGGCACTCGGAACCGCTGGCCATCTTGAGTGCCTCGCGCCGCACGTTGCGGGTTTACCACACGCCCGAAATGCAAGACGTGGTGGCCGATATCGTCGACCGGTTTGTTTCCAGCGAGGCCCAGACCCACACTTTCAGCCTTCGCGTGATCACGGTCAACAGCCCCGACTGGCGGAGCCGCTGCGTGCGGTTGCTGCAACCGGTTCCGGTGCAGACGCCGGGCGTTCAGGCCTGGCTACTGGAGAAGGAGACGGCCGCGGCGATCGTCGCCGACCTGCGGCGAAGGAGCGATTTTCGCGAGCACAGTTCCCCCTACCTGATTGTCAACAACGGGCAATCGACGGTGGTCTCGACCACGCGGGGCCGGAGCTATGTCCGCGACGCGATCCTCCAGCCCACCAGTTGGCCCGGCTTCCAGCCCGAAACGGCCGTGGTCGATGAGGGCTTTTCGCTGGAGTTCAGCCCGCTGTTGTCGGTCGATGGGAAGACCATCGACGGGATCATCAAGTGCGAGATCAACCAGGTGGAGAAAATGGTGCCGGTGATGCTGGACGTTCCCACCGCCGTGGCCCCTCGGCAACGCACGCGGATCGAGGTGCCCCAGATGGCGCATTTCCAATTCCACGAACGATTCCGCTGGCCCAGCGACAAGGTTCTTCTGGTGGGGATGGGCATGGTGCCGCTGCCGGTTCCCGGCGACGGCATGACCCTGATCGGCGGCATCCCGCTGCCCTTGCGATCGGCTCCCGCTCGGGCCGAGTTGCTGGTGTTCGTGGATGGCAAAGGCCAGCTTGCCGCCCGCCCGGCGGGCGTCAGCACCGCCTCACGCGCCGGCTCGGCGAACTATCGCGGACGCTATTAGGACTACTGCGCAGGGTTGTTCGTAACGAGTCTCTGTTGCGGAAAGTCCGCAGCCCGAGGCTCCCGGTTTGCACGAATATCCCCCTTCCCTCGACACGGCGTCGGTGCTGCGTTTACGGTGTCTTGCCCACCAGCTTGGGTCGCAGGTCGTCGCCGTTGGCTCCGCGCATCCGCAGGTTGGGCTTTTCCAGCGCGACCGTGGTGCCGGGCGGCACGGAACGGGTCAGCCAGACACTCGAACCGATCACCGATTCGCGGCCGATCACCGTCTCGCCGCCCAGCACGGTGGCGTTGGCGTAGATCACCACCCGGTCCTCGATGGTCGGGTGGCGCTTGATGTCGCGGACAAGGTTGCCGTTTTCGTCGGTGGGGAAGCTCAAGGCACCCAGGGTGACTCCCTGGTAGAGTTTCACCCAATCGCCGATCCGGCAGGTCTCGCCGATCACCACGCCGGTGCCGTGGTCGATGAAAAAGTGCTTGCCGATCCTGGCCCCGGGATGAATGTCGATGCCGGTGCGGCTATGGGCCCATTCGGTCATCATGCGGGGAATCAGCGGCACTTCGAGCTCGTGCAGGAGGTGGGCCAGCCGGTAGACGGTGACCGCTTCCAGCCCCGGATAGCAGAAGATCACCTCGTCAAACGACTTGCAGGCCGGGTCGCCGGCGTAGGCGGCCTTGACGTCCAGGGCGAGCGACTCGCGAAGCTCGGGCAAGCGCTCGAGGAACTGGAGCGTCTTGGCCTGGCCCAGGGCCTCGAAGTCGAATCGCTTCTGCGGATCGCAGACCGTGTTTTCGCCCCGATCGTGGCAGATCGCACGAGAAACCTGGGAGGTCAGCCGGTCGTGCATCTTGTCCAAAAGCTCGCCCACGTGATAGGTCACGTTGCCCAGATGCAAACCGCCCCGCCGCCGGTAGCCGGGGTAGAGGATTTCCTTGAGGTCCTCGGTGACCGAGATCACCACGTCGTAGCTGGGCAAAGGGCAATGGCCGAGATGGCCGATCGAACCCACCTGCGAGTAGGTTTTCACGATCCGCTCGGTCAGCTCGGGAAGCGATTGTTTCAGTCGAAAGTCGGTTGACATGGCCGCGAGGCTCCAAGCCGCAAGAGAGAAAATGCAAGGAAACGGGTCGTTCCAGTTCGATCTCGGTCCCCTGCTCCAGCCTGGGGAACCAAATGGACGCTGGAACTGGGGAACCAGGTGGAAGGAGACGAATGAGCACGCTGGGCGCACGCCGCGTGCCGCCGAAAAAACGCGGCAGTGAAGAAAGTCGTGCTGGGCAGGGGGGGGTGTCGTCCGGTCCTAGACCGGACAACAGCGGCGGCAGCACGTGAAAGATCGTCGACGGGTCGTCGTCATGGCACCCCCCGGGGTTGTTCTGCGGGCAGGTGAATCGTACACGCCCCCACCCGCAAAATCAAGCCGCTCGTTTGTGTCTTCGGGCGGTGGAGCGGGCGGAGTTTAGCCGAAAGGGGAAACCGGCTCCGCCTCCTCATCCCCATTTTGGGTGCCTTTCAGCGTTCGCGTTCGGCGCGGGTCTCCCTCTCGGCGGATTTGCCAAGGCTCAACAACGTTCGGCGCGGGTCTCCCGACCCCGCCGAAAGCGCCGACCGCAGGTCTCCTAATATTACTGCGCAGGGTCGGCCGTAGTAACCGGCTCGTTCTCGTTCCCAAG
>CAYZWG010000229.1:0-9089 GCA_964481605.1 uncultured Planctomycetaceae bacterium
CGCGTGGAAAACGCGGCCCGGCGTTCGACGCGGGTCTCCTGACCCCGCCAAGAGCGGGTAGGCCGGATCGTGATCCGGCGCCGTCGGGGCAATGTCCTGCACGGGAGCCGGGGCCACGGTGCCGGATCGTGATCCGGCCTACTATTCCTGCGCGGCATGGATCGCTGATCGGCGAGCTATCGCGGCCACCCGCAACAAAAAACAAGTCCGCGGGCCGCCGGCCTGCTTGAAACGGCCGGCCATCCGGCTACACTCGACGGCGGGGCGGCCGGGAATCGATGCCGCGTCCGGCCGGCAAGGAACATCTCCGTGATGACCGTCGAGGAGGTTGGCGATGCGTGTTTCCGTACTGGCGGGTGCCGTGCTGTGTGTTGGGCTCAGTTGGCTCGTGGGCAGCCCGGCCCACGGCGGCGAGCGCGGGCTGCCTCCGATCGGCGGCATCCTCTACAACGAAGACGATAGCCACCGGTTCATGCTCGACGCCGCCGGGACGATGAAGCCCCAGCGGCTCGATCAACTGGTCGACGCGTTGGCCGATTCCCAAGTGACGACGATGCTGATCTGCTGCTGTGCCAAGAAAACCAACTTCGACAGTACGTCGTGGGAGCCGCACTGCCAGGGCTTCGACCCGGCCAAGGACAACACCCAGCCGTTCTTCGGCGACGCCAAGCCGGAAAATTGCAACACCACCCGGCAGTGGGCCCACAACCTGCTGGTGATGCTCCAGGCGGGCGTCGATCCGACAGGGCGCATGCTCCAGCGCTGCCGGGTGCGGGGGATCAGCCCTTGGGTCAGTATCCGCATGAACGACGTCCACGACGCCAACCTGCGAAGGTCGGCCCTGCACAGCCGCTTCTGGACGGAAAACCCCCAATACTGGCGCTACCCGGACCGCTTTCGGGGTTGGAACGACCGCTGCCTGAACTACGCCCTGGCGCCGGTCCGCGATCATGCCCTGGCGCTGATCCGCGAGGTCTGCCGGCGGTACGACATGGACGGCCTGGAACTGGACTGGAATCGGTTTCCGCTGGACTTTCGCGAGGGAGAAGAGGCGACCGGAAGCCGCTTGCTCACCGAGTGGATGGTCGAGGTCCGCCGGGTGGTCCGCGGGGCGGAGGAGAAACGGGGGCATCCGATCCGCCTGGTGGCCCGGGTTCCCGCCCGCCCGGACGTCGCCCTGGGAACCGGGCTGGACGCCGTCGCCTGGGCACGGCGGGGGCTGATCGACCACCTCGTGGTGGCCCCCTTCTGGGCGACCACCGACTTCGATATTCCCGTCCAGCAGTGGATCGAGTTGCTCGACGGCACGGGGGTGGGAGTGACCGCGGGTCTGGAGGCGCGGGTCCAACCCTACCCCGGCGGACCCACCCTGCCCAACACCATCCAGCGGCGTCGCGGGGCGGCCATGGCGGCTCTGGCCCGAGGCTCCCAGGGAATCTACGTGTTCAACTACTTCGACCTGGCCGGGGCCATGCCGGAACTGCTCCACGAGATGGGCTCGCTGGAAACGCTGCGGGGTAAGGATCGACTCTACGTGGTGACCTATCCCGATATCCAAGTGCCGGGCAAGCCGATCCCGGCGGCGCTGCCCAAGAAGCTCGGTCCGGGCGAGTCGGCGGAGTTTCGTATTTTCGTCGGTCCGGTGCCGATCGCCGGCGCCCGCGGCGAAGTCCATCTCGACCTGGCCGCCGAATCGCCGGACAACACTCCGGCCGTCACGGTCCTGGTCAACGAGCAACCGACCACTTTGCAAGGTGTCTGGGTTTTCCCTCGCGGCGTGTTCCGAGACGGCTACAACACGGTCCAAATCCGCAACCGGGGCCCCTCCGCGGTGACCGTGCGGAGCGTGGAACTGGCCGTGCGATTCACCCAGGGCTGAGGGGGACAAACCTCGATGATCGCGCACTGCCCGCCACCGCTGGGTGGGTCGGGCAGGGGGTAGCTATCCCCCAAAAGAGGGTGGGCGACGCGACTTTCACCGCTGGCCATTGTCATCTGTCACCGACGTCCCCAATCGGGTATGATTGCAGGTGATCTCTCTCACGGGGCCTCCAAAATCCTCGGGATCGCTCGACCTATGGAACCGACAGGAAACATCATGGAGAATTCGGCGTCGCGGAGCGCGCATTCCTTTCACATCCCGGTTCTCGGTACCGGATTCACGATCGACACGCCGCTGCGGGTGGCGAAATACGGCATCTCGTCGGTGATCTCGCTGACGGACGACGTGCTTATCGAGCAGATGCGGAAATACCACTGCCGGAGAGAGGGGGAACCCTACGAAGAGATTTCCGCCCGCGCGGAGGATTGCCGCGCCTCGCGCATCACGGCCTACCTGAATCTTCTCGACCGCCTGGTAGTCCGCCAGGTGGCCGCGTTGCGGGCTTCGCCCTTTGAGGCGGGAAGCGAAATCACCCGCTATTACGAGATGTTGCCGGAAACGCCGCTGAAGCGGGACTACCGCCGGATGCTGGCCACGCGGGATGCCCAGGAAAAGCTTCGCCTGGAGGGCCGGCTTCGCCGTGGGGCCGAGCCCGGCAGCATCGACGTGAACATCATGTCGAAGCTCGACCGCGAGATGTACCGCGAGGGGCAAAAGCTGCCGGTGGAATTTTGCACGGCGATGTCGGCGCTACGCGGTTACGCCAACAGTTCGCTGCGGTCCTCGGTGGTCTTTTCGGCGGGGATGAATCCGCGGCTTTACGCCTACATCGGCCGGTTCGACGACTTCCTCCCGGGTGCGGACGGCTTGCTGAAGAAAAAGGTCGTGCTCAAGGTGAGCGATTATCGTTCGGCGGTGATTCAGGGGAAGTTTCTGGCCAAGCGCAAGGTTTGGGTGTCGGAGTACCGGATCGAATCGGGGCTGAACTGCGGGGGCCACGCCTTCGCCACGAAGGGGCTTCTGATGGGCCCCATTCTGGAGGAGTTTCGGAAGAAAAAGGAAGAACTGGCCGAGCAGCTTCATCGCGTTTACACCAAGGCCCTGGGCACCGCCGCTCCCCCCCTGGAACAGCCCCTTCCGGTCCGCTTCACCGTTCAGGGCGGCATCGGCACGGCTGCCGAGGACCGATTCCTGCTGGACTACTACGAGATGGACGGCACCGGCTGGGGCACACCGTTCCTGCTGGTGCCGGAGGCGACCAACGTCGACCGGGAGCACCTGAGGAAGCTGGCGGCGGCCACGGACGACGACGTCTACTTGAGCGACTCCTCGCCCATGGGAATCCCCTTCTGGAATCTGCGAAACTCGGCCAGCGAGGAGGCCCGCCGCCGCCGCATCGAGAACGACCGCCCGGGTGCATCCTGCCCCAAATGTTATTTGAAGAGCAACACCGAGTTCACCGAGGTGCCCATCTGCACGGCCTCGCGAAAGTACCAGGAGCGCCGGCTCGAGCGTCTCCCCGAGGAGGGGTGGACGGCCAAGCAGCTTGCCGTGGTGTGGAAGCAGGTGCTGGCGAAATCGTGCCTTTGCCAGGACCTGGCCGGCGGTGCGACGATCAAGGACGAGATCGACCCTCACGCCACGCCGGCCATCTGCCCCGGTCCCAATATCGTCAATTTCTCCAAGATCGCCTCGCTCAAGGAGATGGTCAGCCACATCTACGGGCGGATGTCTCTGCTGACCAATTCCAACCGCCCCCACATGCTGATCCGGGAGATCATGCTCTACATGGACTGCCTGCGCGAGGAGGGGGAGAAGTTTTCTCTGGGGCTGCTCTCCCGCACACCCGAGTATTTTCGTGAATTCAGCGAAAACCTGCTCGGCGGGATCGAGTACTACCGCCACCTGGCCGAACAATTCGTGGCCGAAGAGCGGAAGAAGTTTCTCGATGAGTTGGACGTCCTCCGCGAGGCGATCGAGTTGGGATTGTTGGCGACCGCGGGCTGCGAATGACGGGCGCCGGCCGGCAGTTCATTGTGCCGGGCCGGCCTCTGGTGCTCCGGCGCTATTGCTGCTGGCCGATGGCCTCCGCCCGGGCCGCCACGTGCTGGGCCCAACTCTTGTACCAGGGCAGCGGCGTGTAGCGGCGGGCGAAGACGTGGCGCTGCGGGGCAAGACCCCAAAGCCCGCGATGAATCTGCTCCTGCACCGCCCAAAACTCCTCCACGGCGGCCAACCGCTGGGGCGTCCACTGGCTGCCTCGGCCGATCTTCGCGTCCACCTCAAAGAGGCGTTGCTTGAGTTCCCATTGCCGGCGGCGCCAGTTGTCCTGGGGACTCTTTTTCAACAACTCGGCCAGCTCCCGGCCGGATTGTTGCGTGTCGACGTCGAAGGGTTTGCCCCAGGCCTTCAGCCAGCGGGCCCAGCGATCGGCCGTGGCCGGGTCGGCGCCGAAATAGCGCGCGGCATAGGCCCGCAACACTTCGTCGGCCGTCTGGTACTTGCCCGAGGACAAGCCGGCCAGAATCGCCTTGTTCACGTCGTCGAAAACACCTTCGGAATAGGCCATCCAGCCGGTCACCCCCTGGGCCTTCAGATCGGTCACCGTTTGCTCCAGACGCTCGGCGGCGACCAGCGGACCAAGGTGGCCGTACGTGTCGCGAGGGTTGGCCTGGTCGGCATAGCCGATGTGTACGAAAGCACACCGCCGGCAGCCCTTGGGAAGCACCACCTCGGCCACCCGGGTCTTGCCGTAAGGAATGTGCAGATACATGTGGTCGACCCAGCCGGGCGCGTTCTTGTCGACCCACTCGGCAAACAGCTTGTGCTCCTCTTCCGACCACCACCAGCCGACCATGTCCATCTTCACGCCGGGATGGTAACGCTCGGCGATGGCGTAGATTTCGTGTGCCAGTTGGGCAAAGGTGAGAATCCAGGGGTCGCACTGCGGGCAGCGGCAGCCGCCGAAATCGTAGGGGCAGGCGGCCAGACTGGTGAAGCGGATGCCGTGGCGGGCCGCGTCCGCAAACAAGTGCTCGTAGTCCTGGAGGATGCGCTTGCGGCCTTCCGGCTTGGATGGGCAGATAAGCTGCCCGAAGACCCGTCCCCCCTTGGTGGCCAGCACGTCGGGCAGGCACTGGTCGAGATAGACGTGGTTGGGGGTAAGGAGAAAATCGCGCAGCAGGCCGGCCGACTGGGCGGACCGGTAATGCGCTCGCTTGCTTTCCCAAAGGGCGTCGCCCAGCCCGTAGGTGTGGCCCTCGGCAAAGGGGTCCTTGCAGTCGTCCATGTCGAACCAGTCGCCATAGCGGTTAAACCCCCAGTACACGGCTTCGTCCAGCACCCGGCGCATCTCGTTGTCGCCCAGCACTTCGTAGCTATTGCCGAAATGGCCCGGCGCGTAGAGCTCGCGCACGGAGAAAAGGGCCGCCGGCGTGTTGGGCGGTTCGGCGGCCGCCGCGGGACGACGCTCCCCGCCAACGGCGCCGACCAGCAGCACGGCCAGCAACCACGCCGGCAGGCCCGGCAGTTGGCGGTGGCATTCGCGGAGGCAGGGGGAAACGGCTCTCATCGCGGTCTCCTTGCTTCACGGTCGGAAGCAGCGCCGGCGTTGGGCCCGGTGCCGCCGCCGGTCAAGTGGGTTTCGGGCCGGCCTGGGGGGGCGGCTCCAGCAGCCGGTTGTCGATCAGTCGCGTACCGCCGATCCGCACGGCCAGCGCCGCCAGCGTCTGGCCGGCGATCCGTTTGACCGGGCGAAGCGTTTCCGCATCGACCAGGGCCACGTAGTCGATCCGCGCGTCTTCGGCCGTGCCAATCACCTTTTTCATTTCCCGGACCAGGATCGTCGCATCGCGCTGGCCCGAGGCGACCAGTTTTTCCGCCAGGCAAAGGCTCTTGTAAAGCACCACCGCGCGGCGCCGGGCCCCGCCGTCGAGATACTTGTTGCGAGAACTCATCGCCAGGCCGTCCGCCTCGCGCACGATCGGGCAGACGCGGATTTCCACCGGCACGTTGAGGTCTTCCACCATGCGGCGAATGACGCAGGCCTGCTGGTAGTCCTTCTGCCCGAAATAGGCCACATCCGCCTGGGACATGTTGAACAGCTTGAGCACGATCGTCGCCACCCCGCGAAAGTGTCCCCGGCGGCACTCGCCCTCCAGCGGCTCGGCCACGGAACCCACCTCCACCCAGGTTGCATGTCCGGCGGCGTAGACCTCGCGGTCCTGGGGCACGAAGACGATCTGCGTGCCGCACGCGGCCAGGGCGGCCAGATCGGCCTGGAGCGTGCGGGGATATTCGTCAAAATCCTCGCCGGGGCCAAACTGGCTGGGGTTGACGAAGATCGTGACCACGGCGACATCGCATTCGGCCAGGGCGGCCCGCACCAGGCTCAAATGTCCCTCGTGCAACGCGCCCATGGTGGGAACCAGGCCGATCCGCTTGCCCTGGCGGCGCAACTGGCCGGTGCATTGACGCAGCCCGGCCACGGTTTCGATCACGCGCGGCGGGGGAGCTTGGGAGGTCATGGGGATGGTTGCTCGTGGACTGGCCGGTCCTTGCTGCTTGGCGGTGAATTCGAGGGTTGGACCCGAGGCCCGGCGGAGGATCGCGCCTCAGTAAGGCTCCATCGCTTCCATCGCGGCGGCCACGTTGTCCAACAGGCGCTGGGCCGGCAGGCCGCGAGCCTCCAGCAGCGGTCCCTGGCCGGGGCGACGCGCCAAGGCCGCGATCGCCTCGCCGAGGGCGCGCCGGGGGGCATCGCCGCCCTGGCCCTGGAGACCGACCTTTTCTCCCGGCCGCTCACCAAGCGGTTCGACCAACACGATCAGCTTGGGGGCAACAACACCAACACGTTCGCGCTCCCACTGCCGCCGAAAGGCATCGTATCGCGGCTTGGGCAGATTGGCCTGGGCGTAGGCCAGCGACTGGTCGAACCAGAAGTCGCTGACCCAAAGCCTGGCCGGCTCCCCCCAGCACGGCCCGCCGGCGGCGAGCACCTCCGCCCGCCGCTTGAGCCATTCTAGCTCTCCCGACCAGGCGCGGCCAGAGGGCGCGCCGCCTGGCGAGCTTGCCACGGCCGGCGTGGCGATCATTCGGCCGCCCAGCCGGCGGCTCAATTGTTGGGCCAGGCGCGTCTTGCCGCGGCCGGGCGCGGCGGCCAGGGCCACGTAGGGCTTGGCCGTATCGAGGTGTTCCAAGAGACGTGCGACGCTCCAGCCGATCGCCGGGTGCACCATCTCGGCGGCGACCTCCACGGCGGGGGCCAGCACGAAACGCCGCCACGCCATGCCCGCATGGGGCACCACCAGCTCGGCCGTTTCGATTTGCCGGCGGCCGAAAAGCAGCAGGTCGAGATCGATCCGGCGAGGCCCCCAGCGCTGGGTGCGGCCTCGGCCCAACTCGGCCTCGATCGCTTTCAGCCGCGCCCAGAGTGCTTGCGGCGACAAGGACGTTTCGATCCGCAGCGCGCCGTTGAGGAACGCGCCCTGGCCGGCAGGGCCTCCGATGGGCCTTGTTTCGTGCCAGGTACTTTGCCCCAATCGTTTCACTTGGGGCAATGAAGCGATCCGGCACGCGGCGGCGGCGAGCAACTCGGCGCGGTTGCCGAGATTCGATCCCAAACCGATCAGGCAGTCTGGCACGGGACCGATCCCTTTGGGCACGACCACCTCGATCGGCACGCGGCGGCGGGGAAGAAAACAACGCGGCGAGGCGCCGGCAGGACACGCCTTCCCAGGCGCCAAGCGTCCGGCGCCCAAAGGGCGAGAAAAAAGGAGGGGGGGCCTTCCCGGCCACGACGCAAGCCGTCGACTGTCGCTCCCTTCGATCGCCGCCCCCCCGAGGAATTCGCCAACCCGGTCTGGCTCCCAGGCCCGATGAATACCACGGCGGCCATCTCGAAGGGCAAACGGTGCGTAACCCCGAGCAAAACGACTACCCCCAACGCGGCAGCCGCTCTTGCAAGCTACCTCCCACGGTAACCCGTATCTGATCCGATGACGGAGACTTGCCATTCGAGATGGAATCAAATGCTCCCGCTATTCTCGGAATCTGAAGCACGTTGTCAAGAATGAATCTCCCCTTTGTGAAAAAAGTTTTTGCCCAAACAGTTCGCCGCCGGCGATCGGCCGGCGGCGGCAACGAACGTGTGCTACCCAAAAGGACGTCCTAAAATCCTTGCACTTCCCACTAGGGCGAGGGAGAGGTTCGCTACGCCCCGCGCAACTCAGTCGACCACCTTGATGGCACTGTTGCGCCGGGCCCTGTCGCGTTTTCTCGTCGCTAGCGAGTCGGGCGGAAGTGGGGGCTGCACCAGCATCTTGGGCACACCCGGCCGGCGGAAAAAATCGCCCACCGCCGGCGCCTGGCCCGTGACCAACGGCAATGGACGCGCTAGCGACATCGACCACGTGCCCCAGGGATAGTCGAAACTGCGACGATAATCGAACGGTCGCCGGTAGTAGGCCGCATGCATCGCCGTGTAACAGCGCATCCGGCAACCGACGCCCAGGAAAAATCCCAACCCGGGGCCGCCCCAACCCTGGCAATCCGATCCGCCCGCCAACAGACCACTACCGCTGCCCAGACCGCGGCAACCACCGGCATGGACATAACCGGCGGACGTCGCCCCGGCAACCTCGCCCGGGCACACCTCGCACGGAAGTGGGGCCTGGGCCACCACCGGCGGCCCGGGCGGAAGCGGGGCCTCGGCCTGGGACGCCGCCAAAAGTGTCATCGCAATGATCGTGATCGGCACGGATGGCCCCTTCGCAAGAGCCGGGCGTCATGACGAGAGCCGGGCGTAATGGATGCTGGTGCCTGCTGGAAATAGGGCGGTTCGGCGTGGCAGTCCCGACCCCGCGGGCGGTTCGGCGCGGGGCTGCCGACCCCGCCGGACGACCGACCACGCACCCGCAGACCGGGCTTTATCGCCCTCCCATTCCGCAAAATCGGCTCGATCGGTAGCCTACCCCTAATCGGAACCAACCAGCCGGTACAACTGTTACAACCGGCATAAGTTCCACCACGGCTGCCGCTGCTTAGACCTCGACGCTTTCGGCAGGGTCAGGAGACCCACGCCGAACGCTGGTGTTACCCGCCACCGACGCAGCGCCCGCTGGGAGAAGCCCAAAGTGGCGCTGTCCAACTGAGCAACCGTTGAGAATATGGCGATACTGGATAGAATAGATGGCAATCTGGACGCCGC
>CAYZWG010000230.1:0-9034 GCA_964481605.1 uncultured Planctomycetaceae bacterium
GGGTCGGGAGACCCGCGCCGAACGCCGGCAGCCGGCCCTACGGCCTCTCTCGGCGAGGTGCTGCTCAAAGCTCGGCCGGCAGCTCGTACCCTTTTCGCCGAGGACGCATCACGTAGCTGTTGGCCTCGTCGTCGCCGGGGAAGGTCTCCGTGGCAGGGTCCCAGCGGATCTTGCGGCCGATCTCGCGGGTGATGTTGACCAGGTGGCAGACGCTCACCGAGCGGTGGCCGATCTCCACGTCGGCGACCGGTTTTTCGCGCGTGCGGATGCAGTCGAGCCAGTTCTGGATGTGCAGCCGGGCGAGCCAGCCGAAGCCCTCCCAGACGGCGGCCGCCTCGGGCGGGGGTGGGTTCTTCACCAAGTCGGGCGGGTTGGTGGTGAACTTGTTGCGGTTGATTTCGATCTTTCCCTCGCTGCCCACGAAGATCGCCCCGCCCATGGGTCCTTTGTCCTCCAACTCGCAGCGGACCACGATCCCGTTGGCATAGCGCATGTGAACCCGGCCGCCGGAGCCGCCTTCCACCGGCCAAAGCTCGACCGGTCCCGAGTGGCTCATGCCCAGGCCCCACTGCAACTGGTCGAAGCCGTGGGCGCCCCAGTTGGTGGTTTCGCCGCCGGAATAGGCCCGCCAGGCCATCCAGCCGCGGTGAAGCTGCACGTTGTAGGGCCGCAACTCCGTCTGGTTGCACCAGACGTCCCAGTCGAGTCCCTTGGGGATCGGTTGCTCGGGCAGGCCCTGGTAGCGGCGCGAGCTGGGATAGTTGCGGCAGAGGACGGTGCGAAGCTTGCCGATTCCGCCCGAGCGAACCAACTCGCAGGCGAAGCGGTTCATCTCCATCGAACGCTGCTGCGAGCCGACCTGAAAAACCCGCTTGTACTTGCGGGCGGCACGCACCAGCACGCGGCCTTCGCCGATGCAGACGGTCAAGGGCTTCTCGGCGTAGACGTCCTTGCCGGCCTGGCAGGCGTGGATGCAGGTGAGCACGCGGGCGTGGTCCGTGGTGGGTACGATTACGGCGTCCAGCGGCTCCTTGTCGAGCATCTTGCGGTAATCCTGGTAGACCGGCCAGTGGGTGCCCTTCTCCTTCAACGCGGTTTGGCACGCCTCCAGCCAGCAGTCGCTGATGGCGACGATCCGCGACTGTTCGGGCATCTGGTCCATCAGCAGCCTGGCCCGATTGCCCGAGCCGATGAAGCCGATGGCAATCCGATCGTTGGCCCCGGGCCGGGCGGCGTCGGCCAGCACGCCGCGGGGGATGAGCGTGGGAAGGGCAAGACCCCCAGCGGCCAGCGCGACGGAATCCTTCAAGAAGCGGCGGCGGGAGAGGTTGGCCTGGGTGCGCATGCTGGGTATCTCCTTGAATGGGTGCGTTGTTCGTTGCCGGGGGGCGCTGCCGTGGCAGCTTCGCCCTGCCGGCGGTCGTTCAGTGGTTCTCCAGCGGGTGGAGTTCCAGGTTGCGAAAGAAGACTTCCGATCCCTCGCATTGGAGCAATATCTTGCCGGCGGCGGGAAACACGTCGTAGGCCTCGTTGACCCGCTTGCCGTTGACGAAAACGATCAGGTGGTTGCCGGCCGCGACGCATTCGATTCGCGTCCACCGGCCGTGGGGACTTTCCACGTCGCGGGGGCCGCGAAAGCCCGGCTCGTCCCGCCAGTGCGGGTCTTTCTCCAGCCAGGCGATGGCCCCGCCGGTGAGCGTCTTGCGGTCGGCGTGGGGATGGAACTGGTAGTTTGCATAGTCGCCGGCGACTCGACGCCCGGTGGCGGATACGCTGGCTTGCAGGGGAACGGGGCGACCGTCGGCGTAACGGCCGGCGATCAACAGCAGGTCGCCGAAGCCTCCCTCCATCACCTGGCACTCGATGGCCGCCTTGTACGCCCCGCTGCTGATCCGGGCACCCGTATTGCGCGTGGGGGCGCCCCAGCCGCGATCGAAGCTGTTTCCCTCCGGCCCCACGCCGTGCAGAAAGATGCCCGAGTCGCGAGCCATGCCCTTCCGCGTACGATAGTTTCGCTCTCCCCATTTGACTTCGGCCACCAGGCGGTAGTTCCGGTATTGCTCGTTCGTGCTCAGGTACCCGAACCCGTCGCCGGAGATACGGATCGAGCCGTTTTCCACCGAGTAGACGACCCGGGGGTCCTGCCGCCCGGTGTCGACCAGCCAGGTGGTCCATCCGTCGAGGTCATTGCCGTTGAACAGTTTGATGACACGATCGGGCACGATGGGGTGGTCCGGCTCCGCCGCCCGCCCGTCGACACCGCCGCAGAGGATCACCACCGCAAACAGCACGCAATCGCGGAACATTTTCATGGTTGACCCTCCCGGTACGTGGAGGAGGTGCCCCGTAGGGCCGGCTGTGTCGGCCAAAACACGTTCGGCGCGGGTCTCCCGACCCCGCCGAAAACGCCGAGGTGCGGCCCTACGGCAACTCGGCGGGGTCGGGAGACTCGCGCCGAACAGTGGCGGGCGACCCGCGCCGAACGCCGGCACGTGGGTGCAAGCACCCACCCTACGGCTGACAATAATCGCCGGGGCGTGGAAACTCAAGGCTTGGGGACCATTTCTCCGGGGGGTTGGAGGCTGTCCGCCTTGAGGGCCGCGGCGTAGAATGGCGTCCGTCGGCGTTTCTCCCCATCACCCGAGCATTTGCCAAGCGAAGGAGGTCCCGGCCATGCGACGTTTCCTGGAGTGGATTTGGAATCACGGCATCCTCTCCACGTTCCTCACCGGGCTGTTTGCCATCTTGCCACTGGCGCTGACCGTGGCGATCGTCACCTGGGTGGTGCATTTCCTCTATGATTTTCTCGGCACGGAGAGCGTGATCGGAGGGATACTGCAAGAGGTCGGCGTGAAGCTGACCCACGACCCGGCCGCCACGACAATCGCCTACCTGATCGGCTGGACGGTGGTGCTGGCCGGCATCTGGGCGTTGGGGTTGCTGCTGAAGACGACGGCCAAGCAACGTGTGGAGAAGGCGTTCGGCGCGTTCGTGGAGCGGATTCCCATCGTCAGCAGCGTCTACAGCACGGCCAAGCAACTGGTGGGGATGATCCGCAAGGACGAGAGCACGGACCTGCAAGGGATGAGCGCCGTCTATTGTTCGTTCGGCGAGAAGGGGGGGGCGGGTTTTCTGGCGCTTTTGACCACGCCGGGGGTTTACCGCTTCGCCGGCCGCGACTGCCACGTGGTCTATGTGCCCACCTCGCCGATACCCATGACCGGAGGGATTCTCTTCGTGCCGGTGGAGGCGTGCAGCCGGGTGGAAATGAGTGCCGAGGAGGTGATGCGGGTGTATTTCTCGCTGGGGATTCTGGCTTCCGAGGTCGTCCCGGCGAGGTACCAGCAGGGCATCAGCCCCAGGCCGGATCAATGAGAATCCGCCAGTGCGCATTGTTCCCCCTCACTCCACCGGGCCGCACCAGACGTCGTCCAGGTAGAGCCGGCCGGGGCTGTCGCCGGTGAGCATGATCACGATCCGCTGGAGTTGGTCGAATCCGGCGCTGCGGCTGGCCGGATGGAAGGTCTGCCGGGATCCGTCGGGCAGCGTGATTGCCAGGTCATAGTGGCCCGCCGCGTCGGGGCCCAAGGGCATGGTGATTTCGATTTGCAGCCACTGGTCCAGGGGAAGTTTCGCCAGCGGCTTGCCCCCGGCGGCCAGCCGGCCGCTGGGGTCGATGGAAAGATACGGCCCGCTGAAATACTCCCGGCTGCCGGTGTCGCGGTACTGCCGCAGATCGAAGACCACCGTGGGCGGGGCCGCGCCGTCGAGCTTCAAGCGGCAGGCGAAGCGGGCTTTGCCCTGGGTGAGGTTGGTGCTGTAGAAGAGCCGCGGTTGCCACCGCTGGGGCAAGCCGGCCGCGTCGACCAGCTCGAGGCCGTGTTTGCCTCCGGCGGCCGACTTGGCAGAGACGTGGATGGCCGACGGCGGCGGCGCGGCGACGTTGCCCAGCCGGGGCGGCCGGCCGGGCGTGTCCCATTCGAAATCGGCCCTGACCGGCCGCAGCGGCGCGTGGTGCAAGATCGGCTCCTCGTCCGCCACCAACGCCGGATCGTCGACCAGCGGCCAGGTGGCCCGGGCCGCGTCGGCGAAGCAGCCGATCCGGTCGAGGGGAATCGGCTCGAACCCCAGGCGGTGGGCGGGCGAATCGGGTTGGAGGGCGTAGTCGTCGCGGTCCGGGGCCCGGAACCGCGGATCGGCCAGCACCGAGCCCTTTTCCAGGCCCACTTCCTGCCACGCCTTCCAGCCGGTGATTTCCCGGTTCATTCCCAGCAGCACCCGCACCTGGCCGGCGGTGGGCCAAACGAGGTTCCGCTCCCAGGCGACGGAGCCTTCCAGCCATTTGCCGCAGCGGTAGAGATAGCTCTGGGTGCCGTTGTAGGAAAAAACGTTTCCCCGCACGACGTTGCCGCGGGAGAGTTCGTCGCGGATGGGGTTGTTCTCGAACTGGTACTGGCCGGCGTCGACCAGGCCGTTGCCGGCGATGAGGTTGTCGCTGCCGCCGTGCACGTGCACGCCGCCGCGGCCGGCCCGCACGATGAGGTTGCCCTGGACCGTCGTGCCGCAGGTGAAATCATCGAGGTAAACGCCCCAGGAGAAATAGGGTGCCTGGAAGTCGCCGCCGACGGGGTAGCCGTAGCCCAGGGTGTCGACGATCCGGTTGGAGCGGATCACGTTGCCGCGGATGGCCAGGTTTCGCTGGCACATGCGAATGGCCCCGCCGTCGCACGTTTCCAGCATGGTGCGGTAGATGTCGTTCAGTTCGACGACGTTGTCGCTGCCCTTGAGAAAGACGGCGTTGCGGGGGACGTCGTGGAGCGTGTTTCGCCGGGCGACGTTCTCCTCGCCGAAGAGGTTGATGGCGGCGCAGTCCTTGTCGAACAGTCCCGAGTTTTGCACGTGGTTGTTCTCCGCCCGGTTGGTGGTGCCGTAGAGAAAGATGCCGTCGGAGCCGACCGACCAGACGTCGTTGCCGACGACCTGGCAGGCCTGGCAGGGATCATTGAACAGCAGGTTTTGTCCTCCGCCACCCACGCCGGCGGAAAAGCCCAGCGCCGGGACCAGGCGAGGGTTGCCCACCTCGGCATGGGCACTGGCCACGCCGCCCAGGTTGATTCCCACGCCGCCGGCGCCGGTCACCCGGCAGCCGATCACCCGGCAGTTTCTCGCGCCCACCAGCCGCAGCGCGTCTTGCCGGGCGCACTCGAAGCGAAAGCCGCGCAGGGTGAGGTATTCGACCGGTGCGGCCGGCGCCGCGTCCTCGGCCGGGGGAAAATCCGCCTTGGTGCCCTGGAACCCGACCTTCAGGTAGCCGTGGGGATAGGGGATCGTGCCGCGGATTTCGACCAGGTGGTCGATCGTGGGGACCGTCACGTCGCCCGGCCCTGCCCCCGGCGGCCAGAAGTAGAGCACGCCGGCCGCCTTGTCGAGAAACCACTCGCCGGGCGAGTCGAGCGCCTGGCGGACGTTCTGCACGAAGAAGCGATTCTCCGGCTCATAGGGTCTTCGCGGTGCGCGGGTGGTGATTACCCGTTGGTCGCGATCAACTTTGCGGATGGGCGCGATGGCGAAGTTCCATCCGCGGCCGAAGACGGTGACCACCTCGGCCTGGGAAAGATCGTTCCAGCGGTCGATCGGCAGCGAGCCCTTGGGGTAGACGAATTGTTTGCTGGGTTGGGGGCCTTTTCCCTCGATGTAGACGAACCCGCCGGTGCGAGGGTGCCGGGGATCGAAGTTGGGGTGGCGGGCGAGGATTTGCCGCTGGCCGTGGTAGAAGAGTTGATGGAAGTCGGCCTGGGCGAGGCCCTGCGATTTCAGATCGGTCCGATAGATGTGGCCGCCGGCCGGTTCCCACCCGCCCACGGTCCGCCCGCCGCGGATCACCACGGCGGCGCCCGGCTGGGCCTCGTAGGTGACGGGACAATCGCTCGACCCGCCGTCCTCGGGGCCGAAGCGGAGCGTTTTCTCAAGTTCGTAGGTGCCTTCGCCCACGACCACGCGGATCGACGCGGCGGCGCCGTCCTGCTTGATCCGCCGCACGCGGAGTTGGGCGGCCCGCAGCGTGGCCAGCGGTCCGTCGGTGCCCGAGGGGTTGGGCTGGGCCGTTCGGCCGGACCAGGCGTCGTTGCCGTGGGGCGAGACGAAGAGCAGGGCGTGGTCACGGTTGGCCGCCGTGGCGGCGGCGATGAGCAAGAGGCCCAGGGCGGCGAGTGCGAATGTGCGAGTGTGCATGGATGGTTCCTTGTTCCCGGTGCAGAAAGGGAGTGTTCGCGGTTGGCGGGAGGGCAAGGTTCCCGCCAAGCCGTGGAATTAGGGGATTCCAGCCCCCACGGCTCGGCAGGAGCCTCGCCCTCCCGGTGTTTCGCCCTCCCGGTGTTTCGCCTTGCTGGCGATCAGGGAATCGGCCCGTCCAGATCATGGTCCAGATCGAGGGCGATTTCGCCCGACGCGAGGGCGGCCAGGAAGTGGCGGTTGCTTTCCAGCAGTTCTGGGCGGCGGAGCATTTCCCTGGGCGCGAGCCACTCGACGCCATCCACCTCCCGCGGATCGGGGCGAAGTGTGGCATGGGGGTCGACCAGCCGGCCCAGCCACCAGGCCAGCGGCACTCGCCAGGGGGTCACGCTTCGCCAGAGCCGCCGCACGGGCAGGACCTCGACGCCCAACTCCTCGCGCATCTCCCGCCGCAGGGCCTCGGTTTCCGTCTCCTCGCCTTCCATTCCCCCGCCGGGAAAACAGAGCTTGCCCGGCGCCACCACGTGCCGCGAGCGGCGGATCACCAGCAGCCGGCCCTGGCGAGGAATCACGGCCACGGCCCCGCGTCGATGGGAATCGCCGTAGTCGGTCGGCATGGTGGCCTCAGGGGTCCAGCGGCAAGAGGCGAACGCGATGGAGGATCAGCAAGGGGTTGGAAGTTCCCGCCTGGCGCCCTCCCGCCTGGTTCCCAAGCTGGAGCTTGGGAACCAGGCGGACACGGTGGTGCGAGAACGTTGTCCACATGCACAAGGGGCGGCCGATAAATAACTTTCCGGTTTCGATTTCGAAAACCGAGTTGCCGTAGGGCCGGCTGTGCCGGCCGGTTGCCTACGGGGCTGAAAACCAGGAAGTTATTTATCGGCCGCCCCCAAGCCTTGATGATACCGTCATCGCCCTCCTTTTGGCCATCCCCGGGCGGCATTATAATGGCCGGCTGCGTGGCATCTTGCCGCCAGGCGTGAAACGACTGATTTGTCGGGTCTGCCCAAGCCCATGGCCGAACCCACCCAAACGAACCCGGAATCCTACCTCTGGCGGTTTCGGCTGGAGGCCTTTCGAGCCGGCCAGCGGGAAGTGATCGAAACGGTGCTGGCCGGGCGGGATTGCCTCTGCGTGATGCCGACCGGCGGGGGGAAGAGCCTCTGCTACCAGTTGCCAGCGCTGGCCCTGAAGGGGCTGACCCTGGTCGTCTCGCCGCTGATCGCGCTGATGAAAGACCAGGTCGATCAACTCCAGGCGTTGGGGCTGCCGGTCACGTTCATCAACAGCACGCTTTCCATGGCCGAGCAGCTTGCCCGGCTGGAGGGCATTGCCGCCGGTCGCTATCGCCTGGCCTACGTGGTGCCCGAGCGGTTTCGCAGCGCCCGCTTTCTGGAGGCGGTTCGGGCGGCGGGGATCGCACTGTTGGCCGTCGACGAGGCGCACTGCATCAGCCAGTGGGGCCACGATTTTCGCCCCGACTACGCCCGGCTGGGCAATTTCCGCCGGCTGCTGGGCAATCCCACCACGATCGCGCTGACGGCCACCGCCACGGACGCCGTTCGCCGCGACATCGTCGAGCAACTTCGCCTGGACGACGCCCACACGTTTATCACCGGATTCGCCCGGGAGAACCTGTTCTACCTGGTCGAGCGGATTCGCGGCGAGCGGCAGAAGAGCGAGAAGTTGCTGGAGTTTCTTCGCGACACGCCGGGCAGCGGAATCGTCTACACCTCCACGCGGAAGCGAACCGAGGAAGTGGCCGAGCAGATCGCCGCGCGGCTCGGCCGCTCGGCGGTGGCCTACCACGCCGGCCTGCTTCCCCAGCAGCGTCGCTCGGCCCAGGAGGCTTTTTTCCACGGCCGCACGGAGATCGTGGTGGCCACCAACGCCTTCGGCATGGGAATCGACAAGGCGAACGTGCGGTTCGTGGTCCACTACAACATGCCCGGCACGCTGGAGGCCTACTACCAGGAGGCGGGCCGCGCCGGACGCGACGGCCAACCCTCGAAGTGCCTCCTGCTGTACCACGCTTCCGACCGCTTCATCCAGGAGTATTTCATCGAAAACGCCTACCCGGCGGCGGAGATGGTCGCCCGGGTGTACGAGTTTCTTCGCGGCATCGAGACCGATCCCATCGAGCTCACCCAGCAGGAGATCAAGGAGCGGCTGGGCATGTCGATCGGCGCCGAAGGGGTGGGCACCTGCGAACAACTGCTAGAATCGGCGGGCGTATTGGAGCGGATGGTGGCCTCGGAGAATCGCGCCATGGTGCGGATCGACAGCGACCTGCCCACCCTGGTCGACCTCTTGCCCAAGCAGTCGCGGCGCCGGCGGGCCGTGCTCCAGGCGGTGGAACGGCTGGTGGGCACGCGGCGAAACGAACTGGTCTACTTCCGACTCGCATCCTTGGCCGAAGCGCTGCAAACGCCGCGGGCCACCGTCGCCGCGGCCCTGCGGCGGCTGAACGCCTTGAAGGCCTTCACCTATGTGCCGCCGTTTCGCGGACGGGCCATCCGCATGATCGATCGCTCCCGCACGTTCGAGCAATTGGGGATCGACTTTGACGCCCTGGCCAAGCGGCGCGAGGCCGAATACGAAAAGCTCAACCGCGTGATTCGCTTCGCCCTGGAGCCGGGTTGCCGGCAGCAGGCGATTCTGCACTACTTTGGCGAGCCGTCACCGCGGGCCTGCGGCCATTGCGACAATTGCCGGCGGTCGGGGATGGAAGCCGGCGAATGTCGCTCCCCGCGGCCTCTCGACGAAGAGACGCTCACGGCCATTCGCAAAGTGCTCAGCGGCG
>CAYZWG010000231.1:0-6930 GCA_964481605.1 uncultured Planctomycetaceae bacterium
CTCGGCCGGATCGAACACCCGTTGGCCTTCCACTTGGAGCCCGTCGGGCGTCACCCGCCGAAAGAAGCAACTGGCGTAGCCTTCGTGGCAGGCGGCTCCGCCGACCTGCTCGACCTTCAAGAGAATCGTGTCCCGGTCGCAATCGACATAGACGGCATGGACACGTTGGACGTTGCCGCTCTCTTCGCCCTTCCGCCAGAGTTTTTTTCGGCTGCGGCTGTAGTAAACCGCCCGACCGGTCTCCAGCGTCTGGCGATAACTCTCCCGATTCATGTAGGCCATCATCAACACCAGGCCCGACTGGGCGTCCTGGGCGATAGCCGGAAGCAGCCCGCCGCCCTTTTCAAAATCGGGTTCAGCCTGCGAGTTTTCGCCGCTTTGCGACATGGTGACGCGACTCCGAAAGTCGTTGTACTCTTCTGGGTTACGCAGTGAAAACAGCCCCGCCACCGTTGGATCAAGCCGGCCCGGCGCTCGGCGCGGGTCTCCCGACCCCGCCGCACGGCGTCCGCCGGCGACACACGATCGACACGCCTCACGGCCGACGGGTTCTCCCCGGTGGGGAAACTCTCCAAGATAACCGGCCGGCCGGCCGCTTGCCAGGGGCAAGTGGAGGCAGACAAATCGGCCTACCCCGCCCTCGGAGGGGTGGCAGTTGGTAGGCCGGATCCACGATCCGGCAACGGCGACCAGTTTGTAGTGACCGCATTCATGCGGTCTTTCCCAGGCGTCAGGGGCAGGGCCCCGATGAATCGGGGCACTACGAACCAGCCCGCAAATGGCCGGCGCGAGCGTCGCGTTCGCCCTATCTGGCAGGATCGCGATGGCCGGCACGAGTCGTCCAACAAGGTACTGGCCAGCGGAGGTAGAGCGGCTCGACCGCTTCGGCCGAAGTGTTCCATAGGACCTGATGGCTGGGCTCGCCGCGGTTGGCAGCGAAACCTGGGCCCCCGGGTTGACGCGAAAACTGCCCTGCCTTGCTGCCCGTCGTGGGTGGGGCGCCCGTGTGCTGTTTCCCCCCCACCGCCGTCGAAAGGATCACCCGTGGAACGTTCGCTGACGGTCTTGCTTCCCGTGGAAAACGCCCAGTCGACGCTGGCCGCCACGGTGCACCGGGTCCTCGACGTCCTGCCCGAGTTGACCTGCCGGTTCGAGTTGGTGATCGTCGACGACGGTTCGACCGACGCGACGATTGAGGTTGCCGACGAATTGGCGACCGAGTATCCGCAGGTCCAGGTGATTCGCCACGCCGTCGCATCCGGTCGGACCTCGGCCATCCAGAGCGGCATCCAGCAGTCGGTGGGCGAAATCCTCTTCCTCATGGACCACGACTGCCTGCTGCCCGTGGACGACGTCCACCAGCTTTGGAACGCGATGGACCGGCATGACGTCGTGCTGGGCCGATCGGTGGTGCCCGGCTGGAGAAAGGGGCCGTTTCGGCGTCTGGACACCCCCACGCCGCCAGGCTTCCAAATGCTCCGCCGCCGCGCGGCCAAGCCGCTCTGGGAGTGCCTGGGACACCAGCTTACCCTCCGCGCCGAACTGCTTCGCACCGACGCCCGGTGGTTCGAAATCGAACTCGGCGCCGGCTCGACCCCGCCCGGCCGCCCCCAGACCGGCCACCCCAAGCGGCCCAACTATCTCCAGTCGATCAAGGATTTCGCCCTGGGGGAGTAGGCGCAACACCGTTGAATCAAACGTTCGGCGCGGGGCTGTCGGCCCCGCCGGGGTGGTTTGCTCATCCCCCTCTCTGGGGTAACTATTTTGCCAGGAGGTGCTTGTACGCCTCCCGGTTTTCGGGTATCATTCGACTGGATGGATTGTCGGCCGCTGTTCAGCTCATTCTCCTCCTCTGGACCGGCAGCCTTCCCACGGGTCGGAGAAGACGATGCTCCCGCGGCATCGTGGCCTGAGAGAAGAGGTGTCGCTGCGTTTCTCTCCGCAGAATCACGCGGTTTTTCGAGCGTTTCTTGCTGCGCGGTCGTCAGCCCGCTGAGAGCGCCGTTTCAGAACCGCTTCACGATAACCGGCACGTTGGGACCCGATCGGTTGGGGGGAGAATCGAGAGAGCCGACCGGAATGGTTGAGAAGAGCAATGGTTGCGCAAAGGGGCGCCGGCACATTGCGGAGACACGACGCCGATTTTCGGCTTGTTTTCGCCCGGCGTCGGCCCCCTTTACTCCGCCCCGGAAGCGGAGGCGACAACCGGTAGGTGGCGCGGCCGCCGGGGATCAAGCCGGCGGGTGACACCCACAGCGAGAGGAGGCACCGTTATGAGTTTTGCCGACATGAGTATCACTGCAATCGGGATGGAGCGCCCCGCCCCGATCCCGGTCACTTCCGCTCGGCGGCCGCTCCAGCGGCTGGCCGACGTGCGGCGTACCCAAGGCATCTCCCGGCGGACCGTGGCCAGGAAACTGAGGGTCGACGTCCATCGGGTGAAGCAGATGGAGCAGGCAGACAGCGACCTGGCGCTGAGCACGCTCTACGCCTGGCAAGAGGTTCTGGACGTTCCCATTGCCGAGTTGCTGGTGGAAGCCGACGAACCCCTCTCGACCCCCGTGTTGAAGAGGGCGCAGTTGGTACGGCTGATGAAAACCGTGATGGCCATCAAGGAGCGGAGCCAGCAGGTGGGCATCCGGCGGATGGCCGAGGTGCTGGCCGGCCAACTGGTGGAGATCATGCCCGAGCTGGCCGAGGTCACTCCCTGGCATGCCGTGGGCAAACGGCGAAGCCAGAACGAGGTCGGCCAGGCGGCCCACCGCCGTCTGTCGCTCGATTTCCTGCCTGAACTGGAAGAGTAGACCGGTCCCGGCGGGAGAGGACTCGCGTTCGGCGCGGGTCTCCGCACCCCGACCCCGCTCCCGTTCGGCGCGGGTCTCCTGACCCCGCCGTTGCCGTAGGGCCGGCTGTGCCGGCCGATTGCAGCGCTTCGCGGCGCCCGGGCCACGTTTCGGCCTTGGCGCTTGCGGCGGGGTCGGGAGACCCACGCCGAACAGGCCTTGGCGCTTGCGGCGGGGTCGGGAGACCCACGCCGAACGCTGCGCGCCGGGTCGCGACCCGGCCTACAGCTTGATCGAGTGGTATTGCCGCAAGAGCGCAAAAAAAAGCCGCGCTTGTCACCGCGAACGTGGCCACGTGCATCGGCACGTTACTTGGGCCTTTCCCCCCAAGGACCCTGACGGTCCGGCCCTACTTATCGGCAACACGTTCCCCGGCGACAAGCGCGCCCGAGTGTTCGCAAGAAAACAAGTCTTTCCAGTACTTTCCAAAAAGGGTTGAGGAAACAACGAACTGCCGAGTCTCGAAAAACGTCCTCCTCCTCATTGATTGACCGCTGCGACCGCCCGCCGGGGCCGACAAAGAGCGTGCCGCCGGACGGGGGTCGCACGAATCCAACCAACCGAGACGACAGAACTACGGGACACCCGCGCCGCAAGCGCCGGTGCCCCCCTACTGCGGACCAGATCGGGCCATCCCCCCACGGCCGACCTCCACCCGATGCTTTCCAGCCACAGGCATGGTCGATCCCCTTTCTTGCGGGCCTCGAGCCGACGACGACTGGGCGCTCTCGGCCGCCTCTGCACTCTGCCGGCGGCCGCCTTTGCCGCATCGCCTCAAGGTTGTCCAAACCTTTGGAGTAGAGGAAATCGAACAGGTGCGTCCCCGGAACCGGGGACCAGATTTCCACTCCCAATTGTAGTCCTCTTCACTCAGTAAGCAAGAGAGAAATCGAGCGTCTTTTCCCACGCCCGGCCTAGCAAATCGCGCGCCTCTGGCTCAACAACGGGCCTCGTACTTTGAGCACGTTTTCAGGGCCGGCCCGAAACCGCCGTGGCCGGAACCCTCCCATCGGCAAACCGTCGCCGAACCGCAAGCACACCGCCGGCGTGGGATACCATACATCTGGACAAGCCTTTCCGCTAACGGTTTCCTCCTGTCCGTTCGTGGTCGGTGCAATGGGCCGGGTCCCGCCCGACCCCCCCGTTGAGCGAGGCACGCGGCCACGCTCGCGCCATCGTTGGGGACACGCGCCCTCGCGGGCCGGGTGTCCCCCGCCTAAGCAGCGGATCCGGAAAACCTCATGAAGCACCTGGGAATTGGGAGAAAAGGGCCGACGAGACGGGCCCGGCGGCCCGCGAAAACTCTTTTCAAGAGGGAGGCCGCGGACGGGGTGGATAGGGTGTTTGCACCTCGCGCAACCTCCTCCCTGCCAGTAACGCTTGCAGTTGAAAGGCAAGCCGGCGGCGGCGGTCCAGGGCGCCCAGTTGCCGGCTGAGCGCCCCGGACGGGGGTCCTGAGCGGGCCGCCTGAACTCGTTGCGGAAGCGGCAGGATGATTCGAACTGAAAAGATCGGGCGTATCATCGACGACGCCTTTCCACTTCGCTCCGCGACAACCAACCACGATTCGGCTGAAGCCAGAAGTGCCACCGGCGCCGTCCACGGCTGCTGCCGTCCGCGACGTCCTTCGGTCACTTTGGATATACCCGCTGGCTGGGCGAAGTCAAAAAAGAATTGCCAAGAAAACCACTTCACCCGCGCTGAGAAACGAGCAAGTTGCAAGCGGGCAAGGAGATAGGACTTGAGAAATTCTTTGCCCTCA
Organism: uncultured Planctomycetaceae bacterium; assembly: GCA_964481605.1. Classification (GTDB taxonomy): domain Bacteria; phylum Planctomycetota; class Planctomycetia; order Pirellulales; family Thermoguttaceae; genus CAYZWG01. Next base: position 4,606 of record CAYZWG010000231.1, read on the forward strand.
CGTCCGCACGCCCCGGCGGCAAGGTTTCTGCAAACCGCAGCCTCCCGGATAGGCACCGCGAAGCCTTCGCCGGGCAATGGGAACGTGATGCGAAAGCATCATCCATGTTGGCGTAAACGCCTATCCGGAAGGGCTTACCCAAGAGGCACGGTGAAAGCCCGTGCAAAGGGCACGTCAACGCCGGAAAGACTCGCCGGCGGGGGTTTTCCGTGGGGCGGCCCCCGCCTGGCCCAGGTGATTGTCGCGCAGCGTGACCTCCTCCGCCGGCTCCTCGACGACGATCCCGCCGGGGGGGATTTCCCGCGAATCGGCGATCGTGTTGCCTTCGATCAGTACCCGGCGGATGTTGAACACGCGAATCGGCACCAGCGGCCGGCCTTCCACCGGTGGCGGCGGGTTGCCCCGGGTGAGAAACCGGTTGTTGCGAATCACGGCGTCCTCCGCACAGCCCAGGCAGATACCCTGGCGGCGCCAGTTGACGATCGTATTGTCCTCGATGAGGATTCGCTGCAACCCTCGCCACTTGCCCGGCCGGCCGCCCAGCCGATCGACCGAGAGCCCGATCGCCGCTGCGTGGTGCATCCGCAACGTGTGGTCGAAGCCGCAGCCGACGAACGTGTTGCCGCGGATGACCAGGTTGCCCGTGGCGAAGCCCTCGGGCCAGTCGGCGGCGTTGTGGACCATGATCCCGTTCGAGCTGGTCGCCTGGAAATGGTTGTTTTCGATGATCCCGTCGCGGCTCTGGATGGAAAGGCCGTAGCGGCGAATGTTGCGGAAAGTGTTGCCGCGAATCACGAACGAGCCGGTATTCATGTCCAGGTTGAAGAAGGAGTCGGCCGTCTTCTCCCGACCGGTTTGAATCTCCGGCAGTTCGGCCTCCGTGGTGACGGTCATCGAGGTGCGGTCTTCCTCGCACTTGACGATCTTCGTGCGGCCCAGCAGCGTTCCCTCCCGCGGATTGAAGACCAGCAGCCGATCGCCGCCGCGCCAGCCGGGAATCTTCACCAGGCGGTAGCGGCGGGGGCCGAGCACCTCCAGGCACGTCGCCCCCTTGGTATAGAAATTGACACCGTCGTCGGTCATGCCCTCGAATGTGCAGCCTTCCACCCAGGGCCCCACGCGGCACGCGGCAAAGTGGATTCCGTCGGCGTTGGAGGTGTGCCAGCGGCCCTTCTTCAAGAGCACGCGGCAATCGAGAATCGCCACCTCGTTCGATCCCGACCCGCCGTAGTCCAGTCCCGGGCTGGTGTAGTTGGTCAGGCCGATGCAAGTGACGCGCTCGCTTCGCGTCACGTGGACCAGGCCCCCGCCGTTGCGATCGACCTGCACGTAGCGGTCGCCCGGAGCCATTCCCGCCAGCGCCCCCGCCTGGGTTACCTCGATGCGGAAGGTGCGATCGCCGATCTTCTTCCAGCCCCGGTAGAAGACCACGTTGAGGCGATCGGCCTTCAGCTTGCCCGGCACGTTGGGGTCCAGCACGACTCCCCAGCGGGCGGGACCGATCCGCAGGGTCTGCTCGATCTGCCAGTTGGGATGCTCCAGCGAAAGATAGCCCGGCTCCTCCTCGAAATCGAACGTCCCCGCGCCAGCATCCACCCGGCGAATCCACCCCTGGGCAAACGGCGGCGGGTCCCAGTCCACGGTGAAGTCCTTGACGATCACGTTCTTGCAGGCCAACACGGAGACGAACCCCAGCCGCGGGTTGCGGATCACGATCTCCGCCCCGGCACCATCGAGCACCACGTTCTGCTGGCGAAACAGCACCATCGAGGCCCGGGTCGCCCGGGTGATCAGGTCGGTCTCGAAGTCGCTGTCGAAGACGTACCGCCCCGGCGCGAAGACAACTCGGCTGGGCCGGGCGTCGTTTCGCACCGCCTCCAGCGCCGCCCGGACCGCCGGCAGGTCGTTCTCGCCGTCGCCCGGCTTGGCGCCGAAATCGGCCACCGCCACGGTCCGCTCCACGGCAATCTCGGTAAGCGGCCGACGACGCTCGGAAAGCTCCGGCGGGGCGATTTTCGCAGCCTCCTGGGCGGCCATCGCCAGCCGCGGTCCGGCGACCAGAACCGCCCCGGCAACCAGCAACAACGCACGGGCGGAGAAAGCGGTGTGGTGTCGCATCACGGCGCCTTTCACTGGGGCGGGATAACCAAGGCGGTGGCGGAAACGCGTCCCTCCCCGCCGACCGCCAACCTGGTTCCCAAGCTCCAGCTTGGGAACCGACGGGCCGAACGTTTTGCTCCTCGGCAGGCGAAGCGGAGCTTCACACTGGGTGCGGTCCCAAGCTGGAGCTTGGGACCGAGGGTAGAGCTGGAGCTTGGGACCGAG
>CAYZWG010000231.1:7030-9009 GCA_964481605.1 uncultured Planctomycetaceae bacterium
AGCTGGAGCTTGGGACCGAGGGTAGAGCTGGAGCTTGGGACCGAGCGTAAAACTGGAACCGAGACACATTGGATGGGTGCCCGGCTTTCCGCAACATAGCCTGGTTCCCAAGCTCCAGCTTGGGAACCCACGGAAACTATTGAATCTCCGGCATGGGAAGCGACTGGCCGGCCAACTGGGCCGCCTTCCGTTGCGGATCGTAGGAGCCGTAGAACACCGCGTTCAAGTCGATCCACGCGGCCAGCCGCCGCAGCTCGCCGGCGCTCAACTCGACCCCCTCGTGACCGGCCCGCAACAGCTTCACCAGCCGGCTGCCGCGGGCGCCGTAGATTCCGCCCGGCGGCGTCATCTGGACCTGGTTCCGCTGGCCGAACCGCGGTACCCAGGCCCGGGCGGCCGTTTGCGGATTGGTGTTGGTCCCCCAGAAATCCTTGGGACCGCCGCAGAGCGAGCGGTAGGAGCGGGTGAATCCGTCCAGCGGAGTGCCCGTCAGGTCCATCCCCGCGGCCGGCTCTTTCTCACCGTGGCACTCGACGCAATGCCGGTCGAGCACCGGCTGCACGACTTCGACGAAGGCGAAGGGCCGCCCGCCCAACTCGCCCGCCGCGATGGGCGACGGCCCTCGCCCCAGGGCCATCGGACGGGCACCGGTCGGCGGGGCCGACATGCGGTGCTCGTGGCATCCGATGCAAGCCGTTCGCTCGCCCGGTTGCACGTAGGTGGTGGAGCGCATCGTCTGGTAGGCCAGGCCGTCGGCGTCCAGCGCCTGAAACAAAACCGCTTTGCCCGAGGGCACGGTGAAATAGGCCGATCCGTCCGCCTCCACGGGCACGGTTCCCAGGATCGCCCGGGTGTTTTCCTCGCCGGCCATCCCCACCAGGGGTTGGTTGGCCAGGGGGGTGGTCTTGGGGAAAATCTGCACGATGCGGAGTTGGCGAATCGTTCCCCGGGGCACGTTGCCCAGGCCCTGGTAAACGTCGGCCACGAGCATCTGTCCGGTGGACTTCTTCTCGGCCACGGCGGAAGGCAGCCGCGGGGGCACCGGTCGGGGCCGAAGCGGCGTGGGACTGGTGCTGCCGATCCGCGGATCGCGATAGATCAGTTCGCGGTTGCCGCGGCGGTCGAGCAAGTAAATGCCCAAGGCGTTGTCCGGGTTGGGATGGTCGCGTTGCTCTCCCTCGAACCGCAGCCGGTCGGGGCTGTAGGCCACGAGGAAATAGTCCTCCGACAGCGGCCAGGGCGAGTTGTAGTATTCGCCGATGTCGCGGCTCTCGGCCTCGGGGAAGGGGCCGGGCGTGACCCGCGTAATCGCCTTCAGGCTGTTGGCGTCCACGCTCGGATCGACCAGGCAGACCGGGCCGGCCGTGATTGCATGGTGTGCCGAGGCGATGAACACGATCTTGTTGCTGCCCGGAACCGGCTTCGCCTGAAACATGCAGTGCGGCTTGGGCGTGGCGTTTCCCCACACGGCGGCCGGGCTGGTTCCGTCGGGCCGCATCGACCAGAGGTTCTGGTGCGTCACGGCGTCGCGATCGATGTAATCCCAGCGGGCAAACAGCAGGTGGCCCGAGCCGGACACCGCCGGAAACCACTCGTTCACGTCGTTGTGCGAAAGCGGGCGAATGCGGCTGCGGTCGGCCCCCAGCCGGTGCAGCGTGTAGCTGTCCCAGCGGTCGCTGAAGGCCGGCCCGAAACAACGCGAGTAGCTCTTTCGCCGCGTGGAGGAAAACACGATCGCCCCGTCGGGCAAGTAGGCCGGCATCATGTCGTCGTAGGGGCCGCGGGTCAACTGCCGCAAGCCCGTGCCGTCGACCCCGATCTCGTAGAGATGAAAATACCGCCGGTCGTCGCCTTGCTCGTTGACGGGCAACCCGCCGGGGGCCGGCTGCTGCCCATCGCAGACGACGAACGAAAAGACGATCCGCCGGCCGTCGTACGAGAGCCGCGGCTCCAGGCAGCTTCCCGCCGGCAACTGGTCG
>CAYZWG010000232.1:0-8957 GCA_964481605.1 uncultured Planctomycetaceae bacterium
CACCCCCGGCCCCTCTCCCAGAGGGAGAGGGGAGGAGTTTGCAAAAGTCCAGTTACAGCTTAAACGCGAACGTCTGGCTGACGAGCCGCCAGGCGCGTCGGGCGATCGTCTGGGGGGCCGTGTGGACCTTGGCCCGGCCCAGCAGCCCGGGCCGGAGCAGCCCGTTGGCCGGGTCCAGGCGGCGAACGTCGGCCGGCTCGTAAAGCTGGGCCTGGTCCTTCCAGCGGCCGCAGATTTCCACGAAATCGCCTTCGGCGAAGCCGTTGACCTCGCGGCTTGGGGCCAGCCGGAAGCAGCCGCCGTGCTCGTCGCTGGGCCCGTCGGGGGGGAGATAGCAGATTTGCCAGGCGGTTCCGTCGGGCGTCTTTTCCAAGCGGCCCCGCAGTACCCGGTAGCGGGGACCGTAGCCGTAAAGGCCCAGCAGGACGTGGGCTTCGTAGGAGGTGCTGAGCGGCTTTTCCACGCCCGACTGGTCGGTCCTGGTGGCCAGCTCCCCGCCAGCCTTGTTGGAGATGTTCTCCGGAATGGCCTGCATCTGTTCGGGCGAGATATCGACGATCACGCCGTGAAAGGTGTCGTGGGGCATCTGGTCGAGCTTGATTTCGACCTCTTGTCCCACGGCGACGAAGTCGATTTCGGCCTGGTCGATGACCAGGTTGGCTTCCATCTTTTCCAGCGACCCGATCTTGCAGAAGGGTACGCTGCGCTCGAGGGTGGCGCCCAAGTTGCGTTTCGACAGCGGCGTGCCGGACCACCCCGGCAGTTGTCCGCCCGGGGGCTGGCGGGGTCGAACCCACTTGGGCGGAATGACCACGCCGGCGGTGGGCGCGCGCAGTTCGAGCCGCGATTGTTGTTCTCGCTTTTCCCGCAGTTGGTCCTCGTTGGCGGCCAGGGCCTCTTCCAACTGGGGGATTTGATCGCCCGCTTCGAGCTGGTTCAGTCGCTGCCGTCGGAGGTTGGCCAGTTGGATGCGATACTCGTTGTTTCGCCCCTGGAGGGCGACGATTTCCTGGGCCAGGTCGACGCTAACCAGCCGGGCCAGAACCTGGTTCGGCTGGACGTGCTGGCCCTCTTCGACGTACAGCTCCTGGAGCTTGCCCGGTACGCTCACGTAGACGTTGGCCGCGTCGCGGGCCCGCGCCTCGAAGGTGCAGATGATCGAATGGGGAAGGGGAAGGAGGAAGACGAGAGCCACCAGGGCCGCGATTCCTGCCAGGGTGGCGAACATTCGCGGTTTTTTCACCTTGTGCATCCTCCCGGGTACGTAAAAGAACTTGCCGAGATTGTAAAGGGGCTGAAAGAGCAGGCCCCAGACGGACATCGCGGCGATCGCCTGCCCCACGATCTTCAGCCCGTAGGGCTCGAACACGCGATAGAGGAAAAACAGAATCGAGGCCAGGATGAACCAGCGATACATCACCGCGGCGACGGTGTAGAGGGCGAAGAAGAACTGGTTTCGCTCGGGCAGGAAGGGGTCCTCGGGTGGTTCCAGGCCGAGAAACCATTCGCCCGCCTTCTGGCTGAGAATCGTGGTCGCCTTCTGCCGCAGGTTGGGAATCTCCACCAGGTCGGCGAGGATGTAGTAGCCGTCGTAGCGCAGCAGCGGGTTGGCGTTGAAGAGGATGGTGCTCACCGAGGAGATGAACATGATGTTCAGGCAGAGGTAGTGCAACAGTCCCGGGTCGGTGTACCACCAGATGAAAGTGGCGATGGAGGCCAGCGCGACCTCCACGTACATGCCGGCGGCGCCGATCGCCGCCCGCTGCCATTTGCTGGGCAGCATCCAGGAATCGGAAACGTTGCAGTAAAGGCAGGGAGTCAGTACGAGGATCATCACCCCCATCTCGTGACACTCGCCGCCGAAATGCTTGCAGCTCAGCCCGTGGCCGAACTCGTGCATGATCTTGGTGACGGCCAGCGTGATGGCCAGGAAAATCGCGTTGGTAGGGCTGAAGAATTCGTGAAAGGCAGGCAGCTTGGAGCGGAAGACGTCGAACTCGACCACCACCAGTGACAAGGCCGCGAAGGCCATCAAGCACCAGATTGCCAGCGCCGTGCGGGAAAAAAACCAGCGGACCTTGGGATACATCCAGTTGAGAATCCGTTCCGGGTCGATGCCCTTGAAGCGGATGCAGAGGATGTTCGAGGCGGCGGCAAAGAGTTCCTTGCGGCGGCGTTCGTCGCGGCGTTGGCGGAGCTGTCGACCCTGGCCGGGCACGCCGACCACGATCAGGCCGCTGCGGTGCAACATGCCGAGAAACTGCTGCAACTCCTCCAGGGTAATCTTCTGGGGGGGGAATTGGGCCTCGAATTCGTCCTTGATCTCGTCCAGGCTGTGCTGGCCGTCGATCATCTGCAGGATGGCGTATTCCTCGTCCTGAAAGCGGTAGTAGTTCAGCCCCACCGGCTCCTTGACCACCCAGTAGCCGCGGCCATGGTAGTGCTGGCGCTTGGCGGTCAGATCGCGCCGCGCGTAGATCGGCATCTTCCGCGCGGAACTGGAAACCAGGCTGTCGGCCAGGGTTGCCATGGGGGGGACCTTCTCCCGTTGCCAAGCTGGAGCTTGGCAACGAGCTCGTATCTTCCTGGTTTCGTCGAGCGGCGGTCATCGTAACCCGAAGCGCAAGCGAGGGAGACTCACCAGCCTGGAATCCCTCGCTTACGCTTCGGGTTACAATTCACGAACGTCCAGCAGCCCTTGAAGATGTTCACAGCAGTGGCCAGGCGACCCGCGCCGAGCGCCGAGTCGGCGGAGGCACGCGGGAAATCACGGTTGGCTTGTTTTTCCTTGGGGTCCTCGCCGGATCGGCAGGCTGACCTGCATCCCGGGCCACAACACCCATTGCCCGTCTTGATCCTTTTCGTTGGTGACCACCGCCCGGACCTTGTAGCGGGAGCCGGTTTCGATCAGCGGGCTGACGAAATTGATGCGGGCCGTGAGGGGGGTAGGATAGCCCCGGACCGGGAACTTGAATTCCATGTCCCGCCTGAGGCTGGCGTGGGGCACCTCCTCGGTGCTCAAGTAGCCCTCCACGTGGAGCTTATCCATGCGAACCACACGCAACACGGGATCGCCGGCGCGGAGCCATTCACCCACGTCGGGAAAGACCTCCTCGACCACGCCGTCCACCGGCGACTTGATCTCGCGGCGTCCCAGGTCAAGCACGGCCAACTCGTGCTGGGCCATGCGGACGTTGACGGAAATCTTGGCCACGTCCAGGTCGTGCTGCGATTGCTCGATTTGGAGGTTCATCTGTTCCCATTCCAGCAGCAAGCGGGCCAACTCCGTCTTGGCGATCGAGCCTTTGTAGGCCTCGTCCGCTCCCTTGGCTGCCCGATAGACGTATTCCGCCACCTCGGCTGCTTTCCTGGCGTAGCGGACGCTGACATCGTTATCCGCCTGCAGTTTGGCCACGTCCAGTTGGTACCGGGCCACCTCCTCGGCGATCTTTTCCATGGCGTTGTCGATTCGCCCCAGCACCTGGCCGGCCGTGACGTAGTCACCTTCGGAGACATTCAGTTCGACCAGGCGACCGCCCTGCTGGGCGGGCAAGTCGGCCGGCACCTGGACGTCGTCGATCAGCGTTACCAGCCAGTAGTCGGCCTGGCCGGGGCTGGCGGCCGCCGGCGCCGTCTGGAAACCGGCGGTGGCCAGCACGACGCAGGCGGCGACCGTGAGAATCTGCATTTCGGAATTCCTTTTGCCGGAGATATCGGGAATCGCGTGGGTTCTCGTGGGACCGGCGGGGCCGGCCCCGCGTGTATCGGTGGGGGGTTTCTTTCGGCCGGCGGAGCCGGCCCTGCTAGAAGCGGAAAAGGATGTTTCGCTGCACGTAGGCGATCGCGTCGCAGAGCATCACGTAGCCCACCGGCCGTTTGCCGCAGTAGATCTTGGCGCTGACCTCGGCCCCGGGGCGCAGCGCCGAGGGCAACTCGCCGCGGTCGAAGGCGACCTTGATCAGCACCGTGTTGCCCTCCTCGCCGCGGACTTCGGCCCGGTCGTTGACGTCCACCACCTTGCCCACGTACTCCTTGTCGGGATCAGTGGCCAGCACGAACTCGACGGAAAGATCGTCCTTGGGGTCCTTGCTCTTGATTTTTGCGCGGTAGCGCTCGATGTGGCCCATGCGTTTTTCCGGCATCAGCAACTCCAACTGCCAGGGGCCGTCGGGGTCGGCCACGTGCATCAGGGTTTGCCCCCGCTGGACGGGCCGCTGGAGGAGGCGGTTTTCCACGTCCCAGGAGGTGACTTCGCCGTCGATGGGGGCGCGAATCTCCAGGTCCTTTTTTTGCTGGGCGTACAGCTCTCGTTGCAGCAAGGCTGTTTTCAGTTGACCCTCGAGTTCCGCCACCCGACCGAGGGAACGTACACGGTCCTGCTCGGACAGGCCGCGCGAGATGGAATGCCGGATCGACATGATCTCGTCTTGAATCTTGGCGATCTCGCCCAGGTTTTGCTGAATCTTGACGTTCAACTCGGTATTGCGCAGTTTTGCCAAGAGCGTTCCCGGGGCGCCGGTCTGGGGGTCGGGGCCGCTCACCCGGCTGCCGTGATCGACCAGCACCTGGTCGACCACGCCGTCGATGCCGGCAAACACGTCGCGCCGCTGGACCGGTTCGAGCGTTCCGCCGCAGTGGGACTTGAAGCTCCAGGGAAAAAGGCTGAGAAAGAGAATCACCGCCAAGACGGCCGAGGCGATGGCGATCGTCTTGGGCAGCGTGCGGGCCTTGAGCACCCAGCGGGTCTTGCCCAGCGCCCGCCACACGGGCATGAGAAACAACTCGTTGTGTTCCAGGGCATTGGCCAGGGCGATGGAACTGTGCTTGGCGACCACGTCCACCCGCTGCACCATCCGCTGGGGCACGCGAACGTCCTCGATCTGCTCCACGATCAAGGCGCCGATGGGCGGATCGGGCTCCTCCCGCTTATCCGGATCGTCCTCCTCCTCGTCCACCACGGGTTTCATCAGCGGCAGTACGGCCACGGTCTTGGAGTGCGACTCGTCGACGTATTCCTGCACCGCGTCCTCGACTTGGGGGGCCATGTCGGACGTGTCGCCGGTGTACCAGATCGGTTCCTCGGCGTCGACCACGGCGGTGGCCAATCGTCCCAGCAGGCGAACCGTGTTGGATCGCTTGTCGAACAGGTCCTGCCCGCTGACCGCCTCGATGCGGCACCGGGAACCCTTGCGAATCGCCACGCTGACGCGGTCGCACTCGATCAGCCGGCGTCCCTCGTTGGCGATCGTGTAGGCCGCGGCGCGGGGATCGAGACTGGTGTGAATCACTCGGGTGAACTCTTCCAGTTGGGCCCACAGGACCTGCCGGTCGCCGAAATGGCGAAGCTGGCGGCTCTTGAAGAAGTCGCCGGCCAGGTCGCACATTTGCAAGAGGAACCGCAGATAACCCTTCTGAGTGTTGGGGCCGGACCCTGGCCGCTGGAAAATCTCCACCACGGCCACCGTTTCCAGCTCGGTCTTGAGCGGTCCAAAGACGAGGAGGAAATCGGTGGGGTTGCCCGCTTCGGCCTCGTCGCCGGCGCCGGAGCGGGCCGGCACAAGCAGGCCCTCGCCGCTTTGGACGACCTTGCCCAGCAAACGGCCGTGACGGCGCTGGGCCTCCTCGCTCTCGCGGAGCTTGGTCTCCTGCAGGTTGATCTGGTATTGGAGGTTCAGCCGGCCCTGGTCCTCGACCGTCCAGACCGCGCCGCCGATGGCCGCCAGGGCGGAAACCACCCGGGGAAGAAATTCCGTGTAGAATTCCTCCGGCGCCACCTCGGATTTCGACAACTGCGCGATCTCACTGACCAGCGAGCGAATCTGCTGCTTGGTCTGCTCGATCAGTTGGGGGTCGAGAGATTGTTCGGTGCTCATCAAGTTTCCACCAGGCCGCACCTGGTCGAGGCGGCCGGTTGCGGTTCAACGGTAGCCACGGGCATCCCGCCGGAGTATTCTTCGCAAAGCACGTCAGGAGGCAACAGCAGTCGCCGATTGAGGGTCGGGACGCTTGGCAGGTGGTCGAAAGCCGGGCGCGGTGCCCCCCCTCGGCGCGGGTTGCTCGCAGGGGGGCCCAGTTCTTTGACGTCCGCAGACGGCAATTTGTTTTCCGCTGCTTCCCTGTGTGTACTGTCTTTACGCCCTATGCTCAAGGGTAGCTTAGACTTAGAGGCCGTGTCCGGCCCGAATTCCTTCCGCGGCCCCGCCAGCTTGTGCAACCGGCACACTTGGCGTGGGGTGGTGGGCAGGATCGCTAGTAGGGCCGGCGGGGTCGGCCGGCTGCCGGGCTGGGAGGGCGAGGCTCCCGCCGAGCCGCGGGGGCGGCATTCACCCTGATTTCCCGGCTCGGCAGGAGCCTCGCCCTCCCGGTGTTGTCTCCGACGCGCAACAAAAGTGGTACAATACCCGACGCCCAAAACCCTCTGTCAAGAGCAAGTTTTCAACACCCCAGCCTCGCCCTCCCAGTGCGCCCCCCCCACAAGGGCTGGTTTTCCCGGCGACCGGGCTAAACCAGTCTCCACCGCTTTCGCAAGTACCATTCCAGAGTCAGCATGGCCACCAGGAGGAGAAAAAACGGCCACCGGTCCCACAGGCTCCGCTTGATCTGGGTGGTCTCGATCAGGCCTTCCGTGCGGTGATCCAACTCGTCCAGCAGGCCCGGCAACTCCTCCGGGGCCAGGGTCTTGCCGCCGGTCATGCCGGCCAGGCTTTCCAGCAGGCTGGCGTCGGCCGAGGCGTTGTCCAATTCGAGGTCCTGGCGGCGGACGAGGAACCGGGCCTGTGCCGTCCCCAGCGTCTTTTCGCCCTGGCGAACCGTTACTCGAATGGTGTAATCGCCCGGCAGGTCCGTCTCCTGGAAACTGCCCGTGAGGCCTTCGCTGCCGGCCGCCAGGGGCAGGGGGCGGCGATTTCCGTCGGGCAGTTCGATCTCGGCCTGGCCGGTGGCGTGGGCGACCGATTCGCCGCTGGGGGCCTGAACGCCCACGACCAGCTCGACCCGTTCTCGGGGAGCGTAGCGGCGGCGGGGCAAGTGGACCCAGACGTTTCCCTGCTGGGATTCGTCCTTGCGTGCCAGCCAGAGGACGATCTGTCGCCAGAAGCGTTTGTAGGCGTCGCCCTGGCCGTGCATTTGCCAGCGCCAGGTCGTATCGCCGGCAAAGGCCATCACCCGGCCGCCGCCGTAAGGCTGGGCGACCAACAGCGGCTCGCCCGCCGGGCCTTCGGCCAGCACGCGGGCCAGCGGCTTGAGCTTTCCAAACCTGTTGGCCCCCACCAGCGGCGGGAGCGACTCCCACACGGCCCGATTCCGGGCAGGGTCGGCGGCCAGCGTGAGGGTAAAGTGTCGCAGTCCCTGCTGGGTGGGGCGGACCTTGATTTCGCCCGGCAAATGGAGGTCTTTTCGCACCGGGTCGCCCGGCCGCTGGCGCTCCAGCCGATGGGTCACCACGGGGAGCACGTCGGCCAAGGGGGTTTCGGCGTATCCGCCGGCGCCGAAGGTGTGAATCCCCCCGAGCATGATCAACCCCTCGCCGCGCGAGACACTGCGGGCCATGGCCTCCAACTCGGGCGGCCGAAACGCCGTCGAGTCGAGGTCGCCCAGGATCAGCACCTCGTAGCGGCCGGGCGCCAGCCGCTCGGCCAGGTCGGCCGGCCGGGTCTCGGGCCGGGCCGGGTCGATGCCGAAGGTGTCGACGTGGATATCGGGGGAGGCGTCCAAGGCGCGGCGGAGGAAATTCTGCTCGATCCGCGGCGGAAAACCTTCCAGGTAGAGCACCCGAAGGCCGCCCTTGAGCACGTTGACGAAGGTGCTCGTGCGGTTATTGGTGATGGCCAGCTCGCCCGCCTGCTCGGGAATCTCCACGGAAAGCTTGTGCTCACCGGCCACCGTGGGCTGATAGCGAAAGGTAAACGGGAGCAGTTGCGCGTCGGCCACCGCGGTCACTTCCTCGACGGCCACGACCTCCATCCGCTGGGGCGACGTTTCGTAGAGCAGGCGGACGGGCACCCGGCGATTGACGTATCCGTCGGCGCGGACCTTGCCGGTGACCGTCAATTCGTTGTTGACGAACACCTCCTCGGCGGCCTGGACGTCTTCCAGCGCCAGGTCCTGGGCCTGGCCCGGCCCTCGCGACTTGCCGAACCGCAAGGAGTAGATGGCATCGCCGCGGGCTTTCATTTGGGCGGCGGCGGTCTGGGGGAGGAGGTCGTTTGGCGGCAGGGCCCGCTGCGCCCCGTCGCTGAGCAGGACCACTCCCAGCAGCCGCTTGCCCGCCTCCCGGCCGAGCACCGTCTGAAGGGCCTTGCCGATGGCCGTCTGGTCGCCGGCGGGCTCGCTATCGAGGGCGATCCGGCCGTGGTCGACGGCGACCGGGCTGGCGTCGGCGTCGAAGCGGTAGGCCCTGATTTCGTAGTGCCGTGCCAGCCGCGCAAGCGCCGCCTGCGAATCGGAGAGCGTCTTTCTTACCGCGTCCCAGCGGCGTCGCTGGTTGGTTTCGTCGGGCACGGTCATGCTGCGAGAGTGGTCGACCAGCAGCACCAGGGTGGCCGGCTGCCGGGTGGTCTTGGTGTAGACCAGGGTGGGCCGCAGGATCGCCAGGATCGCCAGCAGCATGATCGCCGCCCGGAGGCTGGTCAGCACGATGCGTTGCCGCCTGCTCGTGCTTGCCCGCCCGGGGCCGATCGCCAGCAGCCCCACCAGCAACAGCGCCAGCACGGCCACCAGCAGGTAGCTTTCGCCCAGCGGATAAAAGTAGAGGCGGACCATGGCGGACTCAGGTATTCGCGGTTATCGGCAGGGCGAGGCGCCCGCCCCCGCCCTCTGTTCGGCGCGGGTCGCCCGACCCCGCCGAGAAAGGACTGGGTATCCTACCACTTTTGTTGCGCGTCGGCGGCAACACGGGAGGGCGAGGCTAGGGTGACGAAAAACTCTGCTGTTTTTGAAAGTCGTTCATCCCGTTTTTG
>CAYZWG010000233.1:0-8938 GCA_964481605.1 uncultured Planctomycetaceae bacterium
ACCCAAGTTGTACAGCTTTCCTAGCCATGGCGCCAGACATACTTGCCACACACGGGAGATCGAGCTTCAGGGACGCAACCTGGACGACAGCAACAGTCACAACCGGCCCCGAGAAAAGGACGACCGACCTGGTCGGTTTGCTGGGCAAGCCCCGTAGGGCCGGCCGTGCGGAGCCGAAACGTGGCTGGCGCTGCGAAATGCGGCAACCGGCCGGCACAGCCGGCCCTACGGCAACTTAGCACAGGCCGAAGAGCGTAACACATTGGGATTTCAGGTGTTACGCCCCACCGGCCCTGTGCCGGTGGGGAGAAGTCCGAAGTGACGCTGTCCAATGAGAGAGCGCTACGCAACCGGGAAACTGAAAACGGGATCCCAAACACACATGCTACAGATCGCGGCGGCAAAAGCAGAGCGTGGCCAGGCCCACCGCCAGTAGCGTGGGCACACCGTAGCCGAAAAGCACGCGTAGCAGGGAGAAATCCTGGTAGTCTTCGCTCTCAAAGAAGCGGGGCTCTTGCTTGGGCGCCGGCGCGCCGGTGAAAACGCTCATGAACTTGGCGGTCGAGTCGGCCAACGCCGTCAGGTCGGTTTGCTGGGCGACCGGCTCGGTCTGGCGCCAGGATTGTCGCAACAGCGTGGGCAGCGCCTGGTTCAGGCTGATCGGCGAGAACTCCTCCAGGTGGAACGTATTGAGGACCGAGCCGGCAACGAACCAGGCAAAGGCCAATACCGCCACGGCCACCATGGGACGCTTCAGCAGGGTGCCCAGCAGAAATCCCAGCGAGACCTGCAACACCAGCACCAGGGCCACGACCACCACGGAGCCGACGATGCCGTAGAGGGTCACCGCATCGTCGGGCACGGGGCGCCGGGCCAGGGTGACCAGCAGAATGGCGGGCACCACCACCAGCAGGTAGACGCCCAACACGGCCACCACCCGGGCGGCCCAGGAAGCGAGCAAATACTCGTAGCGCGTCACGGGGCGGCTGAGGATGCCGTCGGAGAGCGATTCGTTGCGGGCCGACGAGACCGGACCGACGCCGAGCATGATCACGATCAAGAACCAGGGGAAGACGAGAAAGGGGAATTGCACCAGAGCCACCAGGGGCGCGGTCTGGAAATCGCCCCAGTGAGTCGACACCAGGAGAAAGGTGAGAAGCGCGCTGGCGAACAGCCAGGTCCGGATCAGCCAGCTCGAAGCCAGCGTACCCAGGTCATGCCGGAGAATCGCCGTGGCGGGCATCATCCGGGTGGTCAGCTTCGATATCGAACCGCTGGAATCCATGAGCTTCGTCCTCTTCGAGCAACTGCAAGTAGGCGTTTTCGGTTTCGTTCTGGCCCGAGTGGATCACCTGCAGGGTGAGTCCGGTCGCTTCGATCAGCTTGAGCACGTCGGCCAAGGCGCCGGCCCGGTTGCGTTGGCTGGCGATTTGCACGGAGAGGATCGGCCCGGGCTGCCAGCGGACCTCGATGCCGTCCAGTCCGGCCGCTTGCCGGGCCACTTGCTGCACTTCCGCGTCGGCTCCCTCCAACTCCAGGGTGAAGGCATCGCGACGGAGCCGGCGCTTCATATCCCGCATCGAGCCGGTGAAAATCATCCGCCCCTCGTGCATCACGCCCACGTAGTCGCAAATCTGGTCGATGTCGCTGAGAATGTGCGTGGCGACCACCACGGTTCGGGTTTTGCCCAGCTCGCGGATCAAGTCGAGGGTGAACCGCCGCGCGGCCGGATCGAGACCCGCGGTCGGTTCGTCCCAGATCAACAGCGGCGGGTCGGCCACCAGCGAGGCGGCAATCCCCAGCCGCGTGGCCATGCCGGTGGAGAAGGTCCGGATTCGCTGTTCGGTGGCCCCCAACAGCCCCACGGCACGGATCAGCGAGGCGATCCGCGGTTTGCGGTCCTCGTGGGGCAAACCGCAGAGGCGGCCGACCAGATCGAGGTATTCCACGGGGCGAAGATGCCCCGGCAGCCGCGGATGGGTGGGCAGGTAGCCGATCGCGCGGCGGACGTCGACGGCGTTGGGCCCGCAGCGGTGGCCGAAAACCTCGGCCGTGCCGGCCGTGGGGTGGTGCTGGCCCAAGAGCAGCCGCAAGGTCGTCGTCTTGCCGGCGCCGTTGGGACCCAACAGTCCGAACACCGCGCCCTGCGGCACCAGCAGATTCATGTCGTTGACGGCGATCAGCCGGTTTCCGTAAACTTTTGTCAGATGCTCGGTTCGGATGGCAGTGTCCACGTGGAGTTCTCCTCGGGCAGGACCGACGGTGCCGCGGAATGGGGGGAGAAACCGCGACGGGGGAAACCCGACCCGCGGCACAAGGCCGCGCGGCGCGAAAGATTCCGTTACGGTAATTCGTCGCCCCGGCCGCAATCTTGGGGCGAAAACCGGATTCTCCGGCAAGGATCGCCCGAAAACGTGGCCACCTGCTTCCCCATCGGCGTCTCCCTTCGGCTTCCCTCCGGCCCTTCGCAGGCGGCTTGCGGGGCCCTTTTTCCCACCGCAAATTGCCTCATCCGGGCAACCGGAAAAACTGTTGGACGGCCCTGGATTGGTGTATACTGAAAGCCGCACCGCAAGGGCGGCCGAAAGACAACTTCCCTATTTTTTCCCGGGCACAGGACCAGGGGGAAGGCTCAAGTTGTTTCTCGGTCAATCCCAACCAGTGAAACGACAGACGTCGGCCTCCACCCTCCCCGCGGGCGATTCGCGTGCCGAAGCCGTGGCCGCCGTAACGTGGCGATTTTTCCCACCCCACGAAGCGCCTCCCTTGATGTCGCCAGCTCCCCCCATGGGGGCGGGTGAACACGCTTGTTTTCGTGCTTCCAGGCGCTTGTCAGGCGTTAATTTCGGCAAATTCGTCAAATGACGAACTCTGCGTAAGACTTTCTGAATGAACTCTTTACGTCGTTCAGGCAGGCAATTACGCTGAAACTGAGACTTCGCCGAACCCGAATACCCCTCTGGAGAAGTATCGTGAGCGCGCATGGCACACGATCTCTGCCGGTTTTGCTTCTTGGCGTAACGCTGATCCTGGGGTGGCTGCTGGGGCCTTCGCTGGCCCAGGAGCAGTCGCCCGCCGCCGGCAGTCCACCGGCCAAGGCGGCGGCAGCCGCGGCCAAGACGCCCCCCGCGGCAACGCCGAAAAAGGCACCCGCCGCGCCAACTCCGGCGGCCCCGGCGGCGAGTCCTTCCCCATCGGACAACGCCTCGCCGGCCCCGGCGGCAGCCCCGGCCAAAACGCCCCCCGCGGCAACGCCCGAAAAGGCACCCGCCGCGCCGAGTCCGGCGGCCCCGACGGCAGCCGGATCGGCCAAGGGGACGCCGGTTCCCAAACCCTTGCCGCTGGTTCGCCCCTTCGATCCAAAGACCAGTTTCACCCGGCTGGCCCAGCCGGAGATCGCCCGGCAAATGGAACTGACCGACGAGCAACGGGCGGAGGTCTCGGCGATCATGGCCCAGCGGGCGGAGTCGCTCGCCCAGGCGGACGAGGCGGCCCGCGTGAAAATCATCCGCGACGCCGAGCAGAAGCTGGCCGCCCTGCTCACCCCCGAGCAATTGGCCCAGTGGCCCGACAAGCTGGCCCAGCGCAAGCTGCGGTTCAACTTTCGCTTCCAGCTTTGGGCCGACGTGCTGGAGTGGTTTGCCGAGCAGGCGGACCTTTCGCTGGTGATCGACCAGCCGCCGCCGGGCACGTTCAACTACACCGACACCCGCGAGTACACGCCCACCGAGGCGATCGACATCCTCAACGGGGTGCTTCTGACCAAGGGTTACACGCTGATTCGCCGCGACAAGATGCTGGTGGTGATCAACCTTTCGGAGGGCATTCCGGAGGGGATGGTCCCGCGGATCAAGTTGGACGAATTGGACCAGCGGGGACGGTTCGAGTTGGTCACCGTGCAGTTTCCCTTGGGCGGCAAGGATGCCACGGTGGTGCAGAACGAGATCACGCCGCTGTTGGGACCGCACGGCAAGGTGGTGGCGCTGCCGGCGACGGGGCAACTGTTGGTGACCGATACGGCGGGCGTGATGCGGGCGATCAGCGCGGTGATCGAGTCGGTACCGGAGCCACCGGCCAAGAAGCCCGAACCGAAAACCACACCGCCGCCGCCGGAGTTGAAGTTCTATCCACTCACCGAGGAGGCGGACCCCGCGGCGGTGCAGGAGGTGCTCGGCGCGGTGGCCAGCGCGGCCACGGTTACCTACGACGCCAGTCGCCGGCAACTGGCGGTTTACGCCCCTGCCGCTCTTCAGAAAGTAGTCGAGGGCGTGTTGGAGAACATGAACTCCAAGCTTCCGCCGGAACAGCAGCGGCACCTGGAGGCCTATGGCGTGGGCTCGATTGTTGCCGGCGGGAAGTCGGCCGCGGCCGAAACCAGCTTCATGCCGACCTTGCAGTCGATGGTTCCGGGCGCGGTGCTCACCTACGACAAGGACACGGCCAAGCTGCTGGCGTTTGCCACCTACCCGGAACACGAGATCATCAAGGCGGCGATCGAGAAGCTGGGAGGGATTGCCGACACCGATGAAACGCCCACGGTGGAGGTTTATCCCATCACGCGGGCTGATCCCACGGCCGTGGTGAGCATGTTCGAGGCGCTTTTCCCGGGCGCGAAAGTCAATCACGACGCGGAATCGCACAGTCTGATCGTGCTGGCCTTGCCCAGCGAGCACGAACAGATCAAGGCCGTTATGGAAAAGCTGCAACCGTCCCAGGCGGGGCCCGACACGCCCCAGTTGCGGTTCTACGCATTGGAAGAACAATATCCGGACACGATCACCACGGTTTTGTCGAAGCTGGTTCCCCAGGCCCAAGTGACCTACGATCCACAAAACAGCCGGCTGATGGTGGTGGCCGCGCCGAAAGACCACGAGAAACTCAAAGAGGCGGTCGACCAGCTCGAGGCGACCAAGGCGGCGGAAAGGAAAAAGCTGGTCGATTACCCCGTCACCCGGGCGCAGCGAGAGCGGTTTTCGGCGATTCTCAGCAGCTTGGCGAGCGAGTTGCCGGGCGTGACCGTGCTGCCCGACGCGCGGCCGGGCCAGCTTTCCATTTGGGCCAGCGCGCCGAATCAGCAGGCCATCGCCGGAATCCTGGAGGAATTGAAAGGGAACCAAGCCGCCGCGGGGGGCGATTATCAGCTTGTTCCCTACGAGATCAAGACGGCCGATCCGACCAACGTGCAGGAGATGCTCCAGGAATTGTTTCCCAACGCGAGAATGATCGTCGACACCCGCGGCCGGCAGTTGCTGATTTGGGCCACGACCACCGAACACGAGGCGATCCAGAAGGCCCTGGCCAACATCACCGGCGAGTTGCCGGCGGACCGGCAGCGGCGGTTCGAGACCTACAAGATCCACGGGCCGGCGGGACGCACCGCGGCCGTGGCGCAAACGCTGCTGGCCCGGCTGGAAGAACTGGTGCCCGGCGCCGAACTCTCCCTGGACGCCACCTCGGGCGAGTTGATCGTCTGGGGCAACACGAAGGAACAAGCACGGGTCGAGGGCGCGATCCAAGCGCTGGGCTACGGCGATACGCCGGAGAACACGCCCACGGTCCAGGTCTACCCGCTGGGCAAGGTCGATACCACGACCGCCCAGACGCTTTTGGGGCAGCTTGTGCCGGAGGCGAATCTCTCGGTCGACACGCAGACGGGCGACCTGATCGCGGTGGCCGTGCCGGCCGATCAAGCCGTGATCCAAGACACCTTGGAGCAGCTCCAGCCGGACGAAACGGGTCCCAATGTGCCCGAGTTGCGTTTTTATCCGCTGGAAGAGGACCTCCCCAGCGACGTGATGACATTGCTGGGAGAGTTGGCACCCAAGGCGAAGATCACCGCCGACACGGCCAATAAGCGGCTGATGGTGACGGCCACGGCGGCGGATCACGAGAAGATCAAGGCCACCCTGGCCAAGGTCGAGGAGGCCAAACCGACCAAGCCCGAGTTGCGTTTTTATCCGCTGGAAGAGGACCTCCCCAGCGATGTGATGACGCTGCTCACGGGGTTGGTTCCCCAGGCGAAGATCACCCTCGACACGGCTAACCGGCGGCTGATGGTGATGGCCACGCCGGATGACCACGAGAAAATCCAGGCGACGCTTTCCGAGGTCGAGGAGGCCAAACCGACCAAGCCCGAGTTGCGGTTCTATCCGCTGGAAGAAGACCTCCCCAGCGACGTGATGACGCTGCTTGCGGGGCTGGTTCCCCAGGCCAAGATCACCGCCGACACAGCCAACAAGCGACTGATCGTGACGGCTACGGCGGCGGATCACGAGAAGATCAAGGCCACCCTGGCCAAGGTCGAGGAGGCCGAGCCGGCCAAGCCCGAGTTGCGTTTTTATCCGCTGGAAGAGGACCTCCCCAGCGACGTGATGACGCTGCTCACGGGGTTGGTTCCCCAGGCCAAGATCACCGTCGATTCGGCCAACAAGCGGTTGATTGTGATGGCCACCGAGGCGGATCACGAGAAGATCAAGGCCACCCTGGCCAAGATCGAAGAGGCCGGGCCCACGCGGCCGGAAGTGCGATTCTACACGCTCCAGGAGAAGCTTTCCACGGACTTGCAGTCGATCTTGACGTCGCTGGTGCCCCAGGCCCAGGTGACCGTCGATTCGACCGGCAAGCATCTGGCCGTGGTGGCCACGCCGGCCGATCACGCGTTGGTGAAGAAGACGCTCGACGAGGCCGCCCAGTCACTTCCGACGGAAGAGAAGGGCCGGCTGGTCGTTTACCCGGTCACCCCCGCCCAGCGGACCCGCTTCCAAGCGGTGCTCACCAGCATCACCCAGGAGTTGCCCGACATCCGGGTCATCACCGACGCCACGCCGGGGGAGCTTTCCATCTGGGCCAAGCCGTCGGATCACCAAGTGATCGCCGGCATCCTGGAGGAGTTGGGCCGCGAATTGCCCCCGGAAGACAAGTACGAGTTGGAGGCGTATCCGCTCAAGTCGGCCGATCCCGACGCGGTGATGACCGTGCTCAAGGACCTCTTCCCCGAGACGCGGATCACGCTGGAGGCCAGTAGCAACCGGCTGCTGGTCTGGACCCGGCCGGAAGAACACGAACAGATTCGGGCGGCGCTGGCCCAGATCGAGGATACCGGCCCGATCGACCAGCAGCGGCGTTTCGAGGTCTACCGCGTTCAGGGGCTGACGGGTCTGACCGCCTCCAGCCGGGTTGCCAAGGCGACCACCTTCCTGTCCGACTTGCAAACCCTGGTTCCCAACGCCCGGCTGACGATCGACTCGCGAACCGGCAACCTGATCGCCTTCGCCACGCCCACCGAACAGAAGATCATTCGCCAGGCGGTGGAGAAGCTGGGGCAGCCGCCCTCGGCCGACCAGAGCGAGCAGTTGGAGGTCCATCCGCTCACGACCGGCGATCCGCAGACGACCGTGTCGCTTTTGGAGGGTTTGGTGCCGGGGGCGGAAATCACCCTCGACACCGCCGGCCATCGCCTCATCGTGCTGGCCGTTCCCGACGACCAGGCCGCCATTCGCAATACCCTCCAGCAGCTTCAGTCGACCGACCGGGGGCCGAACGATCCCCAGTTGCGGCTGTTGCCGCTACGGGGCAAGGCATCGGCGCAGTTGACCACGATGATCGGTAACCTGACCCCCCAGGCGCAGGTCTCGGTCGACGAGGAAGGCAAGAACCTGATCGTGATCGCCACCCCCGCCGACCAGGAGGTGATTCGCCGGGCGGTGGACCAGATTCAGGCCGACCTGCCGGCAAACGAGAAGCCCACGCTGATGGTCTACCCGGTCACCCCGGTCCAGCGGAAGCGATTCGCCAAGGTGGCCGAGGCGCTGACCAAGGAGATGCCCGACATCCAGGTCATCGACGACGAGGAGTCGAACCAGCTCAGTGTTTGGGCCTTGCCCTCGGAGCACAAGGTGATTGGGGAGATTCTGGGGCAGTTGAAGCTGGCCCTGGCGCCCGAAAACCAGCGGCGGTTCGAGGCCTATTCGATTCAGGGGGCGGTGGGCTACGAGACGTCGGCTTCGGGCAGCCTGGCCACGGCCGCCACGCTGATGACCGGGCTGAAGGAGTTGGTGCCCGGCGCCAAGCTGATGATCGACTCGAAGACCAACAAGCTGGTCGCCTGGGCCACCCCGGAAGAGCACCAGATGCTGAAGACGGCGTTGGAAAAACTCGTGCCCGGCGGCGGCGAGAACGGGCCGCAACTGGAGGTCTACCGCCTGCGGAAGGAGGCCCCGGCGAGCCTGGCCGACGGACTGAAGCAGCTTGCCCCCGACGCCCAGGTCACCCTGGACGCCGACGGCCGGCGATTGATCGTGGTGGCCGGCTCGGCCAGCCAGGCGCTGATCAAAGCGGCGATCGGCAAGCTTGAGGAAGCCGGCGGCGGCGAGTCGGAACCCTACTTCGACGCCTATGAACTGACGGGGCTGGGGGCCGTCAGCGCGACGGCACGCTACTATGCTGCCCGGACGTTCATGGAGAGCCTGCAACCGATCGTCCCCGACGCGAAACTCTCCATCGACTTCGAGAGCAGCAACCTGATCGCCTTCGGCACGCCCAGCGAGCACAAACGGATCAAGGCGGCGGTGGAAAAGCTGATCAGCGGCGGGCCGGAGAACGCTCCCCGGCTTCAGGTCTACGAACTGGCGCGGAAGCCGCCGCAAAGCGTGATTAGCGGGCTGGGCACCTTGGCGCCGAAAGCGGAAATCTCCTTGGACGAGGACGGATTGCACCTCACGGTGGTCGCTTCGCCCGAAGATCAGCAGGCCATCAAGGACGCGATCGACAAGCTGGAGGAGGCGGGTCCCGGCAAGTCCGAACTGCGGTTCTACCCGCTGGAAGAGGACCTTCCGGCCGACGTGCTTACGCTGCTGGGGAAGCTGGCCCCCACGGCGCAAATCACCGCCGACCCGGCCAACAAGCGGTTGATGGTGATGGCCTCGGCCGCGGATCATGA
>CAYZWG010000234.1:0-8931 GCA_964481605.1 uncultured Planctomycetaceae bacterium
GCCGGCAAGAGGTCAGCGAGCGAGTGGCGGCGCTCAATCGGTGTCCCTATTCGATAGGTGGAGTGATTTGTCCTGACCTCTTGTGGCAGGGCCACACCGGTTCAAGAACCGGTGCCACCCGCGGCACAGCCAGCCCTGCGACAACTCGCCCTTCCGCTTGGTGCAGCAGCAACGAATTCCCTTTACCCAACGGAGGATATGATGGAAAAGCATCACGGCGACAATCATCGCGGCCGGCTGGAGCGGCTCGAGCGGCGGCTGTGCGAATCGTTCGACGAACTGTGGAACGATTTCGTCGACCCGGCCGAGGCCTTCTACGACCTGGACGGAACCCACTGGCCGGTGGTGGGCGGCCTGGCCGGGGGCGCGGCCGCCGGGCCCCCCTTTGCCAACCAACAGCAGTTGAGCGAGATTCGGGCTTCCTGCCGGGCCCTTTCGGCGACCAACGCCTTTGCCATCAACGCCCTGGAAAACCGGATTTCGTACATCGTGGGCAGCGGGCACGCCTATCGGGTGGTGCCCCGGATGGGCGTCTCCTTGCCGCCGGAGCGGATCGTCGAGGCGCAGGCCGTGCTGGACGAGTTCGTGCGAATCAATCGCTGGCACGCCCGGCAGCAAGAGATCGTTCGCCGCCGCGACCGCGACGGCGAGGCCTTCCTGCGGCTGTTCGTCGACGCCGAGGGCGTCACCCGGGTTCGCTTCGTCGAGCCCGACCAGGTGGCCACGCCCCACGAGAAGGCCGGGGTGCCGGCGGCCGGCTTCGGTATTCTGGCCGATGCCAACGATGCGGAGGCCGTGCTGGGGTATTGGATCGACGGCCAGTGGGTCGAGGCCGACGCGATTCAGCATCGCAAGGCCAACGTGGACGCCAACGTGAAGCGAGGGCTGCCGCTCTTGTATCCCGTGCGAAAGAACCTCCGCCGGGCGGAGAAACTGCTGCGAAACATGAGCGTGGTGGCCGAAATCCAATCCGCCATCGCCATCATTCGCAAGCACGCGGCGGGCAGCCGCGACAGCATTCAGCAATTCGTCCAGGACGAGGCCGACGCCAGCGTGACCAACGCGGCCAGCGGCCGAACGAGCTACTTTCGTCGCTACGCGCCGGGGACGATTCTGGATGCTTTTGCCGGCATGGACTACGAATTCCCCGTGGCGGCCATCGACGCCAGCCGCTACGTGGCCGTGCTCCAGGCCGAGTTGCGGGCGATCGCCGCCCGGCTGGTGATGCCCGAGTTCATGCTCACCAGCGACGCCTCGAACGCCAACTACGCCTCCACCATGGTGGCCGAGGGCCCGGCGGTGCGGATGTTTGAGCGGTTGCAGCGGGAGATGATCGAGGACGACCTGGAGGTGATGCGGGGGGTGGTCCGCGCGGCGGCCCGGTGCGGTCGCGTCTGGGACCGGGCGGCGGCGCAGTTGGACATCCAGGCGGTGCCGCCGTCGCTGGCCGTTCGCGATCGGCTGGGCGAAGCCCGGGCGGATCGGATTCTCGTTCGCGCCGGGGCGATGTCGGTCCACACGATGGCCATGCGCCACGGGCTCGATCCGGACCGCGAGCGGAAGCTGCGTGAAGAGGCGTGAAAGTAATAGCGCAGGGTTGATCGTTGCGATTCTCCGTCTACTCGTTCCCAAGCTCCGGCTTGGGAACGCATTTCGCCCTGGCTCCGTGGGTAGCCGCGATAGCTCTGCTATCGGGGTGCCGTGAGGCACGGGATGAATGCCACCACGCTCGGCGAGGGTCTCCGGACCCCGCCGAAAACGCCGACCGCAGGTCTCCTCCGTGGCGAGAGCCGCGGCGATTGGGAGACCTTCGGTCCTCTCTCGGCGGGGTCGGCAGCCCCGCGCCGAACAGGTGCCTCTTGCGGCCACGCCGCCCTGATAGGCAAGCTATCAGGGCCACCCGCTCCCGCCAGGAAATCACGGTAAATGCCGCCCCCACGGCTCGGCCGGAGCCTCGCCCTCCCGAGTTTCCGTGCGTTCCCAAGCCGGAGCTTGGGAACGAGAGCCGACCCACGACTAGCCGGCTCGATTTCGCCCCACCACCACGGTGAAATAGGTCTTCACGACCCGATCGAAGTACTCGGTCTTCATTTCCATGGGCAGATCGTTGTAGGTGCAGTAATTGAGGATCTGGTTGAGCAGGTCGCGAGGCTGGCAGCGTCGCAGCGGGCGGCCGTAGGGGTGGTAGTGCTTTTGCAGTAGGTGGTCGACGACGGTGGGGCGATACTCGCAGCCGAAGCCCCGGGCGTAAAGGCGAAACAGTTCGTGGAATTCCTCCTCGTCGGCGTCGCCGATCTCGATCTTGTAGGGGATACGCCGGAGGAAGGCGTCGTCGACCAGGTCGGCGGGCTCCAGATTGGTGGAGAAAATAATCAACTGCTCGAAGGGTACCTGGATTTTCTTGCCGTTGGCGAGCGTGAGAAAGTCGATGCGGTTTTCCAGGGGCACGATCCAACGGTTCAAGAGGTCGGCGGGCTTGACCCGCTGGCGGCCGAAGTCGTCGATCAGCAGGCACCCGCCGTTGCTTTTCATTTGCAGGGAGGCTTCGCTCACGTTGTTGTGGGGGTCGTGGCGGATTTCCAGCGCGTCGAGCGTCAACTCGCCTCCCACCACGACCGTGGGACGGCGAATCTTGATCCAGCGGCGATCGTGCTCGGCCGACTTGATGATGCCGCCCTGCGGCGTCTCCACCGACTCGTGATAGGCGGCGTCGTAGAGCTTGATGAGTTGGCCGTCTTCGACGATCGTCTGGGGCACCCAGATTTCCTGGCCGAAACACTGGATAATTCGCCGGGCCAGCGTCGACTTGCCGTTGCCCGGGGCCCCATACAAGAACAGGCCGGCGCCCGAGTTGACGGCCGGGCCGAGGCACTCGAACAGGTTGGCGTCGACGAGGATGTCGGCGAAGGCGGTTTCCAACTGGTGCCGTTTGGGGGCTTCGGCGCGGATGGTTTGCGCCTCGGCGGAGAGGACGTAATCGACCAGGGGCACCGGCACCGGGCCCACGTAAGCGCAGGCGTTCATCAGCACCCGCGCCCGCTGGCGCCCCTGTTCGGTGAGGCTGTAGTAGTAATCGTTGACCGGGGCCGAGCCGGAGTGGACCATCAGTTGCCGACTGCGGAGCGCTTGGAACAGCCCATCCAACACGGCAAAGGGAAGGCAGAGATACTCGGCCACGGCACGGCCGCTGGCGGTGCCCACCAGGGCAAGATGCTTGAGAACGAGCGACTCGATCAGCGAAACCGCCACGCCCGTCTCTTCCAGGGTGCGGGGGGGAACCGGCCGGAAGGCCTCGTCGGAAAGCAACGTGGCCAGCAGTTCGCCTTGACCTTCGTTCGTGTCCGTTGCCATCTGGCCCGTTCTCCGTTTGCCCTGGGGCGAGCGCGGCGGGGGGCGCGCCGGCGCGCCGTGCGGCGGTCCAGAGCAACTCTAGTTTACGCGCAAGCGGCACCGCCGGGGGCGTCCCCGGCGGCCGGCCCGGCCGATCCGCACGTCCCTTCCAGGCAGACCTTTTCCCCAGCAGGGTGCGCGGGTTATGCCGGCGATTCGGGGCGGGGTCCTCGCCAAACGAGATCCGCGACGGAAACCACGTGCTACGGGCTGCCGGCGTCGAGCTGTCGAATGCGGATGTTGCGAAACTCGACGCGGTGGTGGTGCCCACAGAAGGCCAGGTGCCCCTTGCGGTTGGCCAGCCCGGCGACTTCCCAGCCGTGGATCGTCTTTCGGCCCAGCGTGTCCGTGTCGGCGTCGACCACGACGGCCCCGTTGAGCTTCACGCGGACGCGGCTTCCCCGGGCGGTGATCTGCAGGGCGTTCCACTGGCCCGGCGGCCTGGTGTGGCCCGGCCGGGCGGCCACGGCGCCGTAGATCGAGCCGCAGAGTTGCTCGGGAAGGAGTTTTTGATACTGGGGGGCGCGGTCGTCGAGGATTTGGATTTCCATCCCTTTTCGCGCCGGTCGCCGGCAGATGGGCGTGCGAATGGCGACGCCGTTGTTGCCGCCCGGTTCGAGCTTGTACTCCAGCCGCAACACGAAGTCGGCGTACTCCTTCTGGCTGAAGAGAAAGCCGCCGCCATCCTTCTTGCAGAGCAGGATTCCGCTCTCGGCCGCGTAGCCGTCGACGGCGCCCTGCCAGCCGGCGAGCGTGCTGCCGTCGAAGAGACTCACGAAGCCCTGCTGGATTTCGTCCGGAGTCAAGCCCGGGTGACCGGACGGCGGAGTGTTTTCTCCCGCCCGGCAGAGCGCGGCGGGCACGAGCAGGACGACAGCGATGGTGACCAAACGCACGGCGGCGTGCTCCTTGTGTCACGGGGTGGACGCGGTTTCATGCGGCAGGGAAGACGCCGTCCATGATAGTCCGGCTTCCGGCGGCGGGAAAGAGAAGGGCGGATAAATCCATCCACCGTCGCCATCGTCGAGGCGTGCAGCAGCAGGTTTGTACTCTGTAATCCGTAGGCCGGATCGCGACCCGGCATGGTAGCTGTTCATCCCCTTTTCGCGTTTTCGCCCTTTCGTCCTTTCGCGGTTCAAACTGGACTTTTGCAAAATCACCTTGTGGCCTGCTCCCGCTGCACGGTTCTCTGGGTCCACTGTGCAGGGAAAAACGTGGTTCCGGGGAAAAACCTGACTCGAAGAGTATGGCGGCCCGGCTGAAACGCGGAGACGCCATCTTCAAGCAGATGCCTCGCGGAATCAAAACCACGTAGAGAAGAGACCGCGAAAGCGCGGAAGAGCGAAAACGCGAAAACCAACCAGGATCGCCGACACAATCGCTGCCCTAAACCCGTTCCAGCACCCATCGTCGAGTTCCCCGCCGCGTGCGTTTTGCGTTGCCCCGGGTCGGATGGTATGCTGTCGGTCTGCTGCAAGTTGCCGCCGGACCCGCGCGCGGCGCGAATCGCCGGCTGGGGGGAAAGGCGATCGCTCTGCGAGGAGAGAACATGCCCGATCGTTTGCTGGGAAGACGAACGCTGGCGGCGCTATGGGTTTGCGTGTTTTGCCTGGCCGTGGGCGGCTCGGCCCGGGGCGAGAACTGGCCTTTCTGGCGAGGACCCAACCGGGACGGGGTGAGCCACGAAAAGGGCATTCCCGCCACCTGGAGCGCCACCGAGAACGTCGCCTGGCGGTTGCCTCTGCCGGGGCCGGCGGGGGCCACGCCGATCGTCTGGAACGATTCCGTCTTCCTCACCTCGGTCGACGGCGACAAGCTGGTGCTGCTCTGCGTGGGAACCGACGGCCGGCCGCGATGGCGGCGGGTGGTGGGCTGGGGCAACCGCGACGTTCGCGGCGACGAGGGCAACTCGGCCTCGCCCTCGCCCTCGACCGACGGCGAGCACGTTTGGGCCTTCTTCACCAGCGGCGACCTGGCCTGCTACGACTTCCAGGGCAACCGCGTTTGGCACGTCAACTTGCAGGATCGCTACGGCCGATTCGAGATCGCCTTCGGCATGACCTCCACGCCGATCCTCGACGGCGACCGGCTCTACCTGCAACTGATCCACAGCGGGGGGGCCAAGGTGCTGGCCCTGGACAAGGGCAGCGGCCGGGAGGTCTGGCTGGTGAAGCGGCCCAGCGACGCGATTGCCGAGTGCGAGCAGGCTTACGCCTCGCCCCAGCTTTATCGCGACGATCAACGGGCGTTTCTGCTCACGCACGGCGCCGACTATATCGTCGCTCACGATCTCGATGACGGGAGGGAGATTTGGCGTTGCGGCGGGCTGCACCCGGCCAGCGGCTACGACCCCACGCTCCGTTTTGTCTCGTCGCCGCTGGCCGTGCCGGGGCTGATCGTGGTGCCCTCGGCCAAGCGGGGGCCGACCCTGGCGCTGAAGCCCGGCGGCAGCGGCGATATCACCGGCCGCGACGAGTTCTACTACTGGAAGTACAAGCTGACGCCCGACGTTCCCTCGCCGCTGGCCGTGGGTGGGCTGGTTTACCTTTGCCGCCAGAACGGCAACCTGATTTGTCTCGACGCGAAAACGGGCCAACAGCAGTACCAGCAGCGGACCTATCCCCACCGGCACCGCGCCTCGCCGGTGTATGCCGACGGCAAGATATTCCTTACCGCCCGGGACGGCCGGATCACCGTCTGCAAGCCGGGCCGGGAGTTTGCGATTCTGGCGGTCAACGAGATGGGCGAGCCGATGTCCGCCTCGCCGGTCGTTTCCGGGGGCCGCCTTTATTTGCGCACGTTCGAGGCCCTTTACGCCATTGGGAACGCCAGCGGGCGATGAAAATCACGCAATTGGAACCGTTTATCCTCCACGTGCCCTTGGCCGGCGAGGGGATTGCCGACAGCACGAACCGGGTTACCCATTGGGGCGTTCCCGGGGTGGAGGTCCACACGGACGCGGGGATTCGCGGTTACGGCTACACCGGCACGCTGGGCTACCTGCCCGCCGACCGGCTCATTCGCGACTGTATCGGCCAGGTACTTTCACCCCTGGTTATCGGAGAAGACCCGCTGGGCGTGCGGGCGCTCTGGGAGAAGATGCACGGCTTTCCCCCCTTGGCCTGGATCGGCCGCGCGGGCGTGGCGCAGATGGCCCTGGCCGCGGTCGACGTGGCCCTCTGGGACATCAAGGCCAAGGCCGCCGGGATGCCGCTTTGGAAACTCCTGGGCGCCGGCGACTCCGCCCGGCTGGAGGCCTACAACACGGACGGCGGCTGGCTCAACTGGTCCCGACAGCAACTGGTCGACAGCGCCAAGGCGACGGTCCAAGAGGGTTTCCGCGGGGTGAAGCTCAAGATCGGCAAGCCCGACCCGCAGGAAGACCTCGACCGGATCGAGGCGGTCCGCGGTTGCATCGGTCCCGGGGTGAAGCTGATGGTCGACGCCAACTGCGCCTGGGACGTTGCCACGGCGGTTCGCCTGGGTCGCCGGCTGGCCGACTACGATGTCTTTTGGTTGGAGGAGCCGCTTGCGGCCGACGACGTGGCCGGCCACGCCCGGCTGGGCCGGGCCATCGCCACGCCCATCGCGCTGGGCGAGAGTCTCTACCGGGTGGGCGAGTTTCGCCACTACCTTTCGGCCGAGGCGGTGGATTACGTTCAGCCCGACGCCACCCGGGTGGGCGGAATCACGCCCTGGCTGAAGATCGCCGACCTGGCCGAGGCGTTCGGCCTGCCGGTGGTGCCCCACGCCGCCGACATGATGCCCATTCACTTGCAGCCGTCGCTGGCCTACGCCAATGTGTCGATGATGGAGTACATCCCCTGGCTGGTCGAGTGCTTCGAGGAACGGGTGAGGGTGGTCGACGGCGAGTTCCAGGTGCCCCAGGCAGCGGGAGCCGGGACCACACTGAAGGCCGACGTGTTGAAGCGGTACGGCGTCAGTTGAGTAGGGCCGGCTGTGCCGGCCGGTTGCCGTGGGTGGCACCGGTTCTTGAACCGGTGTAGCTTTGGCCACAAGAGGTCAGCGTAAATCACTCCACCGAGCGAATAGGAACACCGTCCGGGCGTTGCCACCCGCTGGCCGGCGGGGTCGGGAGACCCGCGCCGAGCGTCTTGCGCTGCCGCCGGCCCGGGTTCAACAACCTGGGCCACCCGGGTTCAACAACCAGGGCCACCCGTGCCGGCCACGTTTCGGCCGGCACAGCCGGCCCTACGGGGCTCGCGCTGCCGAAACCAATCGTTGTCGCCCGCGAGCCGATTCCCTACAATCGTGGGCACCGTGGGCTGTCCGTTCTCCCGGCCGAGGAGTCGTGCCATGTCGCCGCGCACTGGAACCTTTTTGCTCTTGTTGTCGTTGGCCGTGCCCACTACCGGGTTGACCCGGGCGGCGGAAACGGGTGGGGCCTCGGTCCTCGTGGGGCCCGCCGCCCCGTTTGCCGAACGATTGGCCGCCAAGGAAATCCGCCGCTACATCTACGCCACCACCGGCGCGCTGCCGCCGATCGTCCGGACCGATCGGCTTGCGCCTTCCGGGCCAGCCGTCGTGGTAGCCTCCCGCCAGCGGCCGCTGGCCGCCAGCGCCGCCATCCCCGCGGCCGACCGAGAGACGATTCAGTCGCTCGCACCGCAGCAGTATTTGCTCAAGACGATTCGTGTCGGGGGCAAGCCGGTGGTGCTGGTGATCGGCGGCGACGGCCCGGGCACCCTCTACGGCGCCTATCGCCTGGCCGAGCGGCTGGGCGTCCGCTTCTACCTGCACGGCGACGTGGTGCCGGACGGGCGGGTGAAATTCAAGCTGCCGGAGTTGAACGAGCAGGGCAAGCCGCTTTTCCACCTCCGGGGGATTCAACCGTTTCACGATTTTCCCGAGGGGCCCGACTGGTGGAGTGCCCAGCAGTACAAGGCGATCCTGGGCCAACTGCCGAAGATGCGAATGAACTTTTTCGGACTGCATACCTATCCGCAGGGCAACGTGGGACCCGAGCCGACCGTGTGGATCGGCCCGCCGTCCGAGATCGGTCCCCAAGGGACGGTCAAGTCGAGCTACCGGTCGCGTCACTTCACCACCTCGAACGCCCACTGGCCGGACAAACCGGTGCCCTGGGGCTACCGGCCGATGAACACCGGCGACTACACCTTCGGCGCGGGCGAGCTTTTTCCACGCGACGACTTCGGCCCGGAGTACATGATGGGCTTGGGCCCTTGGACGGCGATGTCCGACACGCAGTCGAACGAGTTGTTTCGTCGCATGGGGGCGTTGCTGGGCGACGTGTTCGGTCTTGCCCGGCGGCTGGGGATCAAGACGTGCGTGGGCACGGAGACGCCGCTGGTGGTGCCCGGGCCGGTGCAAGAGCGGTTGAAGGCCGAGGGCAAGGACCCGGCGGACCCGGCCGTGGTGACGGAATTGTACGAGGGCATTTTCCGCCGGATCGCGGCCACCTGCCCGTTGGACTACTACTGGTTGTGGACGCCCGAGGGCTGGACCTGGCGGTCGGTCAAGCAGCAGCAGATCGACGCCACGCTGTCGGATTTTCGCTCG
>CAYZWG010000235.1:0-8728 GCA_964481605.1 uncultured Planctomycetaceae bacterium
GCAACCCGGCCACCATCGCCGACAACGTGGGCGACAACGTGGGCGACGTGGCCGGGATGGGGGCCGACCTCTACGAATCGTACTGTGGCTCGATTCTGGCCACGGCGGCCTTGGGCGTGGCGGCCTTCGCCAGCGGCGAGTTGCCCCGGGCGGAAGGAGTGAGCATTCTCAACATGCAACTGGCCGCCCTGTTCCTGCCGCTGGTTCTGGCGGCCGTGGGGATCGGCCTCTCGATCCTGGGGATTTTCATGGTGAAGACCGAGGAGCAGGCCGATCAAGGCACCTTGCTGAAGGCCCTGGCCAGGGGGGTCAATATCTCCAGCCTGCTTATCGGGGTGGCCGCGTTCGTGCTTTCCTATCTGCTCCTGGGGAGTCTCTATTGGACCGTCGCCTGGAGCGTGGTGGTCGGCCTGGGGGCCGGCTGGGCGATCGGCAAATGGACCGAGTATTCCACCAGCGATGAGTACAATCCGACCAGGAAACTGGCCGACCAGGCCCTCACCGGACCCGCCACCCTGATCATCGGCGGCATTGCCGACGGCATGAAGAGCGTCTGGTTCCCGGTGATCACCGTGGGCATTGCCACCCTGCTGGCCTTTGGCTTCGCCTCGCACTGGCACTTCACCGACGTGACCTACTTCGCCATGGGGCTCTACGGCGTGGGGATCGCGGCGGTGGGAATGCTCAGCACCCTGGGCATCACCCTGGCCACCGACGCCTACGGGCCGATCGCCGACAACGCCGGCGGCAACGCCCAGATGGCCGGGCTGGACCCGGAGGTCCGCCGCCGGACCGATGCCCTGGACAGCCTGGGCAACACCACGGCGGCCACCGGCAAGGGGTTCGCCATCGGCTCGGCCGCGCTGACCGCACTGGCGCTGATGGCCGCCTACGTGGAAGAGGTTCGGGTGGGCTTCGAGCGCTGGGGTGATTCCGCCATCGAGGAAGTCGCCCAGGTTCAAGTCGGCAGCTACTACAAGGTCAACGAACAATTCCTCGGCAAGGCCGTCGAGGTGCAGAAAAAGAATGGCCGGAAGGAGATTGAACTGGAAGGCTACCTGGCCATGCCCGGCAGCATTCGCCATCGCAAGATCAAGACCAACTGGGAGAACATCAAGACGGGCAATGGCCCCGAACTGATTCCACCGGCACTGGTCGAGGAAGTGACTGAAGACGGCATCAGCGAAACCCGCTTTGCTGCCACCCAGACGGCGCTGGTGCCGGTGAAATCGGCCAACATGACGGACTGGATGAACTTCTACAGCGTCAACGTGATGAACCCCAAGGTGCTGGTGGGTATCTTTCTGGGGGCGATGGCCACCTTCGTCTTCTGCGCGCTGACCATGAAGGCGGTCGGCCGCGCGGCCTTCGGCATGGTCGAAGAGGTTCGCCGGCAGTTCCGCGAAAAGCCGGGCATCATGGCAGGCACCGACAAGCCCGACTATGCCGAGCCGGTACGGATCAGTACCCAGGCGGCCCAGCGGGAGATGATCCTGCCCTCCATGCTGGGCCTGGCCACGCCCGTCGCGGTGGGCCTGGTTCTGGGCGTGGCCGGGGTGATGGGACTGCTGGTGGGGGCCTTGACCTGCGGCTTCTGCATGGCGGTCTTCATGGCCAACGCCGGCGGCTCCTGGGATAACGCCAAGAAGTACATCGAGGCGGGGGCCCACGGGGGCAAGGGCACCGACGCCCACAAGGCCGCCGTGGTGGGCGATACCGTGGGCGATCCCTTCAAGGACACCAGCGGACCCAGCCTCAACATCCTCATCAAGCTGATGAGCATGGTCAGCGTGGTGGCCGCCGGCGTGATCGTCCGCTACAGCCTGGCGGCGATGGGCATCTTTTAGGCCCCATACCGTTTTGCCGTCTCTCGCTGCCAAGCCGGAGCTTGACAGCGAGAGTTGGTGTCGGGGGTGGCCACGTCCGCGCCTCCGCTGTGCGCGGGTCTGGCGACCCCGCACTGAATTCGACCGATGGTCTCCCGCATCAACCGTTTACGCAAACGCGGGGGTAAGCATTCGTCCAACCCGTTCGTAGTGCCCCGATTCATCGGGGCTCTGGACCTGGCTCCCGGAAAAGACCGCATGAATGCGGTCACTACAAACTCGTTGCGACGAGTGGGACGAATGTTTACACACAGGGAGACCTTCGGCCAAGCCGTCGGCCAACGGCGGGGTCGGCAGACCCGCGCCGAACGAGCTTGGCAGCGAGAGTCGCCGAACGAGAGCTACCGCGCCGGCAGAATCTTCGCCAACGACTCGCGCAGGTCCTTCATCTTCAGGGGCATCGCCAGCGCGATCCGGCGCGGCCCCAGGCGGGCGCGCGTCTGCCAGTCGTGCTGGCCTTCCTCCAAGAGGAGAACGGCACCCAGCGACCGGGTTTTCGCCCCCTCGGCCAATTGGTTGAAGGCGGACAGCGCCTTTTCGCCCAGGTCCTGGGCGTTGAGCACCACCGCGTCCGCCGTGGCCGGCTTTTCCGTCACTCGGCGGACGGCCAGGTCCGGATCGGCGGTGACCACCACCCGGTAGCCGGCGCTGGTGAGCCCCTGGTGGAGAACCTTCTGCATGGGGGCGTTGGAGTCGACGACCAGCAGGGTGGCGGCGTCCTGGGCGGGCGGTTCAGACGGCGCGGAATCCTCCCCGGCGGCCGCCTCCTCCTCTTTCGGCGGATGCTCCCCTTGCAGGCGTTTCAGCACCATCTCCAGGTCGCCCAGCATCAACGGGGGTGTCTGGTATCGCTGATCCGGATCCAGGGCCATGGACCGATTGACCACCAGGGCAACGGACTGCGCCAAGTCGGGACATTGCTTCTGAATCGGCGTGATATCCGAGAAACGCGCCCGGCTCAGCCGCGCCAGCTTGTCTTCCACTTCGTCCAGCGGTGACTCGCCGCTGAGCATGTGATAGTACATGCAGCCCACGAAGAAGATATCGCTCCGCGTATCATCGCCCCGCACCCCCGACGCCCGCTCCAGCGCGGCGTAATCAATCGTTCGCGTGTTGAGGATGTTCATTTCGGCGATCATTTCCGCGCTGTAGTCGTGAGAGATGGGAGAGGCCAGGCCGAAGTCGGTCAGCTTGGCCTGACCCCGGCTGGAGACGAGCACGTTGGTCATCTTCACGTCGCGATGGGCCAGCCCCTGCTCGTAGGCGTAGGTCAAACCCCGTGCCACGTCGACCAACAGCCTCGTCGCCTCGACCGCATCGATCCTCTTGCGGCTCTTGACGAACTCGCGCAGACTCCACCCCTCGACGAAGTCCATCACCAGGAAGTGCAGCCGATCCTGGGAGTAGACCTCGTGCACGTGAACGATGTTGGGATGGTCCAGGGTTTGCCCCAATTCACCTTCTCGGATGAACAGGCTGGAGTGGCTCTCGCTGTCGCTGAGACGGCGGCGGAGAACCTTCACGGCCACGACTTTCCCGGTCTTCTTGTGAACGGCGCGGTACACCCGGGCAAAAGTCCCCGACCCGATGTAATAGAGGACCTTGTAGTCGCCAAAGAAAAAACCCCGCCGGTCGCCCTTGAGCAACAGTTCCACTTGGTAGTTCGTCAGCACGCCGCGGCGGACGCAGAGTTGGAGCAAGTCGTTGGCCGGAACATTGCGACTGCCCAGTTCGGTCCAGATGCCGTGGATTTCCTGATCGCTGACGATGCCCAAGTCCAAGGCGCGGTTGGCGATTCGTTCCGCCTTGAGTTCTCCCATCGCGGTCGTGCTCCTGAGGTGTTCGGGGACCGGGTGGATTGAGAAAAAGCCTTACCGCCGGCAGGGCCCTGAAGACGGAATCGGCGCTTCTATCGTATTCGGGCACCCCGCTTCCCGCAACGTACCCCGGGGTCGCGGTCCACCCGGTGCCCCCCCAGAATCCGGGGCAGCGCCGAACGAGTCAACTACGGCGGGGTCGGCAGACCCGCGCCAAACGCCCGGGGGCCTAAAAAAAGCTCCGGCCCAAAAGAGATGGGCCGGAGCCGGAGGGAGGGAGGGTTGTTTTGGAGAGAATCGGGGGGGCCGGCCCCCGGGCGATGCGATTGGTCCGGGGCCGCCGGCCGGCGCCTCAAGACGCCTCTTCCAGCTTTTGCCGGTAGTCGTCCCGTTCGCGCCGGGTGGCGTCCAGGTCGAACATCAGGTATTTCATGTCCAGGCGAAGTTGGCTCAACGCGTCCTGCACCAGGGTGAGGATGCGGTGGCGTCGTTTCGTGCTCGCTAGCACCCGGCCCAACGCCTGCTCGACGCGCTGCCGGTGGAGCGACGGCAGTTGCCGGATCGCATCGGCCAATTCGGCCAATTCGGAGGGAATTTCGTTGGTCTTCTGCTGGGCGAAGTGACTCTCGTTGCTCATGGTGATCTCCTTCCGCGTGGTGGAACACGAGGAACCAGAAGCAGCCGACGTGCCGAAGACCGTTCGGAACCCGGACGATTCTCGTAAGTGACGTTAGTGAAAGGGTTTATGGAGATCGCGCAAAACGCCCTTTCTGCCCGGTCGTGGAGAAACCGCCACGTTTGATCTGGATGCAGGACGCAAATCCTGATACAAGCACAAGTTAGGGCGAGGTGGCATGATCCCGCGCGGATGTTGCCTGGAGGCCACATCGGCCAATAGCGGAGCCGCCGGCCGCGTCCCCCCAGCCACGGACCCCCCCATGTCGGGCCTTCCCAGCCAGCCACGATTGCCCCGAACCCGCCTGGCGGTGACCCTGGCGGCCGCGCTGCTGGCCGGCAACGCCTCGGTCGCCCGCGGGCAGGGAGCGTGGTACGAAGGATTCGAGGGTCCCCAGGTCAGTTGGCGCGAGTTCGGTGGCAACGCCCGCTACGAGATCGTTCTCCACCAACGGGTTCAGGGGGAGGCCCACACCGGCAACGGGTGCGAGCGGCTGAAAATCGCCGGCACCGGCGGGACCCACGTCTACCTGGCCCATGAAATCGGGCGTCCCCGGGTGATCCAGGAGTTGGCCCCCAGCGTGCAAGTCAGGTCGGATCGGGCCGGGCTGCAAATGCTGGCGGAAGTCGTCTTGCCGCGGACGCGGAATCCCCAGACCGGCCAGCCGTTGACCACGCTGCTGCGAGGAACAAGCTACTCGAAGGTGGGGCAGTGGCAGCAACTGCGGATCGACGACCTTCCCCATCTGCTGGCCCAACAGACGCGCATCCTGCGGAGCCAGTACGGCCCGGAAGTGGACCCTCGCGAGGCCTACCTTCAGCAAATCCTGCTGAACGTGTACGGCGGACCGGGGGTAACCAACGTCTGGATCGACGATCTGGACGTTGCGGGCTACGTGGAGACGGCCGGTCCGGCTCCCCCCAAGCCGGCTGCGACGGAGCGGCCCGAGTCGCCGCTGGCGGCCACGCCGTCGCCCCCCTACGGTGGATGGTCGAGCCGGCCGGAACCGGCTCGGGACCCGGGCCGGCGGCGAATCCGCATGGACCAATCCGTGCTGCTGGTCGACGAGCGGCCCACGTTCGTTCGGGCGATTCGCGATCGCGGAGAACCGTTGGCCCTGTTCAAGCGGCTGGGGTTCAACGCGGTGTGGTTTGCGGCGATTCCCGATTCCCGGCGATTGCGGGAGGCGGCCGAACTGGGGCTGTGGGCGATCTGTCCGGCTCCGCCTCCTTCCCAGGCCACGGGGCCCGACGGATCGATCGTTCCCATGCCGGCGATCGGCCGGGAGTACGACGGGGTCTTGGCATGGGACCTGGGCTCGCGGCTCGACGCGCGGCAACTCGACTCGGTGAAGCGATGGGCCGAGCAGATTCGCACGGCCGACCGCCACAATCGCCGCCCGCTGCTGGCCTATCCGCAAAACCGATTGCGCTCGTACAGCCGCGTGGTCGATGTGCTCTTATTGGGGCGTTCCCCCTTGCTCGGCAGCTTGAACCTGGGCGACTACGCCACCTGGCTGCGGCAGCGGCCCCAACTGGCCCGTCCCGGGACACCGGTCTGGACCGTGGTGACCACGCAGCCGCCGGAGAGCCTCCAGGCCCAATGGAGCTTGCTGAGTCCTCGCTCGGCGCTAGCGGGGTTTGGACCGGAGCAGCTCCGCCTGATGGTCTATCTTTCCCTGCTTTCCGGCGGCCGTGGTTTGCTGTTCGAGTCGTTTTCCCCTCTCGATGCCGGCGATCCGGCCACGCGGATGCGGGCCCGCTCACTGGAACTGCTGAACCTGGAACTGGACGTGATCGAGCCCTGGCTGGCGGCCGGCACGCTCGACGCCTGGGTGGCGGGGAGCCGGGAATCGGCGATGGCCGCCGTTTTTCGCCGCGACCGGGCCGACCTGCTGCTGCCGATGTGGTTGCCGGCCGGGGCCCAGCAAGTGCCCGGCCCGCCGCCGGACGAGCCGGTCTCGTTCGTGGTTCCAGGCGTGTCGCAATCGAAAAGCGTTTACGTCTCCCAAATGGTCCCCGGCCGGCTGCGGCCGGTGCGTCACAAGCGGGCCACCGGGGGAACGCGGATCACCCTGGAAAATCTCGACCTGACCACCCAGGTGCTGTTCACGCAAGACGCCCTCTTTCGCAACAGCCGCGGCCAGAAGGTTCGCCGGATCGGCCACCGAGCTGCCCAGTTGCGCCGCCAGCTTGCCGAGCTCGAGCGGCAAGCAGTCGAGGCGACCGTCCAGCGACTTCGCCGCTCGGGAGGCGAAGTGTTCCCCTTTCAACCGGGCGGATTACCCCCCGAGTTTTTCCTCGCCGCCGCGCGGCAGTCGCTACAAACGTGCGATGGGCATTTGGCCTCCGGGGACGACTCCTCGGCCTACCTGGCGGCAGGCGCTTCCATGCGGGCCTTGCAGCAGTTGGAACGCACCCAATGGGCTCCCGCGGCCGGCTCCCTCGCCTCACCGGTGGCCAGCCCCCTGGCCGTCCATTTTCCCACTCTGCCCGACCACTGGAGGTTGTTGCGCCGGGTGACCCAATCGCCACCGGGCGCAAACCGGCTCGCCGGTGGCGACTTCGAGGACCTGTCCACCTGGCTGCATTCCGGCTGGGATCATTTTCAGCACCCCATCGAGGGCATTTACACCGAGGCCGTGCTGGCACCGGAGGCCGCCCGCGGCGGCAAGCTCGGCTTGCGACTGACCGCCAGCCCAATCGAGCCCGGCCAATCGCCGGCGCAGGTCGAAACGCCGCCGGTCTGGATCACCTCCGCACCGGTCCAGGTGGAGGCTGGGCAGTGGATCGCGATTGGGGGCTGGGTGCGGGTCGAGCCGCCGATTCGCGGCAGCGTCGACGGGCTGATGATTATCGATTCCCTCGCCGGCCAACCGCTGGCCGCGCGCTACCCGCGGACCGACGGCTGGCAGCAATTCGTGCTCTACCGCGTGGCCCCGCGAAGCGGTCCGGTGACCGTGACGTTCGCGCTGGCCGGGCTGGGTAGCGCGTGGATCGACGACGTGACGATTCGCCCGCTGGGCCCGGACGTCCAAGGGGAAGGCGACGGGGTTGACCGCAAATGATGCCGAGCGCGGCCCGGGCAGCTTACCCACATTCTCCATTTTCGCTGAATCTCTCGCGGATTCCTCCAATCGAAACGGTCCCGGTTGCTTGCACAGCTAGCGGGCGGCTGGTATCTTGAAGAGTCTGAAGAGGAAGAGTCAGCGGCGGGGGATCGAAACGTCCCCGCAAGCCCGACGGGGGTCTGGCCGTTTCGAGGCATTGGACGCGAGCCGGAATCATGCTCGTCCTTTCGCGCAAGGTCGGTGAGCGGATTCTCATCGGCGACGACATCGCCGTGACGATTGTCCGTATTGCTCCCGGAGTCGTCCGCGTCGGCGTCGAGGCGCCGAATCGTCTCACCATCGTCCGCGAAGAGATCAAGGACCAGGCGAAGGCGAAGGCCTCCAACTACCGGGTCGCCGCCGACCGCTAACGGAGTACCCGGGGGGCCTCCCCGGCGGATCGTTGCCAGGAGGCGAGATTGCGAATGTCCAACGGCCGCGAGCCGTTTGCCCCCTCCAGCGTTCCGTGCTCCTGGTAGTATCTTTGCAGCCGGGCGACTTTCTCTTTCGCCGTCGGTTCGCCCGGCAACTCGGCCCCCGGCGAGCGTCCCCAGAGGATGCGTGTCCCCCCCAGGGTGAAGAGTTCGAAATGATACTCGCCTCGCGACCCCACATCGACCAGGGTGGAGGGGAAGATGCGATCCAGCCGTAGCTGGTTCCAGGCGGGCCCGAAGGCGGCGGCAATTTCGGCGGCCCCCACCACCCGGATGTCACCCCATCGCGTCCCCTCCGGCCCGATCGGTACCGAGTCCACGCCGACCAGCCGGGGATACCTCGCCACTTCGACGGGCGAGAAGTCTTCGCGCGGCAGCAGCACGCCTCGGACGTCGACCGGAAGCAACTCGCCGGGAACCTCGACCATGCACACGGGACGGCGGTA
Source organism: uncultured Planctomycetaceae bacterium (assembly GCA_964481605.1). Taxonomy (GTDB): domain Bacteria; phylum Planctomycetota; class Planctomycetia; order Pirellulales; family Thermoguttaceae; genus CAYZWG01. The sequence continues at coordinate 8,369 of CAYZWG010000235.1, forward strand.
AGTCAGATCGACCCGCACCGCGGCCGGGTGGTATTTTCGCACTCGCCTGACGCGGGCGATCCAGGGATGGAGCGAGAAGGCATGGGCGATCCGCTCGGTGAGCTTCGGATCCATGATGGAAAGTTGCTCATCGAAACTTGCGTCGCGAAAGACCTCGGCGCGGATATCGCTGTGAATCCACTCGGCCGCCGGCGTGATTTGGACGTCGCCCACGGAGAGCCAATAGGTGTCGGACGCGAGCACGTCTTGCCGGACCGAGTCCCAGCCGGCGTACCAGAGCGCAGCGAACAGACACACCACGGCCAGCACGGCGACCACCGGTCGGCCCGGCCCGAGGGCCACCTGGGCGGGCTGTCGCTG
>CAYZWG010000236.1:0-8684 GCA_964481605.1 uncultured Planctomycetaceae bacterium
GGTTCCCAAGCCGGAGCTTGGGAACCAGGTCGGCAGTGACGATTCCATTTCCAACGGACACTTGTCGTGACGGAAACACGGGAAATCCAACCCACCGGGCCGGTACGCGGCTCGATCCGGCCGCCGGGCTCCAAGAGCATCACCAATCGGGCGCTGGTCTGCGCCGCGCTGGCCGAGGGGGAATCGACGCTGACCGGGGCGCTGGACAGTGAAGACACCCGGGTGATGGCCGAGTCGCTGGGCCGGTTGGGGATCGCGGTCGACCGGTCGGGGCCGGATGGCACGATTCGCCTGGCCGGTTGCGGCGGCCGGCCGCCCGCGGCGGACGCCGACCTCTACGTGGCCAACAGCGGCACCACGGTGCGATTCCTCACCGCCCTGGCCACGCTCGGCCAGGGGACCTATCGGCTGGACGGCACGCCGCGGATGCGCCAGCGGCCCATCGAGGACCTGCTCGTCGCCCTGCGACAACTGGGGGCCGACGTCTACTGCGAGCGGGCCGACGGGTGTCCGCCGGTTGCCGTTCGGGCTTCGGGCCTGGCCGGCGGGCAAGCTACCGTGGCCGGGACCATCTCCAGCCAGTTTTTGAGCGGGCTGCTGATGGCGGCCCCCTGTGCGGCGGGCGATGTGGAACTTCGCGTCGAGGGCGAGCTGGTCTCCCAGCCCTACGTGGAAATGACGCTTGCCGTGATGGAAGCATTCGGCGTCGCGGTCGAGGTCGAATCCTTGCGGCGGTTCCGCGTTCCGGCCCCGCGGCGCTACCGGGGCCGCCGCTACGCGATCGAGCCCGACGCCTCGGCGGCAAGCTATTTCTTCGCCGCCGCGGCGGTAACCAGGGGGCAGGTGCGTGTGGAGGGACTCGCCCGGGCGAGCCTCCAGGGAGATGTCGGCTTTTGCCGGTGCCTGGAGCGAATGGGTTGCCGGGTGGACTACGGCGACGATTCGATCACCGTGGCCGGCGGCCCGCTGCGGGGGATCGACGTCGACATGAACGCCATCAGCGACACGGTGCAGACCCTTTCCGCCGTGGCCCTGTTTGCCCACGGCCCCACCACCATCCGCGGCGTCGAGCACATCCGCCACAAGGAGACCGATCGCCTCGCCGCGCTGGCCGCGGAGTTGAGCAAGCTGGGCGCCCACGTCGAGCAGCGCGACGACGGCCTGCGGATTGTGCCGGGGCGGCCCCGAGGCGCCGTGATCGAAACCTACGACGATCATCGCATGGCCATGAGTCTGGCCATCGTCGGCCTGGTGCGGCCCGGCGTGGTGATTCGCGACCCGGGATGCACGGCGAAAACCTATCCCCGGTTTTTCGACGATCTCGATCGGTTGGCCCGCGGGTCGTAGGGCCGGCTGTGCCGGCCGAAACGTGGCTGGCGCTGCGAAGTGCTGGAAGCGGCCGGCACAGCCGGCCCTACGGCTTGAGCTAAATGGCGAAACAGGGACGCGAGCTGGAAAAGCTCAGCGGGGGTTGGGTGTCCGGCTGGAAGCGGTCAGCCGCGAGTCGGCGCGGAGCCGCGCCTCGGCACGCCGCAACAGCGTTTCCACCGTCTCGTCTCCGGGATAGCGATTGCTGCTCGGATCGGTGGCGACGAAAGGGGCGCTGCAATGCTGGCAGACCACCTTCTTGCCCAGATACTCGACACGGATGAACAACCGCCGCCCACACGTCGGACACTCTTGCACAAAGTACGTCGAGCCGGCCATGTTGCAACCTCCTGTCAGGCGGAACCCATCCATTCGGTCCGATTATCCTACGCCATTTCCCCGTTCGGATCAACCAGACCGCTCATGCTAAATGTACCCGTCTGTGAAGAGGAAAAGATAGGGAAACTTAGGGGACAGGCGCAGAATGAGAGTCAGCGGGCGATTGCGATGTGAGCCCAGTTCTTTGGACGGGGTCCGCCCAGCGGCAGCAGCGGGCCCCGCTGGCGGTGCCCCCGGCAGCCGGGCGTCAGGCATGGCCGGCCGCGTCGCCCGCCCCCCGCAGCGCGAAAGCGGCGAGACGCCAACGCCTCAGAAGACCACGTTCGCCAAACCGGGATAGTCGCTTGGATGCACCATCTCGGCCAACTCGATGCCCAGTCGGAAGAATCCTGCCCCCATCGGAGTGAGATGCTTGGAGCGACCGCGGACATAGCTCATCGACTCTTGCCGGCGGAAGGCCAGGATCATCTCGTCCAGCCCCCGCGGCACGTCCAGGATAATCGAGAGGCCGGTGGTCGAGATCTCCCGGGTCACGGCCCTGAACTGTTCTTCGAACCGGAGTTGGCCGGCTTCCACAGGGACCACCAGGGTGACGAGGGACAGGCGTACTCGGTTCTCGACCCGGGACTCGTCCGGGTTGAACTGCAAGTCCGGGCAGTTGTTGTTGACCAGGCTGAGCATGAAACTCTGGACACCGGTCGATTTTTTCTTGCAGAAGAGTTGCACGAGAACCTCCCTTGCGGTTCGACGCCGGGTCGCTACCCCGAGAAGTATAGTTCACACATTCCCCGTAGAAGGGTCGAACGAGAGACAACTTCCGCATTTTCCTTCGGAGACAAGGTCGCGTCCGCGGCTGGACAAGAGCCTCGCCCTGGCGGCGTTTCGCAACGATACCCCCTTCGCTTTTTGGGCAAAGCCCCGGAGGCCGGTTGTGGCGATTCGGCGGCGTGGAGGGAAGATTCCGCAAAGAGGGGACCGGCAGATTGCGTCGCAACGGCCCGAAGGGCGCCTCGGCCAACGGCGCGGCGGTCCGGTTTTCGCCCACGGTGGAATTCGCTTTTTCGGCAGGACCCGAAACCTTGCGGGTCGAACGGATCGGTCTTTAGTCCGTTTCGCGTAACCGCTATACTCTGCGGCCCGCGCGGGACGATTCCTATCTCTGCGGCTGCCGCTCTGTCGCGAAAAGGGGATACTCGTACGCAGGCGGGAGGGCGAGGCTCCCGCCGAGCCGCGGCGGCGACATTCACCCTGACTACACGGCTCGGCAGGAGCCTCGCCCTCCCCGTACAAATCCCGGATGAACGTCCCGCTCCCACCAGGCCAACGTTTCGTCATCCCCGCCTCGCACCGCCGACTTTCCACCACAAAAACTCATTCCAGTCCCCAGCGAGGACGACCATGCTGAAGGCCAAGGACTTGATGACCACCAAGGTGATTGCGGTGGACCCGGACGACTCGGTCACCAAGGCGGTGTCGCTGATGCTCAAGCACGGCATCAGCGGGCTGCCGGTGGTCGCCGTGGCCGGGCGATTGCTGGGGGTGGTCAGCGAAGACGATCTGCTCGACCTGGTGTGGGACGGCCGCACCGGCGGCGACGAGGTTTACCACTACATGAGCCGCAACGTCCCCACCACCGGGGAGGAGGACGATCTGAGGAGCGTGGCGGAGCAGTTTCGCCGCCACGGCGTGGGCCGGTTGCCGGTGATGCGAGACGAGCGGCTGGTAGGGATCATCACGCGGCACGACCTGGTCCAGAACCTGGCCGTCTTCACCCAGCCGGTCACTGCCCAGGCGGCGGCCAGTTGACAGCCCGCGGGTGCCGGGATCGGGCACCGTTGGTCAAAGAATGAACTTGCTCAGGTCCTCGTCCTGGGCCACCTCGTCGAGACGTTCGGCCACGTAGGCGGCGCTGACCTCGACGCGGCCCATCTTCATCTCGGGGGCCTCGAAGCTGAGCTCTTCCAGCAGCCGCTCCATGATCGTGTAGAGCCGCCTGGCGCCGATGTTCTGGGACGTCTGGTTGACCCGATAGGCATAGTCGGCCAGGGCCTCGATGGCGTCGGCACCGAACCTCAGATCGACGCCCTCGGTTTTCAGCAGGGCTTCGTATTGACGCGAGAGGGCCCCCTTGGGCTCGGTCAGAATCCGCACGAAGTCGTCCCTGGTGAGGTCGTTCAACTCCACCCGGATGGGAAACCGGCCCTGCAACTCCGGCATCAGGTCGCTGGGCTTGGCGCGATGGAACGCGCCGGCGGCGACGAACAGAATATGATCGGTCTTGACGAAGCCGTAGCGGGTTTGGACCGTGGTGCCCTCGACGATCGGCAGCAAGTCGCGTTGAACCCCCTGGCGGGAAACGTCGGCCCCCTGGGCGTGCTCGCTGGCCACCACCTTGTCCAGTTCGTCGATGAAGATGATCCCCGTATCCTCGGCCAGGGCGATCGCCTCCGACTGGACCGCGTCCTGGTTGATCAGCGCGTCGACCTCCTGCTCGAAGAGGACCTCGCGGGCCTCGGCAACCGTCAGTTCTCGCCGGGAGGTGCTTTTGGGGAGGATTTTCTCGAACATCCCTTGCAGATCGAGGTCCATCTGCTCCATGCCGGCCCCGGTAAACATCATCGGCATGAGCTTCTGCTCGGTGGTGAGTTCCACGCGCCGCTCTTCCAACTCGCCGGCCACCAGCATCGCCCGCATCTTCTCCCGCGTTCGTTCGTGGCGCTGGGCCGAATCGGCCGAATCGGCCGAATCGTCGAAGGCCGGCGGGGGCGGCACCAGCAGGTCGACCAGCCGCTGGTCGACGCGTCGCCGGGCCTCCTCCTCGACGTGCTTGCGCTCCCGCTGGCGGACCAGCCCAATGGCGTTCTCGACCAGCTCGCGGACCATGCTCTCCACGTCGCGGCCGTAGTAGCCGACTTCGGTGTACTTGGTGGCCTCGACCTTGATAAAGGGGGCGCCCGTGAGCTTGGCCAGCCGGCGGGCGATCTCCGTCTTGCCCACCCCGGTCGGTCCGATCATGAGAATATTCTTGGGGGCCACCTCGGTTCGCATATCCTCGGTCAACTGCTGCCGCCGCCAGCGGTTGCGGATGGCGATCGCCACGGCCCGCTTGGCGTCGTCCTGTCCCACGATATGACGGTCGAGTTCCTCCACGATTTGACGCGGGGTCAGCTCTCGCACGGAAGCTCCTCCACCACGATGTTGGTGTTTGTGTAGACGTCGATGGCGGCGGCGACTTCCAAGGACTTTCGCACGATGTCGACGGCGGAAAGGTCGGTATGGTCGACCAGGGCCCGGGCGGCCGCCAGGGCGTAGTTGCCTCCCGAGCCGATCCCCAGAATCCCGTCGGTCGGCTGGATCACGTCGCCGTTGCCGGAGAGCAAGAGGGTGTGGCCGGCGTCGGCGACGATCATCATCGCTTCCAGGCGCCGCAAGGCTCGATCGGTTCGCCAGAGCTTGGCCAATTCGGTGGCCGCGCGGGGCATGTTGGCGGGAAAATCCTTCAGCTTGGCCTCGAAACGTTCCAGCAGGGCGAACGAATCGGCCGCGGAGCCGGCAAATCCGGTGATCACGCGACCTTCCGCCAGACGCCGGATTTTTGTGGCGTCGGCCTTCATGATCGAGTTGCCCAGGCTGACTTGCCCGTCGCCCCCCACGGCAACGACCCCGTCGCGCCGCACGGTGAGAATGGTGGTGGACCGCGATTTCATGGCTTCCCGAGAATATCCGAGAAAAAGGCGGAGATGGCCAAGATTGTTAATATGGCGGAAAACCGGCCCCGATTCTAGTCGTGCTTCCTTTTCGCCTTGAGTTGGCCGCCTCCCCGGCCCCTAAACAGTGGGGGGGGCGGAACCCGGTCGGCTGGCGGCGGCACGCCGGTTGACGCCGGCAAAGCTCATTTTTGCCATTCGAGAAAAGAAACGGTTGCAACGGCAGTTGGGGGAAGCTAGTGTAATTAAGAAGGCTATCTTGGTGTTGGCTCCGTGGAAATCGCGGGAATGTGAACAGACGACCGGGAGGCGTCGTCGCCATCTTGCCAACTGGCGGGCCGCAACGGATGCTCGGGCGGGAGTCGCCGGAGCGTGGTTTGCGAGGGATCGCCGGACCCCCGCGGCGGCCTGGATCAGTCCCTGTTTTCTTGTTACACGAGGAGGATGTTGTGATGCGACGACTCGGTATGATGTTGGCCGTTGCCGCGGCCATGTGCTTTGTTGCGGCGGGGACGGTCGAGGCGTGCGGCCTGTTCCATCGCTGCGCGCCGCGCCGGTGCGTGCGAGTGTGTGCGCCGAAATGCTGCGTGCCCACATGCTGCGTGCCGCAGTGCTGCGAGCCGGCAGCGTGTGCTCCGGCAGCGTGTGCTCCGGCGGCGTGTGAGCCGGCCAAGGAAGCCCCCAAGGCCAAGCCCGCTCCGGCTCCCCCGGTGAAGAAGGCTCCGCCGGCGCCCAAGCCGGCACCGAAGCCTGCGGCCAAGCCCGCTCCGAAGCCGGCACCGAAGCCCGCTGCCAAGCCCGCGCCGAAGGCTCCCGCCGAAAAGCCGGCCGAGAAACCGGCCCCCAAGGCCCCGGCCAAGCCGGCTGCTCCTCCCGCGCCGAAGGCTGCGGCTCCCAAGCCGGCCCCCAAGCCGGCGGCCAAGCCGGCTCCGGCTCCTAAGCCGCCGGCTGCGAAACCGGCCCCGGCTCCGGCCCCCAAGGCCCCGGCCAAGCCGGCTCCGACGCCCAAGCCGCCGGCTGAAAAGCCCGCCCCGGCACCCGCCCCGAAGAAGTAGGTCGTTTTGGACCAAAGGCACGGCCCTCTGGTCGAGCCGTTCCGACGGACGCCCGGTGGAGAAAAATCGAAAGCCCCTCGGAGAGAACCTCCGAGGGGTTTTTCGTGCGCGCGCCGTTGCCCGTCTGGCCCGCCGGGCGGACTTTGGCTATCCTGGCGTGGATGAGCCCAAACCAGCCCTTGCCCCGCAGCCCCGAACTGATGTCGGTCGACGATACGGCCCTGCTGGTCGTCGACGTGCAAGAGAAACTCGTGCCGGCCATCGCGGACCACGCCCGGGTGGTGTGGAACATCCGGCGGTTGATCGACGGGGCGGGCGTGCTCGGCGTGCCCGTAGTGGCGACCGAGCAATATCCCCCGGGATTGGGACCGACGGTGCCGGAACTGGCCCAGCGGCTGGGCGAAATCCCCTCCAAGATCGCGTTCAGTTGCGGCCAGTGCGGCGATCTGTTCGCTGGTCTGGACGAACGGGGCGTCCACAAGCTGCTCGTCTGTGGCGTGGAAGCCCACGTGTGTGTCCAGCAGACGGTGTTCGACCTGCTGGCGATGGGCTGGCGAGTGTATCTGGCCGCCGACGCCGTGGGGTCCCGCCGGGCGGTCGATTGCCGCACGGCGCTGGGACGAATGGACTCGGGCGGGGCCACGCTGACCACGACCGAGGCGGCCCTGTTCGAATGGTGCCGGGTGGCAGGCACGCCGCAATTCAAGCAAATCAGCCGCCTGGTGCGGGAAGAGGAACCGTGAGCGTCGGCGGGGTCGGGAGACCCGCGCCGAACGTGTGGCGCCGGCAGTCCGGCACGCTGCAATCCTTGCCTCCCGTGCCAGCGGCACCCCGATAGCGGAAGCTATCGGGGCCACCCGCGTAAGGATTTACGGAGAATCGCAACGAACGACCCTTACCACTTTGACCATGCACACCTCACGGAGATTGCCATGAACCGCTGTCGACTGTGTGCGTTTTCGCCGTTGTTGGCTCTGCTTTTTGCCCTGGCCCCGGGCCGGGCCATCGCTCAAGAGACGAAAACGGGCGCCGAAAGCCCGGCCAAGGTGCTGCGGGCCGGAATCATCGGCCTGACCACCTCGCACGTGATCGCCTTTACCGGTGTGCTCAACGACCCGAAGGCCGAGGGCGTGCTGGCCGAGGTCAAGGTGGTGGCCGGTTTTCCCGGCGGCATGAAGGACAACCCGTCGAGCTACGAGCGGGTGGACAAGTACACCGAGCAGCTTCGCCAGCAGGGAGTCGAGATCTACGACACGATCGAGGCGATGCTGCCGCACGTCGACGTGGTGCTGCTGGAAAGCGTCGACGGCCGCCCCCACCTGGCGCAGGCCAAACCGGTGATCGCCGCCGGCAAACCGCTGTTCGTGGACAAGCCCATGGCCGGCTCGCTGGCCGATGTGCTGGAGATCTTCCGCCTGGCCGAAGAGGCCGGCGTGCCCTGCTTTTCCAGTTCCTCGCTGCGGTTCAGTGCGGGCTTCCAGCAGATGCGGAACAACCCGCCGGTGGGCGAGGTCCGCGGCTGCGACGCCTACAGCCCGTGCAGCCTGGAAAAACACCACCCCGACCTGTTCTGGTACGGTGTGCACGGCGTGGAGATTCTCTTCACCATCATGGGCACCGGCTGCCAGACGGTCACTCGGGTCCACACCGAGGGGACCGACATGGTGGTGGGCGTCTGGGAGGGTGGCCGCATCGGCAGCTTCCGCGGCATCCGCGACGGCACGCACAGCTACGGCGCCACGGTGTTCGGCACCAAGGGAATCGCCCCCGGCGGAAAGTACGAAGGATACAAACCGCTGGTGGTGGAAATCTGCAAGTTTTTCAAGACGGGCGTGGCTCCCGTCCCCAAGCAAGAGACGATCGAAATTTTCGCCTTCATGGAAGCCGCCGACGAGAGCAAGCGCCAAGGCGGAAAACCGGTGACGATCCAGAGCGTGATCGAAAAGGCCCAAGCCTTCAACGCCAAGAGAGCCAAGTAGGGCCGGCTGTGCCGGCCGCCAAGGTGCGGAGTCAAGCTGGAGCTTGGGACCGAGCGTAAGTCGGGAGGGCGAGGCTCCCGCCGAGCCGTCGGGCGGCCCACCCTGGTTCCCAAGCTCCAGCTTGGGAACTCGCCGAGCGTTCCACCGCGGGCGAAGCAGAGCTTCGCGGAAGTGCGGTCCCAAGCTGGAGCTTGGGACCGAGATGAGAAGCTGGAGCTTGGGACCGAGATGGGAAG
>CAYZWG010000237.1:0-8659 GCA_964481605.1 uncultured Planctomycetaceae bacterium
CTCCCGTGCCTCTCGGCACCCCGATAGCAAAGCTATCGGGGCCACCCGCAGAGCTATCGGGGCCACCCGCGCAACCGACGCCGCCTCTACTCCTGCCCCGGCCCGGCAATCAGGTCGCCGTGCTGCTGGCGGGCCTGGTCGGCGGGATTGAACGTGCCGTAGAAAAGCACGTTGGTATCCATCCAGGTGACCAATCGCTCGATGTCGTCGGCCGAGAGTTCCACCCCCTCGTGGCCCTCCAGCAGCATATCCATCAGGCGGCTGCCCCGGGCGCCGAAATGGCCGGGCCGGCTCATTGGCTCGCTGTTGACCACGCGGAAGTCGCCGTCGCCGCGGGGCCAGGCCGAGTAGGGCACCCTCGATGCCAGCGCGTTGTAGGATACCGTGTAGTGCCCTTGCGGCCGGCCCGTGAGCACCACGTCGCCCTCGTGCCGCTTTTCGTTGTGACACGACACGCAACGCCGATCGAGCACCGGCTGCACCAAGCGGGGATAGCTGAATGGCCGGGAACCCTCCGGGCCGGGCACGATCGCCGAGGGCTCGCGCCGGCCGGCCACGGCGGGCACGTGCTGGGCGGGGGCCGTGGTCCGCGGCTCGTGGCAGCCGATGCAGGAGGCCGCTTCTCCCGCCTGAAGATACGTCACGCTGCGCATGATCTGCACCGCGCGGCCGCGCGAGTCCAACGCCTGAAAGCAGAGCGGAATCCCCGCCGGAGCCCGAAAATACGCCGAGCCGTCCCGCTCCACCGCCACCGTCCCCAACACCTGCTTGCCCGGCGAGGCCGGCGGAATGCCCAACCGCGGCTGGTTGATGTTGGGCGTCGACTTCGGCAACACCTGAACGATGCGCAGCCGGGTGATCGGCTCCTGGGACAAACGCGGCCAGCTCTCGTACACGTTTTGCAAAAAGAACGTCCCCTCCGGCGGATCGCCCAGGTCGTGGGCCGCCGGCACGGCCTGCGGCACCGGCCGCGACTCAAGCGGCACGGGCCACAAGCTGGCAATGTTCAGGTCGCGATAAAGCAGCTCCTTGTTGCCAAAACGATCGACCAGGTAGATGCCGAACATGTTGGGCGGGTTGGCCGTCGGCTCGCCGATCAAGCTGTCGAAGCTGTAGGCCGCCAGAAAGACATCTTCCGAGAGCGGCCAGGGGCTGCGGTAGCAGTGCCCCGGCCAGCGCACCGCCTCCGGCGGAACCTCCAACGGACGACGCACGCCCACCGGCGCCGACCAGTAGCCGCCCGTGCGGCGAATCACCGGGGCCTCGCTTTCCGGAAAGAGCGCGTCGGGCGTGAGCCGGGTAATGGGGCCGAGCCCGTCCAGGCCCCGCGTGGTATCCAAGAGAATGATCGAGCCGGCCGTCATCGCGTGGTGGGCCGCCGCCGTGGCCATCACGCAAGGCGAACCGGGCACCGGCCTGGCTTCCCACACGCCCACCGGGTTCCAGGTGTTGTTGCCGTAGAAAATTCGCACCTCGCTCCCGTCCGGACGCACCGTCCAAAGCTGCTCGTAATGGACCGCGTGTCGATCGACGTAGTCCCACCGCGTGTAGATCACCCGCCCGTCATGCAATACGGCCGGATTCCATTCGTGCGTCTCGTGGTACGAGATGGGATGCGAGTGGGAGCCGTCGGCCTCGGCCACGGCCAGCGTGTAGGTGGGGCAAGGCCCCCGCCCGCAACGATGAAACCCGCCCCGCCGCGTGGAGACAAACAGAATCTTCCCGTCGGGAAGATAGCAAGGGGAAAAATCATCGTAGGGCCCCTCCGTCAGTTGCCTCAGCCCGCTGCCGTCGGCCGCCATCTCATACAAGTGGTAGTGGCAATCCCCGTGCATCAGACGATCGGTGGGCGTCTTTTCCACGTGGCAGTAGGCAAACATCACGTGGCTGCCGTCGAACGAAACCTCGGGATGCTGGTAGCTGCCCAGGGGCAACTCGCCCCCGGCAAGCTGCCGGCATTGCATCGACTCGCCCGGTGAGTCCAAGACAAAAACACCGCCCCCCGGCTTGGCATCGGAACCGTAATACTGGGTCAACTGGTGGCTGAAGGCCCCGGGCACCTGCTTGATGAAAAGCAGCGGTCCGGAGGGAGCCAGGGGATCGGCCAACACGATCCGCCGCCGCAACCGGTGAACCTCCCGCCACAGCGATTCCCAATCCGCCTGGCTCGCCGAGGCGCTCCCGCTGAGCGCCTGCCAACGCCGGCCGAGCGCATCCCACCGGGCAGGCAAGTCGCCCAGCGTCTGTCTTGCCCTCTCCACGTTGGCGATCAGCTTCCGGCCCCGTTCCAGCGTCCGGGCAATCGCCGCCGCGTAGCTTCTGGGCTGGCGCTGGGTGCCGATGCCGTCTTGCATCCGCCAGTCCCATTCGATCAAGGCGGCCTCCACGGCCTTTCGCGCCGGCGGCAGCACCGGTGGCGGATCGAGCCCCAACTTGCACACCGGCGGAACAATCGCCACCTCGATCGTGCGATCGTTGCAGGTCAATCGAATCGCCGACCAGCGGACCGCCGCCTCCGCCGCACCCGTTCGGCTGGACAGCCGCAGCGTGGTGGCCGGCCCATCCGCCTTGCCTCCAAGCCGTACCCGCCCGTGTTCGGCCGACAACACGGCGCGTTGCCGCGGACCCTCGCCCAGCGACAGCCAGACCTCGGCCTGTTGACCGGCGACCAACTCCGCCTCGGCCCACACCTCGAACGCGCCGGCCGTCCGCTCCACGGGCACCTCGACCTGAACCACTTCGCCTCGGCGAAGGTCGGCCAGCAGCGTGGCGGGAGAGGCCGTGACCGCCAGTTGCGGGCCGTCGCCGGCCGCCACCAGCGAGAAGCCGCACACCGACAGGCTGGCCGGCGGGGCGGGCAATTCGTTCAAGGTAATCACGGCTTGGCCGAATTGCGGCGCGGCCGGCTCCCCGCCCAGGACCACGCCCGCGAGCAAACACGAAAGCAACGAGAGGGTTAGCGTCATGGGAACAAGCACCTGTGGTTGTGGGGCCGGCCGTGCCCAGCGCTCGGCGCAGGTCTGCCGACCTCGCCGAAACCGCCGTTGTAGAGCCGGCTGGGCCGACACTACGGTTTCAGTGTAACGGCTCGGGTCGCCATTTCAACATGCCGTTGCCACTGGCCTCCGCCTGGGACGGGACCCAGGTTGGCTCCGCCCAAGTCGCCCTGCTACAATAATAGCCTTGCCGGCGATCCCACCCGGCCCACACGATACACCAGCCCGGAGATCAGCCCCATGACCAGCGAAGTCCGTTTTTCCCGCAGGATCCCAACCGCCTTGGCATTGGTGTTTTACCTGGCGATGGGAGCCCTCTCCGCTTCGACCACCTCGGCCAGGGAGCTTGCCCAGGAGTTGAAGGCCTACCCGTACAAAATCATCTACGAAACCCATCCCCAGGGAAACTGGGAGTTGTTCGTGGTCCATGCCGACGGTTCCGACCCCGTCAACCTGACCCACACACCCCAGGTCAACGAGCTCTATCCGCACGCTTCTCCCCAGGGCACGAAAATCGCCTTTGTGGTCGATCAGGGCCAGGGACCGTCGAAAATCCGCAACGTCTACTTGATGAACCGGGACGGCACGGGACGCACCCTGGTGGCCCGCAACGCCCGCCAGCCGTGCTGGAACGCCCAGGGCACCACGCTGGCCTACCTCAAGGGCGAGTCCGACCAGTTCACCTACACGGACTATGCCACCCGGGGTATCTTCTTCTTCGACCTTGCCACCGGCCGGCACGAGCAGCATCCCAATGGGGACCTGCTTCACCTTTATAATCCCTGCTGGTCGCCGGATGGAAAATGGTTCCTGGCCACCGTCCACGCGGGAATGGGATACGGGCACGCCATTCTCGCCATCCAGGCCGACGGGCAAGAGGTCGACAACCTGAACATTCCGGGCTGCCGGCCCGACGTCAGTCCCGACGGAAAACGGGTTGCCTGGGGGGCCAGCGATTGGGCACTTTGCGTGGGAGACCTCGACTTCAGCGGTCCCCGGCCCGCCGTGAACCACATTCGCAAGATCGTGGTCAGCGAAAAACCGATGAAGATTTATCACGTGGATTGGTCGCCCGACGGAAAGTACGTCGCCTTCAGCCGGGGCCCGGAGACGAAACGCATGGGCCGCATCCCCGAGATCGTCGGCGTCCAGGCCAAGGGCTGGGACATCTGCGTGGCCGACCCGGCGGCGACCAACCGCTGGATGGCGATTACCTCCGACGGCAACTGCAACAAGGAGCCCGATTGGATTCCCCAGGAGAAGGCCGAATGAGTTTCTGGGGTAGAAATTCGGCAGCGCGAGGCTCCCGCCGAACCGTGCTTGCGGCCGGCCTGCTCGTCTGGGCCGTCGCCGCGGCCGCGTCGTCGGGCGCCCCAACGGCCGACGAGCAACTACGCGATGAGTTGAAACAGGTCCCCTACAAGATCGTTTACGAAACCTATCGCGGCAACAACTGGGAGCTGTTTCTGGTCCATGCGGACGGCTCCCACCCGGTCAACCTGACCCGAACCGACGACGTCGACGAGTTGTATCCCCACGCATCGCCCGACGGCACGAAAATCTGCTTCGTGGCCGACGAGCGCCGCGGCGGCTCGAAGGTCCGCAGCGTCTACTACATGAACCTCGACGGCAGCGGGCGGACGCTGGTCGCCCGCAACGCGCGGCAACCCTTCTGGAATCCCGCTGGCACGGTGATCGCCTACCTCAAGGGCGAATCGGAGACCTTTACCTATTCCACGATCGCCACCCGAGGGCTGTTCTTCTACGACCTGGCCACCGCCACGCATCGGGCCCATCCGAACAGCGAGTTGTGCCACCTGTTCGGCGTCTGCTGGTCGCCCTCCGGCCAATGGATCCTGGCCACCGCGCACGGCGGAATGGGGTATCGACACGCGATCGTAGCCATCGAGGTTGCCGGCCAGGGCCTGTTCAACCTGGGCATTCCCGGCTGCCGGCCCGAGGTCAGCCCCGACGGCAAGCGGATCGCCTGGACCCCCAGCGACTGGGCCCTCCGCGTTGCCCGGCTGGACCTCACCGGCCCGGTGCCCAGGGTCACCGGCGGGCGCGACGTGGTGATCAGCGAAAAGCCGATCAAGGTCTATCACATCGACTGGCCGCCGGGGGGAAACTACGTCGCCTTTACTCGCGGCCCGGCGGGCAAACGGCTGGGCCAGGCCCCCGAGGGCGTGGGCATCCGCGCCCAAGGCTGGAACATCTGCGTGGCTGACTTGCGACACGTCAACCGCTGGGTGGAAATCACCACCGACGGCAACTGCAACAAGGAGCCCGACTGGGTGCCGCTGAAAAAGGAGAAGCCATGAACCAACCGGCGCGTGGCGCCAGCGGAACGCTTCGCCGTGGCATCGTCGCGACGGCCGGGCTGGCGCTGGCACTGTCCATCCTGCTGGCGGCGTCCTCCTGCCGCAGGGTGGAGCGGCCGGCGTCCGCGCCGGGTGAATCGGGCCCGGCCACTGCACCGCCGCCCGAGCGAATCACCACCGCCGGCGGCTTCGAGATGGTCCGCCTGCCGGCCGGTCGATTCCCGATGGGAAGCACCGGCGGCGAGGCCGACGAGACGCCCGTCCACGAGGTTGCCGTCGACGCCTTCCTCATCGACCGCCGCGAAATCACCCAGGCCCAATGGGCCCGGCTGGCCGCCGGGAGCGAATTCCTCTCCCCCCATCCGTCCCACTTCAAGGGCCCCGATCTGCCCGTGGAAATGATCGGCTGGGACATGGCCGCGCTGTTCTGCAACGTCCGCTCGCGGGCCGAGGGGCTCCAGCCCTGCTACGACGAGGAGACCGGCGCGTGCAACTTCGAGGCCGACGGATATCGTCTGCCCACGGAAGCCGAATGGGAGTATGCCTGCCGGGCGGGAACCCGCTCCGACTACTCTTTCGGCCCCGACCCCGGCCAACTCGATCAGTACGCCTGGTACGACCACAACGCCGCCAAGAAAACGCACCCCGTGGCCCAGAAGAAACCCAATCCCTGGGGCCTGTTCGACATGCACGGCAACGTGGCCGAGTGGTGCAACGACCGCTATGCCCCAGACTACTACGCCACCAGCCCGAGCGAAAATCCCCGCGGCCCGCACGAGGGCGAAGCGGTGGTGCTCCGCGGTGGCGGGTGGAACTGCACCGCCGGGGCCTGCCGCTCGGCCCGCCGCGTGGGCGAGGACCCCGGCTTTGCCGACGCCTGCTTCGCCCGCGATGCGATCGGCTTTCGCTGCGTGAGGAAAGCTCCCCCGCAACAGCCCGCCCAGCAACAACCCGCTCAGCACACGGCCTACTACCGTCCGCCGCTACCCACCGGGCTGGTCTACGGCGACGTCTATCTCGATCACCACACCGGCACCTCGCATCCCGAGCGGCCCCAGCGGCTCACGGCGATCATCGCCCGGCTGCGTCGGTCGGACCTCTTCCCCCGGCTCCTCATGCTCTCGCCGCGCAAGGCGTCGGTCGACCGGATCACCACGGTCCACTTGGCCCAGTATGTCCAGCGGGTGAAGCAGAGTTGCCGGGCGGAGGTCGGCTGGGTCGACTCGCCCGACGCCCCCGCCTCGGCCCGCTCCTATGACGTGGCCTGTTACGCCGCCGGCGGCGTGCTCGCGGCCGTCGACGCCGTGATGGAGGGCAAGGTCCGCAATGCCTTTTGCGCCGTCCGGCCGCCGGGACACCATGCCCTGCCCGATCGGGCAATGGGGTTTTGCCTCTTCAACAACGTCGCCATCGCCGCCCGATACGTGCAGAAAAAATACCACCTGCCCAAGGTGCTGATCGTCGACTGGGACGTCCACCACGGCAACGGTACCCAGGAGATCTTCTACCGCGATCCCACCGTGTTCTATTTCAGCGTACACCAGTTCCCCTTCTACCCCGGCACGGGAAGCGCGTCGGAAAAGGGTGAGGGAGACGGCCTGGGAACCACCCTCAACGCGCCTCTGCCCGCCGGCTCGGGCGACCAGGACTACCAACGCGTGTTCGAACAGGTCCTCAAGCCGGCCGCACTCGAATTCGATCCCGATTTCGTCCTCGTCTCGGCCGGTTTCGATGCCCACCGGGACGATCCCCTGGGCGGAATGCGGGTCAGCTCGCGGCAATTCGGCCGGCTCACGCTCACGGTGAAACAAATCGCCGAAACCTGTTGCGACGGCCGGCTGGTCTCCGTGCTCGAAGGGGGCTACGGCCTGGAGGGCCTGGCCGAATCGGTCGAAGCCCACGTTCGTGCCCTGCTCGAGTAGACCCCCAAGATGCTGTTCCACACCTGGACGTTCGCCCTCTTCTTCCTCCTCTTCTACCCGGTCTTCCTCCTGCTCAAGGGAACCCGGTGGAAGCTCCCCTGGCTGCTGGCGGCCTCGTATCTCTTCTACGGCTGGTGGAATCCCCTCTATCTGCTGCTCATTCTCTGGTCCACCACGATCGACTACCTGGTCGTGGTGGCGATGTCCAAGAGCCGGTGGCGAAAACCCTGGCTGGTGGTGAGCATCGTCAACAACCTGGGATTGCTGGGGTTCTTCAAGTACGGCACGTTCGTCACCGAGAACATCAACGATCTGCTCCTCCACCTCCACCTGCCCTACGAGGTCCCCTTGCCCGGCGTGCTCCTGCCGGTGGGTATCTCCTTCTACGTCTTCCAGTCGATGAGCTACACCATCGACTACTACCGCGGCCAGGTCGAGCGGGCACCCAACTTCATCCACTACGCCACCTTCGTCTCCCTCTTTCCCCAACTCGTGGCCGGGCCCATCGAGCGGGCCAAGAACCTCCTTCCCCAGCTCCAGCAGAACCCCACCATCACCGGCCGCGACGTGGCCGACGGCCTCTCCCTGTTCGTGGTGGGATTGTTCAAGAAGGTCGCCCTGGCCGATTACCTGGCACTCTACGTCGATCCGGTTTACTCCGCCCCCGACCACTACGCCGCCCCCGCCTTGATGCTGGCCACCTTCGCCTTCGCCTGGCAAATCTACTTCGACTTCAGCGGATATACCGATATGGCACGCGGCGTGGGCCGAATGCTCGGCATCCGCCTGATGCTCAACTTCAACAACCCCTACCTGGCCACCGGACTGGGCGACTTCTGGAGACGCTGGCACATTAGCCTCTCCACCTGGTTCAAGGACTACGTCTACATCCCCCTCGGCGGCAACCGCCGCGGCACCTTCAAGACCTATCGAAACATCTGCCTCACGATGGTCGTCTCGGGGCTCTGGCACGGGGCCGCCTGGACCTACGTCATCTGGGGCGCCCTGCACGCCCTCGGCTATTGCGCCACCCGGGCCCTGGAATCCTCCTCCCTCTACCGCCGGCGCCTGCCCACCTGGGTAAAACAGGCAGGCACGTTTCTGTTTGTCTGCTTCACCTGGATCTTCTTTCGGGCCGAAAGCTTCTCCGACGCCCGCACCATCGTGGCAAGCATTTTCCACTTCGGCTGGGCCGACCCTCGCTGCCCCCTCCTCCTGCTGGCCCTGGTGGCCGCCGTCTGGGCCTACCAGTTCCTCTACGAATCCCGAGCCCGATTCATCCTCCGGCCGGCCAGGCTGCGGATCGCCCTGGTCGTGGCAATGATCGCTTACGTGGCCCTATGGGGAAACTCCGGCGGCCAGGCCTTCATCTACTTCCAGTTCTGAGTTGGGCGGCTGAGTTCGGCGCGGGTCTCCCGAC
>CAYZWG010000238.1:0-1676 GCA_964481605.1 uncultured Planctomycetaceae bacterium
TGCCGGGCCGTGGCCGAATTGCGGCGGCTGGCCGGCGGGGGGTGAGCACCGGCCGCGCCGGGTGGCCAAAAAGTGGCGTGGTAACCGCGCCGATTTTCTTCTACCTTGGGCTTCGTTGACGGTTGCACGGCCCGTGAAGCGAAGGCATCGCGGGCACTGCCGGGTGTTCCCGGATGGCCGGGGCATGGCCCTGGCCGATCGATCATCCGCCGTGCAACGATCAACCGTGGGTATCAGCGGAGCCTGATCCTTTGGGCGGACGCGAGCGACGATTTGCGCCGTGCCCGAGGCGGCCGCCTGACGTGCCGCCCGGGGCGGAGGGCGTGAAGGTCCTCGTGTTTTCGCCGTAAGCAGGTATCTCAAGAGCCTGTCACTGGGGGGAAACCCCCGGGGGCGGGCTTTTTTTGCGCTACCATGGCGCGCCGCACGGAGCAGGATGCCATGATCGACGCGGAAATCATCGAGCAGGTGGAGCGGCTGCTGGCCCTGGGGCGACACAGCTACCGGGCGATTGCTCGGATGGCGGGCGTCAGCCGGGGCACGGTGGGGGCGGTGGCCGCGGGCAAACGCAGCTCGGACGACCAGTGGAAACGGACGCCGATGGAGATCGAGCCGATGGGGCCCACGCGGCGCTGCCCGACCTGCGGGGGCAAGGTGCAAATGCCCTGCCGGCTGTGCCAGACGCGGGAACTGCTCCGGGGCGGGCACTTGCCGTCGCGCTGGAGCGGGTCGGGGGTGGTGGTGCGACTGGAACTGAAAGAGGAGCACCGGCGGCGTTACGAGCGGGTGCGCGGGCGGCGAGAGGAGGAGGCCCGGCGGCAGGCCCGGCGGGTGGAGCCTTTCGAAGGAGACCAGACGTGAGCAAATCGGGCGACGATCGGAAGCGGGTTTCCTACGCCGAGGCCCGCCGGGAAATCCACGACGGCGACCTGCTGTTGTTTCGACGGCGGGGGGTGATCTCCATCGCCGGCCGCGGCGAGCACAGCCACGCGGCCAAGGCGGCCTGGTGGGACGACGCGCTGTTCTGCCTGGAGGTTCGCGAGTGGGTGGGCGGCCGGGCGGTGACGCTCTCCAGCCAGGTCCGCCGCTGGCCCGGGCGGATCGACGTCTACGAGGTCAATCCCCAGGGCCGCTGGCCGGAGTACGACACCCGCGGGGCG
This sequence comes from uncultured Planctomycetaceae bacterium, assembly GCA_964481605.1. Classification (GTDB taxonomy): domain Bacteria; phylum Planctomycetota; class Planctomycetia; order Pirellulales; family Thermoguttaceae; genus CAYZWG01. The sequence continues at coordinate 1,161 of CAYZWG010000238.1, forward strand.
ACGGCGTTCATGCGGCGGATGGCGGGCTGCGACTACGGGTACGCGGGCGTGGCGGCCGCGGCGCTATTGCACTTGCCGATCGTGCGGTGGTTCGTGCGACCCGACGTGGACGACCGCGCACGGGACAGGCGACCGCCGTTTTGCAGCCAGGCCTGCGCCACGGCCGACCGGATCGGCGGCGGGGTCGACCCGGTCCGCCACCTGGCCGATCGCCTGACCGAGCCGGCCGACTTGGCGCGGAGCCCGTTTTATCGCTACCGGTTTACCTTGCAGCCGTAGCTAGCCAACCTGGTTCCCAAGCTCCAGCTTGGGAACCCGTGGGCGTGGGGTGTGGGTTTATCGCCGGCGAAGCGGAGCTTCGCGGAAGTGCGTTCCCAAGCAGGAGCTTGGGAACGAGGGGAACAGAAACTCGTTAACTCGTGGCACTCAACTTTCGACTTTCGCATGACCACCAGCCTGACATCTCGATCGTGGCGCGTCGGCCGGATGATCTGGGCGGCCTGGGTGGTGCTGTGG
>CAYZWG010000238.1:1776-3817 GCA_964481605.1 uncultured Planctomycetaceae bacterium
GCCGGGCGCCGTGCCCAACGCGGCCGTGGTGCGGGTGGTCAATATCACGGGCCGAGTCCGCTCGTACGGCTCGGGCACGCTGGTCCACACGGACGGCCAAGGGAGCACGATTCTCTCCTGTGCCCACCTGTTTCGCGAAGGCAAGGGAAGGATTTGGGTGGGGTTCGCGGACGGCCGGCAGTATGAAGCGACGCTGGCCCGGTTGGACCCTGCCTGGGACTTGTCGGCGCTGTCGATTCCGGCGGTCACCGTGGCGGCGGTGCCGGTGGCCAGCGAGTATCCCCGGCCCGGCGAACCGGTGTGGAGTTGCGGCTACGGTCCGGATGGGCGGTACCGCTGCAACCAGGGCCGGGCCCTGGGCTACGCCAGCACGGCGGGCACGAAGACCCACGAGACGCTGCGGCTGAGCGGGTCCGCCCGCGACGGCGACTCGGGCGGACCGGTGCTCAACCGCCGGGGCGAGCTGGTGGCGGTGATTTGGGGGACCGACGGCCGCACGGTGGCGGGGACGTATTGCGGGCGAATCCGGCGGTTTCTGGCGGGGCTTCTTGGTCGTCCCAAGGGTGGCGGCGTCCCGGGAGCCGGGCCAGTGATGGGCCGGGTCGGCCCGGGTCGTGACCGACCCGGCTCACCAACAGGGCAGCCGGCCGCGGGCGGCGGCAGCGAGGCGATCACCGTGCTGGACCGGCTGGCCGAACTGGAACGAGAAGCCGGCCGGCGAGAGCAGTCGCTGGGCGATCGGTTGGGGCGGATCGAAACCGCGGTGGGGTCGATCGGGGCACTGCGCCAGCGGATCGAGCGGGCCGAGGCGGCCACCACGGGCGAGGGCCTTCGCGCGGCGGTCCGCGAGGCCGCCGGCGGTGCCTTGTCCGCCGCCGGCCCGACGCTCTGGCAGGTTGCCCTGCCGCCGCTGTTGGCGGCCTTGGGGTGGACCGGTCCGCCGGCCCTGGCGGCGATCGTGGGCTTGAAGCTGCTGGAGGCGATCGTGCGCCGCCGCAGGTCGGGGCGGTCGCCCAGTCGGCGGCGCCGGCGGCCGCGACCGCTCAACGACGAATACGCCAAGCAACTGAACGCGCTCTACTCGCTCTCCGGCCGAAGCACACCCGCCGACGCCACCCTGGGACGCGAGTTCGACCGCGAACTGCGCGAAGCCGAAGGCCAGGGGGACGACGCGCTGGCCCGCTGGGCAAGGCGGATTCGTCGCCGCGTGGCCAAGCGGTTCTACCGCATTCACGGCGAGTCGCCCATGCCCGCCGAACCGACAGGCCAAACCTGACCCTTTTTCTTGCGACAACTTTCGGACACCAGACAAACCCAAACCACGGGAGCGGACGATCATGACGGTTCCAGGCAAAGACACGTTTGAGGACGCGATCACGCGGTTTCGCAACCGCTCGATTCACACCTACGCGGGCCACTGCTTGTTGTTTCGCGGGCAGATTCTTCAGGACGGAGAGTTCGGCGTGCAGAGCGGCTGGGACACGGCCACCAACCAGTTCATCGTGGAACACCTGGTGCGGCTGGATTTCCTCCGCCGCAAGATCACCCACAACCCGCAGGAGATCGACATCAAGACGCTGGAGGAGCGGGCGCGGGACCTGAAGCTTTCGCTGCCCGACGAGATCAACGAGAAGAGCCCGCTGGGCGAGGAGGTGGCCCGGCCGGCGGGTCGTGAGTTCGACCTGCCCTATCGCCTGGACGGTTCGGACCCCAACATCCCCTTGTTGCAGGACGTGGATTTGCGCAACGTCGACGCGCGGATGTTTGTCACGGCGCTGGACCAGCACATCGTGGAGGCGACACGGTTGGACAGCCGCTATGCGACGTATCGGATCACGCCGCGGGAGTCGCTGATGTTGTACGCCTCGCTGGTGGAGATGTTCGACATGGTGATCTCCTTCGGCGGCGACGACAACCGGGTGCCGATTCCGCACGGGGTGCGGCCCACGGAAGAGCCCCGGGGCCCCAAGGCAAGCCCCAACCGGGAGGCTGCCGACGAAGGCGGAGAGCCGGGCCAGTAATGGCCCGGGTCGGCCCGCAC
>CAYZWG010000238.1:3917-8636 GCA_964481605.1 uncultured Planctomycetaceae bacterium
AGGCTGCCGACGAAGGCGGAGAGCCGGGCCAGTAATGGCCCGGGTCGGCCCGCACTGTGACCAACCCGGGTCGTGACCGACCCGCACCGTGACCAACCCGGGTCGTGACCGACCCGGCTCACCCGACAGGGCGGTTGCCGGGTCGTGCTGGTGTGATGAGGAAAACGTCCCGGAGGCGTGGCGATGAGCGTGGAAGCGTGGGGAATCGTGGTGGGCGTGGCGATGTCGGGCGTGCTGGCGCTGACGCCCTGGATGTTCATGGTGCACGCCAAGCTGGCGGTGATCGCCAGCCAGGTGAAGGGGCTGTGTGACCAGGTCGAAAGGTCGTCCCAGGCGACCCAGAAGCTGTGGGAGGCCCACGCGGAGCATCAAGCGAGGCTGGACGCCCACCAGGTGCGAATCTGCTATACGGACGAGCGGCTGCGGGAGATCGAGGCGGAACGTTGAGCGGGGAGCTGGCATGAAGATACGCGATCGAATCACCGGGTTGCGGCGGGTGAAGGCGGGCCAACTTCGGCCCCACCCCGGCAACTGGCGAACCCATCCGCCGGCCCAGGCCGACGCCGTGCGGGGCATCCTGGCGGAGATCGGCTACGCCGACGCCCTGCTGGCGAGGGAACTGGCCGACGGCTCGTTGGAGTTGATCGACGGCCACTTGCGGGCCCAGATCACGCCGGACGAGGAGGTGCCCGTGCTGGTGGTCGATTTGGACGACGCGGAGGCGGCCAAGCTGCTGGCCCTGCTCGATCCGCTGGCCGCCATGGCCGAGTCGAACGAGGAGGCACTGTCCGCATTGCTGGAGGTGGTCCAGACGGAGAACGCATCGCTCCAGGGGGTGTTGGACGACCTGGCGGCGGAGCAGGACGGGCGGTTGGGCGGGGACGGCCTGCCCGACGCGGCGCCCCGCGAGGTGGAGGTGCCGGAGGTGTTTCAGGTGGTGGTGGCCTGTCGCGACGAACAGCAGCAGCGCGAGGTGTATGAGCGTTTGAGCGGGGAGGGGTTTTCCTGCCGCTTACAAAACTTGTGACCCGGTCCAGTAATGGTCCGGGTTGGTCCGGCGAGCCGGGCCAGTGATGGTCCGGGTTGACCCGGGTCGTAACCGACCCGGCTCGCCGGTTGACCGAGTGCGGCTCGCCGGGTTGGGTGGAACAGGAGCGTTGAGCACCATGCATCGAGTGGAAGCGACGGTCACCTGTCCGGTTTACGATTCGTTTCGTGTCCAGCAAGTGGCGGGGATGTTCGACGTGCCGCTGGCCGAGCGGGCCACGGAACGGTTCTCGGTGGAGATACCCGGACCATTACTGGCCCGGCTCCCGGCGAGCCGGACCAGTAATGGTCCGGGTGGTCCAGATGGGTGGCGGATCGGGCTGGTGGTGGGACCGTCGGCCAGCGGCAAGAGCACGATCGCGGAGCGGATGTTCGGCGATTCGATTTATCGCGGCGGCGACTGGCCGCCGGACAAGGCGGTGGTCGACGCAATGGGCCAGCGGCCGATCAAGGAGATCACCGGGATGTTTACCGCGGTGGGCTTCAGCTCGCCGCCGAGTTGGATCAAACCCTACCGGGTACTCTCCGGTGGCGAGCAGTTTCGCTGCGACCTGGCGCGGGCCCTGCTGGGCGAGCCGGGCCGGTCAAGCGGCGAGCCGGGCCGGTCAAGCGGCGAGCCGGGCCGGTCAAGCGGCGAGCCGGGCCGGTCACGGCCCGGGTCAACCCGGGTCGTGACCGGCCCGGCTCGCCAGTTGGTTGACCCGGCTCGCCAGTTGGTCGTTTTCGACGAGTTCACCAGCGTGGTGGATCGCAACGTGGCGCGGATTGCCTCGGCGGCGATTGCCAAGGGGATTCATTCCGGGAGGATCGCTTGCCGGTTCGTGGCGGTCACCTGCCACTACGACGTGACCGAGTGGCTCCAGCCGGACTGGGTGATCGATATGGCGACCTCCGAGTTCCACCGGAGGCGTCTTCGGCGACCTCCCATCGAGCTTGCGATCTTTCGCGTTGGGCGAGCTGCGTGGCGACTGTTTGCGCGTCATCACTATCTGAGCGGGTCGCTCAGCCGGGCAGCGCGCTGCTTCCTGGCCTTGTGGCACCAGCAGCCGGTGGCGTTTTGCGCCACGGTTTCGCTGATCGGCAAGAAACGCCGCTGGCGAATCAGCCGCATCGTCACCCTGCCCGACTACCAGGGCGTGGGGATCGGCTCGGCGGTGATGGAAGCGGTGGCCGATCTGCACCGGGCCGAGGGCCACCGGGTGAACATCACCACCAGCCATCCGGCGATGATCGGCCACTTGCGCCGCTCGCCGCGGTGGCGGGCCGTGGGGGTTCGCAAGACGGGCTCGCACGGCACCCGGCGGTTTATCTCCAACTACCGTTCGTCGGCGGGCCGCGCGGTGGTGTCGTTCGAGTATCTTCCCGGGTCGTGACCGACCCAGACCATTACTGGCCCAGCTCGCCGGACCGACCCGGACCAACCCAGACCACCGACCCGGTCACGACCCGGACCGACCCGGACCATTACTGGTCCGGCTCGCCCTTGGGGAACCAGAAGAGGAACGATGGATGGCCAGACGGAAGCGGCAAGGGAAACCCGCGCTGGACGACGGCAAGAAGCGGGAAATCCTGGCGATCCTCGCCGTGGGTTGCAGCCGGCGGACGGCGGCCAGGTACGTGGGCTGCTCGCACACCACGATCCAGCGAACCGCCTTGCGCGATCCGGCCTTCGCGGCGGCGCTGACACGGGCGGAATCGGGGGCGGAGTTTCGGTACCTGAAGAATATTCGGGACGCAGCCCAGAAGGAGCAATACTGGCGGGCGGCGGCCTGGGTTTTGGAACGGCGGAACCCGGAGGACTTTGCCGCGCGGCATCCCGACGTGGTCACCGGCGAACAGATGGCAACGTTCCTGGCCCAGGTGGCCGAGATGATTACCGACGCCCTGCCCGCCGGCGTGCATCGCAAGTCGGTGCTCAAACGGCTGGAGGCGATGATCGGCGTTTTCGCCAAGAAAGCGCAAGGCCAAGGGCCGGAGAAAGAGACCTTCGCCACCCCAGGAGCCGAAGAAACGGACCGGACCGATGACACGAGGTAACGGCAGCAAGGCCAGCCCGGGGGCCCTCCCCGACTGGATGATGGGGATGCTCGGCACCCTCCGCGACGAGTTGGCGATTTGTCACGGCCAGGCCCGGCGGCGGGCCGCGGCACGGGCGGGCCAGATGGGGCTTTTGCGCTGGGGGCGGACCTACCTGGGCGAGCATTTTCGCCGCCGGCCGTCGCGGATGCACCTCTGGCTGGGCCACCAGTTGGACGCGATCGGCCGGCACGGCGGCACCAAGCTCAACGTGCTGGCGCCCCGCGGCGCCGCCAAGTCGACGCTGGGCACGCTGGCCTATCCCTTGCGGGCCGCGCTGGAAGGCCGCCAGGAGTACATCTGGATCGTCTCCGATACGAAACACCAGGCCCAAGCCCACCTGAAGAACATCCAGCGCGAGCTGGTCGGCAATCCGCGGCTGAAGGAGCAATATCCCCGCGCCGCCGGACGGGGTCCGATCTGGCGAGTGGGCGCGATCGTGTTGCGCAACGGCGTGGCGATCGAGGCCTTCGGCACGGGCCAGCGGATTCGCGGCCATCGCCACGGGCCGCACCGACCCACGCTGATCGTCTGCGACGACCTCCAGAACGACAGCCACATCAGCTCGGCCCAGGCCCGGGCGCGATCGCGAACATGGTTCCACGGCACCCTCTTGAAGGCCGGCAACAGCCGCACCGACGTGATCAACCTGGCCACGGCCCTGCACCAGGAGGCCTTGGCGATGGAACTCGAGCGGACGCCGGGCTGGACCTCGAAGGTGTTTCGGGCGATCACTCGCTGGCCGGAGAAGATGTCGCTCTGGGAGGCGTGGGAGGCGATCTACACCGACGTCCGGCAGCCCGACTACAAGCGGCGGGCGGAACGATTCTACCGGCAGCATCGCCAGGCGATGGAGGCCGGGGTCAAGCTGCTCTGGCCGGAGGAGGAAGACCTGTACGGGCTGATGTGCATGCGGGCGGAAAGCGGGCACACGGCGTTTGCGAGGGAGAAGCAGAACTCGCCCATCAATCCGCAGGAGTGCGAGTGGCCGGAGTCGTATTTCGACGAGACGATCTGGTTCGAGTCCTGGCCCCGGCATCTTCGCATCCGGACGTTGGCACTGGACCCCAGCAAGGGGAGCGACTCGCGGCGGGGCGACTACTCGGCCTATGTCAAGCTGGGGCTGGACCGGCAGGGCATCCTTTACCTGGAGGCCGACATGGCCCGGCGGCCCACGCCCCGGATGGTGGCCGACGGGGTGGCCCTCCACGAGCGATTTCGGCCCGATGCGTTCGGCATCGAGGCCAACCAGTTTCAGGACCTGTTGGCGGGGGAGTTCGAGGCGGAATTTCGCCGCCGGGGGCTGTTGGGGGTGCGGCCTTGGCTGATCGACAACCGGGTCAACAAGCAGGTTCGGATTCGCCGGTTGGGGCCCCATTTGGCGGCGGGGCGGCTGCGTTTCAAGGGCGATTCGCCTTCCACGCGGATGCTGGTCGAGCAATTGAAGACATTTCCGCTGGGCGATCACGACGACGGCCCGGACGCCGCCGAGATGGCCCTTCGCCTGGCGGCCGAGTTGCTGGGCAAGCCGGCCGCCCGGGACGCCCTCGGCGACCGCCTGCCGGTGGGGTGAATAGGGTATACAGGCAACGGGCG
>CAYZWG010000239.1:0-8556 GCA_964481605.1 uncultured Planctomycetaceae bacterium
CCTCCCACTTGAAACCGCCACCTCGAACAACCTCCGGAAGTCTGTTCCTGCACCCCGAGGATTGCGGCGCGCCGGGTGGCTCCGATAGCTCTGCTATCGGGGTGCCGCAGGCACAAGAGGCGAGGATTGCGGCGCGCCGGACTGCCGTGAGCGAGGGGAGCGGGGTCGGCAGCCCCGCGCCGAACAGGTGCCTCTTGCGGCTACGCCGCCTGAGATAGACGAGCTACCAGGGCCACCCCCGTAGGGCCGACTGTGCCGGCCGGTTGCCGTGTTCGCAGCGCCAGCCACGTTTCGGCCGGCACAGTCGGCCCTACGGGGCTGAAAACCGGGAAGTTATTTATCGGCCGCCCCTTAGCGTGGCACGGGGATGTCGCGCACGCTGAACACCAGCCCGGCCAGCGCGAAACAGACCAGCCCCAGCCCCAGCAGCGTGGCGTCATACTTCAGGCCGACCGCCCAGACGTGCTCGCGCTGGAGGATGATCTGCTGGGGCTCGAAGGCCGAGAGAAAGCTGGCGTAGGCCAGCCAGGCCCCGTGCTCCCACAACCGCGCCACCATCTTTACGATGGCCGAGAGGACGAAGAAACCGCCGGCCAGCCATACCGTGGGCCACCGGTCGCGGCCCAGCGAAGAGAGCAGCGTGGTGATTGCGGTGAAGGCCACGGTCATGGCAAACAGGTTCACGGCCCCGGGCAGAAACTCGGCCACCGAAACGTTGCCTTCCAACTCGACGGTGGCAATACCCAGCCCGTTGCCCAGCCAGAGGGTCGCGCAGAGAACCGCCGCCCCCAGCGTGGAAACGACCGCCGAGGCAAAGAGAATCGAGACCCGCCGCACGGGCAGCGTGGCGAGCAGCTCCATGGTGCCTCGCGCGATTCGGCCGCTCACGGCCCCCGAGCCGCGCCCCAGCGCCCAGCCGATGCAGACCAGCACCGGAATCAAATGGACGTAGAGGAAACTGAGCCGGCCCTTGGTGGTGACCAGTTGATCCAGCGGCAGTCCCACCAACCGGTGCACGAAGTCGGGCAGGAGGCTGAAGATGCCGGCGATCGCCCCCAGCTTGAAGAGGCTCTGCAGCCAGACGAAAACCCAGGCGAACAGCCCGATCAGAACCGCACTGATAACGAGTTGCGGCCAGGCATCGGCGACGGCTTGTTTCCACACGGCGCGGTTCATGACTCCCGGCAAGATACCCGCTGAAAGCCCCGGGGGGAAGGGTTGTCTGCCGTGGCGAGGGCGAGGCCTGTTGGCTCCTGGGCGGCCCGTTTCCCACTCGCGTGGCCCCTCGTGCTTGCAACGCCGCGGCCGGGTGCGTATCCTGCCGTCTGACGGCGGGACCGTCCGGTCCCAGGGCGGCAACCTCGGGGAGAAAAGACGATGGCCCACGAAAATCCCGGCAGCGTTCACCCAAAACACCCCCCGGCGCGACTCGGCCGGCGGGGCTTTCTCTTGGCCGCCACGGCCGCGGCCGCCGCGAGCACGGCACGAGCCCAACCTGCCGCCGGCGGTAGGCCGGCGTATCGCGTGGCGGTCATCGGACACACCGGCCGCGGCAACTACGGCCACGGCCTGGACCGCGTCTGGAGCGAGTTGCCCCAAACCCGGGTGGTGGCCGTGGCCGACGCCGACGAGCAAGGCCTGGCCGCGTCGGTTCGCCGCCTGAAGCTCTCCCAGGGCTATCGCGACTATCGGCGGATGCTCGACGAGGTCCGCCCCGAGTTGGTGGCCGTGGCCCCCCGCTATCTCGATCAGCACCGCGACATGGTGGTGGCGGCCGCCCAGTGCGGGGCCCGGGGTATCTACCTGGAAAAACCGATGTGCCGCACCCTGGCGGAGGCCGACGAGATGGTCGCCGCTTGTGAGAAACACGGGGTCAAGCTGGCCATCGCCTTCCAAACCCGCTACAGCCAGAAGCTGCCGGTGATCGAAAAACTCCTCCAGTCGGGCGAGCTGGGCCGGGTTCTCGAATTCCGCGCCCGGGGCAAGGAGGATCACCGCGGCGGGGGCGAAGACCTCTGGGTCTTGGGCACCCACATGTTCAACCTGATTCACCACTTCGGCGGAGCCCCCCTCTCCTGTTGCGCCCGGGTGGAGCAGGACGGCCATCTGGTCGGCCCCCACGACGTCGCCGAAGGCGCCGAGGGAATCGGCCCCCTGGCGGGCGACAACGTCCACGCGATGTACCGCCTGGAGGGCGGCGCCACGGCCTATTTCGATTCCGTTCGCGACGCGGCCGGAAGCCCCAGGCGGTTCGGCCTGCAAATCTTCGGCTCCCGCGGCATCGTGCAGATGTTCAACACCGGCCACATTCCCGATACCTATTTCCTGCCCGACTCTTCCTGGTCGCCCGGCCGCTCCGGCAAGAAGTGGATTCCGGTCACCTCGGCGGGGGTAGGCAAGCCCGAACCCCTGGAGAACACGGGGTTGCACGGCGGAAACGTGCTGGCCGTGAAGGACCTGATCGGCGCCATCGAGGAAGACCGCCAGCCGCTGACCAGTATCTACGCCGCCCGCACGGCGACGGAAATGATCGTCGCCGTCTTCGAGTCGCACCGCCTGGCGGGCCGGGTGACGTTCCCACTGGAGAATCGGCAAAACCCGCTGACCATGCTGGAATAACCCGAGGGCCAGTTGCCGCAGGGCCGGCTGTGCCGGCCGGTTGCCGTGTTCGTAGCGCCAGCCACGTTTCGGCTCCGCACAGCCGGCCCTACGGAGGATTCGTCACCCGCGGCCGTACCCGCCGGCTGGCCACCTTGCGGGCCGGCTTCCGGCCATTTCGCACCGCGGGCGGCTCGAGACCGAAGAAGCGAATCACGTCCTTGCGGTGCTCGCCGCCGAAGATCAGCACGAGAAGCTCTTCCATGATTCGCGCGTGGTTCTGGATCAGAAAGGCTTCTCCCCCGCCGGCCTGGGCAATGGCCACGAACTCCGGCAGTCGCTGCCGCGAGCGGCAGGTGATCGTGCTCACGATTCCCCCGTCCCGATCGCGAAACTGCCCCGCGACCCAAAGACACGTGGGCAGGTCCCTCGGCCGCGGCGGGGCATCGCCAAAGAGCAGGATCATCTTCCTCGCCTTGCGCCGAAAGGCGTTGTTGGCCAGCGACCAGCGGAGTCCCTCCTGGACCGCCTCGGGAATATCCAGCCCGCCGCCCGCCGGAAACACCTCCAGCAGATACCGGTGAACCGCTTGCAGATCGCTCGTGAGCGGCAGCCCGCGCGCCGTGTAGGCGTCGCCGAAATCGCGATAGGTGCAAATCCCGATCCGCGTTTCCGGCACCTTCGTCAGCAAGGTTCCGCCGATCTGGAGAATCTTCTGCTTGACGACGTTGATTTCGGGGCCCATGCTGCTGGTGCTGTCGAAGACCAGCACGACGTCGAGGCCGTTCTGGCGAAGTTCCTCCACCAGGGCCTCGAATTGCGGCTGGTAGCGTCCCCGCCCGCCGTCGCCGAAACCGGAGCCGGAGTCCCCCAGGCCGGTGCCGATCTGGTCGATCAGCGCCCCCTCCAGTCCGAACTCGCGGGAGGACTCACTCAGTTGCGACCAACGCCCGCCGCCCGCCAGGCCGGCCACGTCCGGGGTTTCGCTTGCCGACTCGGCCAGGGCCACGTGAAAGTCCTGGACGTGTTGTATGTCCGGCTCGACCTCGACTCGCTCGATCAGCCTCGGCTCTTCCAGTGGGATCGGCTGGGCAAACGAGGCCGTAAGCGGCAAGGTCTGCCGCGGCACCCCGCCGCCGAGGCCGTAGCAGGCCAGCACCGACAGCAAACCGCCGTGCAGCACCAGCGTGGCCGCCACGGCGCACCAGCGAGGGTGGGCCGCCAAGCTCCTCCGCGTCCGCGCCGCCTGGTCTTTCATCGAGGTTGTCCTCCGGGGCGAGGTGAACGTGAACAAGGCCCGCGCGATCCTCGCCCGGGCCGCCCGGATCGTCTCTGCCGGAACCATTATTCGGGTTCGGGCCGGTGCCCATCTGTGAACTGCAACACACAGTCCGCCTCGTGTGCCGCCGATGTCGACAAGTGAGTCGCCTGCGGAGGGGATTCAACGACCCAACCCAGAGATTCGGAGAGGGGATCGGCAGCACGACTCTCGACGTGAAGTCGGAGTAGGCACCGGGCGGAACCGAGGCGTGAAGGCGGGCCACGAACCTCACCGGCACGAGCTTTGTCCGTAGAGCGGCGGCTGTAGAGCTGCCGGGACGGCGATGGTCGCCGTGCCCGCCCCGCTGCCACCCGGAAGGCAAGTGGCAGCGAAATCCATCAGCCGGTGGGTGTCGCCGACGGCGTCCGCGGGGGCTATAATAATGTGCTTCGCCCTTCTGGAGCCGGGCTCGGCGTGAGCCTCGCCCTCCCGGAATAATGGACAAAAAAGCCTCCCCCGCGAATCAGCCAGAATGAACGACACGAGCCCCCCCCGGACGATGTTTGAAAAAATCTGGGACGACCACGTGGTCCACCAGGAAGAGGGCAAGCAGGCGATCCTCTATATCGATCTGCAATTGGTCCACGAGGTGACCAGCCCCCAGGCGTTCGAGGGACTCCGGCTGGCCGGACGCCGGGTGCGGCGGCCCCAGCGGACCGTGGCCACCGCCGACCACAACGTGCCCACCACGGACCGCTCCCTGCCCATCGCCGACCCGGTGGCCAAGCGGCAGATCGACACGCTGCGGGCGAACTGCCGGGAGTTTGGCATCCGCTTCTACGATCTCGACGACGTCCACCAGGGCGTGGTCCATGTGATCGGTCCCGAGCTGGGCCTGACGCAACCGGGGATGACGATCGTCTGCGGCGACAGCCACACGGCCACGCACGGGGCCTTCGGCGCGCTGGCCTTCGGCATCGGCACCAGCGAGGTCGAGCATGTCCTGGCCACGCAAACGCTGCTCCAATACAAGCCCAAGACGCTGGAGATTCGGGTCACCGGCAAGCTCGCTCCCGGGGTCGCGGCCAAGGACCTGGTGCTTTACCTGATCGGCCGGATTTCCACCCAGGGCGGCACCGGCTGTTGTATCGAATATACCGGCGAGGCGATCCGCGCGTTGAGCATGGAAGAGCGGATGACCGTCTGCAACATGTCGATCGAGGCGGGGGCCCGGGCCGGGCTGATCGCCCCCGACCAGACGACTTTCGAGTATCTCCGCGGCAAGCCGTCGGTGCCGGACGATTTCCACGCCGCCGTGGCACGATGGAAGCGCTACGCCGGCGACCAGGGGGCCAGCTATGACCGCACCGAGGTGTTTGCCGCGGCCGACGTCCAGCCCCAGGTCACCTGGGGTACCAACCCTGGTCAGGTCGTCGCCGTGACGGGGCGGGTTCCCAGCCCGGCCGACTTCGGCGACGCCGCCGATCGCCAGACGGCCGAAAACGCCCTGGCCTACATGGACCTCACCCCGGGCCGGCCGATCGAGTCGATCCGCGTGGACCGCGTCTTCATCGGTTCCTGTACCAACGGCCGGATCGAGGACCTGCGAGCGGCCGCCGCGGTGGTTCGCGGCCACAACATGGCCGAGGACGTGGAGGCGATGGTCGTGCCGGGCAGCGGACTGGTCAAACGGCAGGCCGAGTCGGAAGGGCTGGACCGGATTTTCACCCAGGCAGGGCTCGAATGGCGCCAGCCGGGATGCAGCATGTGCCTGGCCATGAATCCCGACAAGCTCGAGCCGGGCCAACGCTGCGCCTCGACCAGCAACCGCAATTTCGAGGGCCGGCAGGGCAAGGGTGGACGCACCCACCTCGTCTCCCCGGCGATGGCCGCCGCCGCGGCCATTGCGGGGCATTTCGTCGATGTTCGCAATTGGCAGTACAAGTAGCGCCAAGCTCCGTAGGGCCGGCTGTGCCGGCCGAAACGTGGCTGGCGCTGCGAAACGCGGCAACCGGCCGGCACCGCCGGCCCTACACGAGCCCCCCTCTTCACCATCCAACAACCCGAACCTGCGAAAACGGAAAGCCGATGCGCGCCTTCACCCAACACACCGGCCTGGTCGCCCTGATGGACCGGTCCAACGTCGATACGGATCAAATCATTCCCAAGCAGTTCCTCAAGCGGATCGAGCGGACCGGCTTCGGCGAGTTTCTCTTTTTCGATTGGCGCTACCTCGACGACGGTTCCGACAACCCCCAGTTCGAGCTCAACCGGCCCCAGGCCCGGGGAGCCAGTATTCTCCTGGCGAGGAAGAACTTCGGCTGCGGCTCCAGTCGCGAGCACGCCCCCTGGGCCTTGCAGCAGTACGGCTTCCGCGTGCTGATCGCCTCGAGCTACGCGGACATCTTCTTCAACAACTGCTTCAAGAACGGCATCGTGCCGATCCGTTTCGACGAAGCCACCGTGGAAGACCTCTTTCAGCGCGCCCGCGCCACGGCCGGCTACAAGCTGACCGTCGACTTGGAAACCCGCACCATCACCGACGAGCAGGGTTGGAAGCTGGGGTTCGAGGTCGACGACTTCCGCCGCCAGTGTCTGCTGGGCGGCCTGGACGAGATCGCCCTGACGCTGGCGCAGGAAGACAAGATCGCGGCCTACGAGCAGGCACGCGGCATCGCCTAGCCGGCGCCTAGGACGTGCTCTGCGCGCACGTGCCGAACGCCGTAGGGTGTGTGCTCTGCACGCACGTCAAGCCGCCGCGTGGCTCTGGACCCGCGCACCGTGCGCGGAGAACCATCGTCGCCACCGGGAGAGAATCCGAGTTGACGGAGCCAGCCGCGATGCACCCGATGCGAGCTCGTGATTCGCAAAGCGGCGAGCAATCCGACCGACTCTCTTTTACTCTTGGCTCCAGGAATAAGGCTATCGTTCTGATTTGCCCAAAGCCGCTTTTCGGGCTAGGGTTCAGATAGAGGCAGACGGATGGCTGAGGAACAACTCTGCTGAAATGCGTATTGGGGCTCTTTTCGCTGGATCACAGCAACCTCCGAAAACTTGCAGCTTTTCTTCTCGCTAAGTTTCGACCCCACGTCCGCTCTTTCAGGGCGGATATCTTCCGCGATTTGCTGAACGTGGTGCAGCCTTATTTCAGCGAGAGTGCCGGGCGATTGCCCAGGTGCCCGCTGGAATCCACGATGCAGGGACGCATCACAGCACGAAGCCGATTACTGCTTCTTCATCTTGTCGATAGCGTGAAGACCCTGTTTCTCTTCTCTCTTGGGAGGCTGATGCCGTGGCAACGTTGCAAAGTGTGCGCGGAAGTCGTTCGAAGAAGTTGCGCCTGGAACCGCTGGAGGAGCGCAGATTACTTTCCGTGGATCTTACCAACGGCCTGTTGGCCGTGGCGGGAACCAGCGCCGACGATGTGATCGAAGTGGGATACACGGACGGCCAGATCTGGGCCGACGTCAACGGCGAGGTGAGCACGTTCCAGGCGGGCGACGTGCAGTCAATCGAAATCCAAGCCCTGGAAGGAAACGACCAGGTGAAAGTGGGGAGCACCGTTCAGATCCACTCGGAAATCGATGGGGGGACCGGCAACGACACGATTACGGGTGGCGCTGGTGATGACCAGATTCTCGGAGGGTCCGGCGACGACCTGCTCAAGGGCGGAAGCGGGGATGACCACCTGGAAGGAGGCGACGGAAACGATGTCCTCAATGGAACCCGAGGAAACGACAATCTGAACGGGGGTAACGGGAATGACCGCCTTCTGGGGGGTAGCGGCAATGACGTGATGTCCGGCGACGCGGGCGACGACGTGCTGGTCGGTCATTCGGGCGATGACCAACTCCTCGGCGGCCAGGGAAATGATGCCCTCAGGGGCGGGCGTGGAGACGACGATCTCCAGGGGGGCCAGGGTCAGGACCGCCTTTTTGGCAACGCCGGTGATGATCAACTTGGCGGAGGTGATGACGGCGATCGTATGTATGGAGGCAGCGGGAATGATCAACTCGACGGAGGCGAGGGTGGCGATCGCATGTACGGAGGCAGCGGGAACGACGCCTTGTCGGGTGACGGAGGCTCCGACGTGGTGGTCGGTGCGGCCGGCAACGACCAGTTGAGCGGGGGTCTGGGCGACGACATGCTCAAGGGTGGAAGCGGGGATGATCGCCTGGAAGGAGGCGACGGGACCGATTACCTCAATGGAAGCCGAGGAGATGATCATCTGAACGGAGGTACCGGGAATGACCGCCTTCTGGGGGGTAGCGGCAATGACGTGATGTCCGGCGACGCGGGCGACGACGTGCTGGTCGGTCATTCGGGCGATGACCAACTCCTCGGCGGCCAGGGAAATGATGCCCTCAGGGGCGGGCGTGGAGACGACGATCTCCAGGGGGGCCAGGGTCAGGACCGCCTTTTTGGCAACGCCGGTGATGATCAACTTGGCGGAGGTGATGACGGCGATCGTATGTATGGAGGCAGCGGGAATGATCAACTCGACGGAGGCGAGGGTGGCGATCGCATGTACGGAGGCACCGGGAACGACGTTTTGTCGGGTGACGGAGGCTCCGACGTCGTGGTCGGTGAGGCCGGCAACGACCAGTTGAGCGGGGGCCTGGGCGACGACCTGCTCAAAGGTGGAAGCGGGGATGATCACCTGGAAGGAGGCGACGGGAACGATCACCTCCTGGGAA
>CAYZWG010000240.1:0-8494 GCA_964481605.1 uncultured Planctomycetaceae bacterium
AAGTTGTAGTACCGCGTGGTGATGCCGTCGGTGGAATCCGGCGAGGAGCCCCCGGTGAGAAAGTGATCCTCGACGAGAACATCCGGGTTGGGGGGCAAGTCCCGCTGCCCCGGCTCGTCCACCGCGCCGGGCCACTCCAGGGGCAAGTTCTGGGGATCGATCGAGGCCGAAATGATCAGGCTCTGGGGGCTCAGCAAGGAGCCGAAACTGCTCAGGTCGTCCGCCGTGTGGAAACTGTCTCCGGCGTCGCCCGGCGTGGAGACGGCGGTCGTGAACGTCTCGTAGGCGTCGCCGATCCGCAGCCGGAAGGCCCCTTCGCCGAAGTTGGCCAGGTCCTGGGAAAACCGAAGCGTGACCTTGTCCGCGACGGAGTCGTACTGGACGTCGATCGGTTGCAGCGCCGTCCCTTGCAGGTCGTCGTCGGGGGTGGCCGTGTCGTTGGTGACGATCAGTTGATAGAACTCCGGCCGCAGCACCGAAGTCGGATCGAGGTCGTCGTTGTTGAAATAGACTTCGATCGTGTCGCGCTTTTGCGCTCGGGTTTCCACGCTGGTAAGCGGCGCGTTGTCGCCCAGGTAAACCACCGTCGCCCCTTGTACCGTGAGCGTGGTTCCGGCCAGGGAAACGCTCAGGTCCAACGGCCCCAGGGGAGCGCTCTGGCCGAGAATCGCCAGGAGGATTTCCGCCGCCACCGCGGCGTCGGAATTGGCGTTGGTGACGTCGATCGAAACGTCGCTGGCCGAGGCGATTCCCGGCAGATAGGCCGGATCGTCGGGATTGTCGAACTCGAAAACCACCCGGTCCGTCCCGTCCCCCAGGATGAACGTGTCGCCGTCGCCGATCTGCGATCCGGGCACGGCCGTGATTTCCACCTGGGTGACGGCAATCGGCTGCGGCACGACGGCCACCACCTGGGCTCCCAGATCGAGCTGGAAGTCGAACTCCTCGTCGACGTCGATCGCCCCTTCACGGAATTTCAACCCCTGCACGTTCTTCAGCGGGGCCACCGGCAGGCCGTCCGGGCCGACGTAGTTGTCGCTGCCCACCACGGTGATCCGATACTGGTCGTCGGGCAGGGATTCGGCGAACCGCAGTACCACGTCGTTGAGCCGGTCGCCGATTCCGATCCAGCCGATCTCCACCACCACGTCGTCGGCGCTACCGACCACGCCGTCGGGGCCGGCGCGGGTGAGTTGAATGCCGTCGGGATGGGGTACCTGCCCCCATCCCATCGCCACCGGGTCGAACTCCTGGCCCTCGTTGAACCGCAGCACCAACTCGCGGGGGGCGATGTTGAGCGTATCACCCGGGTCGAGGAAGCCTCCTTCCTGGGGAATCACGGCCACCAGCTCCGGCGGCGTCCCCTGCGACTCGTTGGTCACCAAGAGAGAGAAATCCTGCCCCGTCACCGATCCGGTCGCGCCCACGTGGACCGTGTACGCACCCGGCGTGGGCAGATCGATCAG
The DNA here is from genome assembly GCA_964481605.1 of uncultured Planctomycetaceae bacterium. Classification (GTDB taxonomy): domain Bacteria; phylum Planctomycetota; class Planctomycetia; order Pirellulales; family Thermoguttaceae; genus CAYZWG01. Next base: position 1,467 of record CAYZWG010000240.1, read on the forward strand.
CACCTGCTCCACGTTGTCCACGTGGTTGGCCTGGGTGCGTACCGCCGGCGCGGCGGGGTTGGCCACATCGAGCGTCCACGGGTAATAGATGTTGCCGATCGAATCCGTCAACCAGAGATCAAGATCGTTGACCAGCACGGGCGTAGGCACGTCCAGCCCGGGGCCTTGAACCGGACCGGCCGGATCGGTCCAAACCAGGGTCGCCTTGAGTTGCCCGATCCCCGGCGAGAGCACCGTGGTGGTCCATTCGCTGCCGCTGTAGGTCTCCTGATGAATCTGGGCGTTGGTCAGGCCTGCCGCCGTATCCGAGACAAGCTGCGCGGCCCGGGCCGCATCCACCAGCCCCCAACCAAACGCATAGTCGGGACCGATGTTGCCCGCGTCCGAGGCGGTGTGAATCAACAACCCTTTCGTGGTGGCGCTCAAGGGAGAGTAGCCCAACTCGTTGGTAAAATGCTCCATCAGCAGAACCGACGTGCCGGTCACGTTGGGGGCCGACATGGACGTGCCGCTGAGGGTCTGATACGCCGTGTCCGAGGCGTCGTCGGTGGAATAAACGTCGACACCGTTGCCCACCACGTCCGGCTTGATTCGCCCGTCGTCCGTGGGACCCCAACCCGAAAAACTCGCCATCTGAATGTCGGTCGAGACGTAAGGGTCGGGCAACACGTCGTCCACCGCACCGACGACCACGTTGTTTTTCGCCGACTGTTGCGCTCCCAAAATATCGTAGCCGGTACCGCCGTTGCCGTCCGGCGGCGGGGCCGTGGTGCTGCCGCTGTCGGGCACGAGATACCAGCCGGCTCCGCTCCAGCCGCTCAGCCCGGGGTCGGACGACAGAAACGTGACGTAGTTGTCGTCGAAACTGATGTTCAGATACTGGTCGCCCCGATCGTTGCCCGCCGACCAAACGCTCAGTAGACTGGGGTTGTCGTAGAGGACCTGGTCCAAATCGCGCGAGTTCTGATCGTACTTGCCGAAACTGGAAGCCTCGACCGAGTCGACCGACCGGTCGGCGAACCAAACGTCGACCAAACCAGTCGTCGTGTTCACTCCCCAGTTCGACGCCAGATCCACGAACCAGCCGCCAATGAGACCGTAGGAATGGTTCGACGCTTGGATCAGGCTCGCATCTGCGGCCATCTCCTGGGTGTCGTTGGTCCAGTCGTAGCTGCGAATGTTGACCTGGGTCGCCATTCCCTCCGCATTGGGATCCACACCGGCGGCGGCAATCGTTCCCGCCACGTGCGTGGAGTGATAATGCGTCGGTCCCCCGTCAACAGGAGTCACCCGACTGTTCAACCCGTTCCCAAACTCCTGGTGCATATCAAGCACCATGCCGGCATCCCACACTCCCACGGTATAGCCGGCACCCTCCAGACCAAGACCCAGCGAGCCGCCCAGCTTGACGTCCTCCGCATTGGTCGAATCCGCCGCGTTCACATTGTGGGTGATGTAGTGTCGCATCCCTTCCGGGCTCTCGGCGCTCAACACGAGCTGCATTTCGCCCGGACCAAGCGGCGTGACCACGGCGTTGTGGTCCGGCCCCGGGGTGGTGATGCTCAGTAGCACGCGATCTTCAAACTGCTCCAGGCGAAGATTGCGTTCTCGGGTGCGCTTCACGCGCCGCTCGGGTCGTTTTTTGGGAAAACCCCTTCTCCCGGAGAAACGACGCATTGAGTCCCATATCCCCATCGATCATTCTCCTTCAGAAACGATCCAGGCAGGCGGCCCAGGCCGTCAGATTTGGCGGAAAAACCGCCTCAAGCGAAACCGAAAAGCCCGTCAAACGCTTGCGTTCAGCGAACTTACGGAAGATATGCCTATTCGAGTCGATTAAAACGTGAGCCGGCCTGGAAGTCAATCACCATTTTACCCAAACCACATAAGTTCACTGGTCAAACAAATGAGTTTGGCGTTCCCCGGAGACCCGTATCGACCGCGCAAAATATCGCGCAACCTATTGGCGCGAAAACCCTTGGGCCAGCAGAAGCTCGCGGAACCTGCCCTCGGGATTCCCCTCCCGCGGGAGGCACGGGATGCCCCCACGATCCACCCCTCGACAAAGGGGGCGCACGGCCGAATAGGGCGCGGCAGAAAAAGCGGTTCACGTGACGATTCCGTCGATTTTGACAGTCAAGCCGTCTACGCGCGGAGTTTGGATTTTAGAAGCGCCCCGCTCTGGGAAAGTTCCATCAATTTTGATCCTTTTCCGAATCGTCGTCAAACGAATTGCAGCGAGTCCCCGCTCGGCGGGTGTAGCAGCGGACTTCCGGACGTTGTTCGAGCCTGTAGGCCGGGTCGCGACCCGGCATGGCGGAACGGGTCCTTCGTGTTCTTCGCGGGCTTCGTGGTGAACACTGCCCGCGGTCAGCGCGGGTTCTGGAACCATTTCACCACGAAGCCCGCGAAGAACACGAAGAGAAATGTCCCCGCGAGGCCCTGGCCGCCACCAAAACTCACGCTGAAAGCGCCGTTGTAAATCGCCGTGCGGTATGAAGTTGCGCCATCCGTACTCAAAAATCCTGGTGAAGTTCTCGGCGATGTTTGAAGTTCGTCACGCAGATCGCGTGGCGTTTGCGTTTTTCCAAGTCGAGCAAGCATGGGGAAAATGCGAGGCGCGTAGGCCGGGTCGCCACCTCCGCAGCCGCCTTGGGCACTCCGTTTTCTCCCATCGCTAGCTGCCGTCCCCCAAGAAAAAGTCCGTTCCTGCACCCCGGCTCGGCCGATCCGCCCGGCCCTGCCGAGCGGGCTCGCAACCGTCGCAAACCGTCCCTCCGGACCGCAGGGGGAATTCCTGCCCTTGCGATGTTCTTGGGGGGGATAACAATGGGATAGGCGATGTCGCCGGTTGGCCCCCGACCGTGGACGGGTGGCCAGCCGGTGTCGCCCCGTCCCAGACCCCCCGAGGCCAATGTCTCTCATGCCGCGTCGCTGCCGGTTCCGTTTTCTCGCCGTGTTGCTCCTGTCGCTGTCGGTGGCCGCGACGGCCTCTGCCGCCCGCCCCCAACCGGACGCTGGCGGAGTGGTGTCGCCGGCGGCCCGTTTCTGGCGGCGCGGGCCCTATCCCGTTCAGGTCGTCACCGCGACCTGGTTCGATTCGTCGCGGAGTCGCCGGATTCCGGTCAAGATCTACGCTCCCGACGCCCAGGCGCGTTTTCCGGTGATCGTCTTTTCCCACGGCCTGGGCGGCTCGCGAGAAAGCTGTGCCTATCTGGGTTTCCACTGGGCAAGCCACGGCTACGTGTCGGTTCACGTGCAACACGCCGGCAGCGACCAGGCGGTCTGGCGGGGCAAGCTGCGGCCGGTTCGCTCGCTCCGCGAGGCCTTCGAGCGGCCGGAGAACTGGACCCTCCGTGCCCAGGACATCCTCTTCGCCCTCGATCAAATCGAGGCCCTGGCCGCGTCGTCCCAGGGACCGGGGGCTCGCCTGGACCCTCGCCGCATCGGTGTGGCGGGCCACGCCTTCGGGGCCTCCACGGCGCTGACCGTTGCCGGCCAGGCGGCGGGACCCTCCGCCCAGCCTGAGTATCTCGACCCGCGAATCCGGGCCGTCGTTTCCATGAGCGCCCCGATTCCCATGCAGTTCGCGTCGCTCGACGGGTTGTACGCGGCGGTCCGCGTGCCGTGTCTGCACATGACGGGCACTGAGGACGACAGCCCGGTGGGTCCCACGCGGGCCGTCCACCGGCGGATTCCCTTCGATCGGATTCAAGGCGCCGATCAGTACCTGGTCACGTTCTACGGGGGCGATCACCTGATCTTCTCCGGACACCTGACCCGCACGGCCTCGCGAAAGGACCCCTACTACCAGGCCCGCATCCGGGCCGCGTCGGTGGCCTTTTGGGACGCTTATCTCAAGGGCGACGACCAGACCAGGGCGTGGCTGACGGGCGGCGGTCTGGCGGAGTTGGTGGGGGCGGCCGGCCGGGTGGAAGAAAAGATCGAGCCGGCCACGGCCGCGTCGAACCGCCCCGGGAGCCAGCCATGAACACCGTCAGCGCCGTCCGTATTCATCCTCGCGACAACGTGGTCACGGTGGTCGACGGGGCCGTGCCGGAGGACCGGATTCGTTTTCTCACCGCGGAGGGCCCGCGCGAACTCTCCCCGCGGGAGGCGATTCCGCCGGGCCACAAGGTCGCCACCGTGGAGATTCCCGCCGGCGCGGAGGTGCTCAAGTATGCCCAACCAATCGGAACCGCCTCGCGTTTGATCCGCCCGGGCGAGCATGTTCACGTCCACAACGTCCAGAGCCGTGTGCAGGGGTCCTCGGGAGTCAACCGGTGAAGATCGACGCCTACCAGCGGCCCGACGGAAGGATCGGCCTTCGCAACCGCGTGGCGGTACTGCCGGCCGTGTTGTGTGCCAACGAGGTCGCCCAGCGGATCGCCCAGGGCTCTGCCGCTGCCGCGGTGCTCCGCCACGGCGGCGGTTGCACCTGCGGCGAGGACGTGGCCCGGCTGGAGAGCGTGCTCGCCTCGCTGGGGGCGCACCCCAACGTGGTGGGTGTGGTGGTGGTGGGGCTGGGCTGCGAAAACTGCGATTCCGGGGCGGTCGCCGAAGAGATCGCCCGCCGCACGCCGTGGAAACCGCTGGAACACCTGGTGATCCAGCAGTTGGGGGTGGCCGCGACCATCGATCGAGGCCGGGCGGCGGTCAAGAAAATGGCCGCCGGAATCGCCGCCTGGCAACGGAGTCCGGTGGACCTCGCCGGGCTCGGCCTGGCCGTCGAGTGCGGCGGTTCGGACGCGACCAGCGGGCTGGCCGCCAATCCGGCCCTGGGCCTGGCCGTCGATCGCCTGGTGGCCGCCGGCGGCTCGGTGATGTTTTCCGAGACCACCGAGGCCATCGGGGCCGAGCACTTGCTGGCGGAACGCGCGCCCGACGAGAACGTGGCGCGGCGCCTGCTGGAGACCGTGGAGGCGGCACGTCGGCGGATGGTCGAGCGACTGGCCCCCGGCGAACATTTCCTCACCACGGGAAACATGAACGGCGGCTTGACGACCCTGGAGGAAAAGTCGCTGGGCTGTGTCTGCAAGACCGGTTCGGTGCCGTTGGCCGAGGTGGTCGAGTACGGCGTGGCACCGGAGAAAAAGGGCCTGGTGATGGTCGATGGGACCGGATTCGACGTGCCGTCGATCACCGGCATGGTGGCCGCCGGGGCCCAAATCGTGGCGTTTACCACGGGCCGGGGCACCCCCGTCGGTTACCCCCTCGCCCCGGTGATCAAAATCACCGGCAATCCTCGCACGGCCCGGCGGCTGGCCGAAATCATCGACGTCGACGCCAGCGGGATCGTGCGGGCCGCCCGCGGGTTGGACGCCGTGGGAGAGGACATCTTGGGCGAGATTCTGGCCGTTGCCTCGGGCAAGCCATCGAAGGCCGAGCGGTTCGGATTCGAGGACTTTTCGATTGCCACGGTGGCCGGGGCGTTTTCGGGGGTCTGAAGCCCCCCCGGTGTGGAGGAAACGCATCGCCAAGGGCCACCTCGCGGCGGAACGTGCCCCCCCCCTGCGGATGCCCGGCCTCGGCGGCGTCGCTTTCTTCCACGCGTTGACACCCGGCCGAAGTCCGCTAAAATCAGGGGTTTCCCCGGGTCAAGTCATGCGGCCCGGGGCTTTCTCTTTGTTGCCCGGTTCGCGGCCCGGCACTGGCCGCGGGGGAGTGGGGCCTTGGAAAAAGCCATCGAAAAGGCGGATGTGCTGATCGAAGCGCTCCAGTGGATTCGCCAGTTTCGCGGCAAGATCACCGTGATCAAGCTAGGCGGCAGCGTAATGGAAGACCCGGCCGCGCTGGCCCATCTGCTGTTGGACGTGGTCTTCATGGAGACCGTGGGGATGCGGCCGGTGGTGGTGCACGGCGGCGGGGCGGCGATCAGCCGGGCCATGGCCCGGGCGGGCCTCCAGCCGAGGTTTGTCCAGGGCCGCCGCCACACCGACGACGACGCCCTGCAAATCGTCGAGAGGGTGCTCGCTGGGGAAGTCAACCGGGGGCTGGCCGAGCAGATCGAGCAACTCGGCGGCCGGGCCCAACCGCTCAGTTTCGCCACCACGAACGTCCTCTACGGCCAGCGGCTGGCGCTCCGCGATGAGCAGGGCCGACCGGTCGACCTGGGCCACGTGGGGCACGTCACCCGCGTCGATTGCCCGACAATCGAAGACCTCTGCCACCGCTGGGTGGTGCCGGTCATTCCCTCGATGTGCATTACCGACCAGGGCGAAAAACTCAACGTCAACGCCGACACGGCCGCTACTGCCGTGGCCCAGGCCCTGCGGGCGGAAAAGCTCGTGTTTCTGAGCGACGTCAACGGCGTGAGACGCGACAAAGACAATCCCGACTCGCTGCTCCATTCGCTCACCGCGGAAAAGGCGCGGGAGTTGATCGCCACCGGCGCGGTCGAGTCGGGCATGATCCCCAAGGTGCAGGCGTGCCTGGAGACGCTGGAAAAGGGTGTCCGCAAGGTCCACATCATTGATGGCCGCCTGCGACACTCCCTGCTGTTGGAGGTTTACACCAGCAAGGGCGTGGGAACCGAGATCATGCGGTCCCGCGAATAGTCCCCCGGCAGCGGTTCGCGGCGGGGCCGCCAGACCCTCGCCGAAGGAAATTTTCGCGGCCAAGTGGAGAACGAAAGGAGAAATCACCGTGGCGTCGAACGTGCCGTTGGGGTCGGAGCAGACAATCGCGCTTTTCGACCGGTACGTGGTGCCCAATTACGGGCGGTTCCCCGTCTCGCTGGTCCGCGGCGAGGGATCGTTCGTCTGGGACGCCGAGGGCAACCGCTACCTGGACCTTTTCCCCGGCTGGGGGTGCAACCTGCTGGGGCACTGTCCGCCGGCGGTCGTGGAGGCCGTCCGCCAGCAGGTGGGCACGCTGATCCACGTCCCCAACACCTGGTACACCGAGGCCCAGGGCCGTTGGGCAGAGGCCCTCTGCCAGCGGAGCTTCGGCGGCCAGGCGTTCTTCTGTAATTCCGGCACGGAAGCCAACGAAGCGGCGATCAAGCTGGTGCGCCGATTCTTTCACGA
>CAYZWG010000241.1:0-8487 GCA_964481605.1 uncultured Planctomycetaceae bacterium
ACCAGGTCGACGATTGAAAACTAACGCGCCGCGCGGAGTTCCGCCGCTTTGGCCAGGTAATAGTCCGGCTTGGCCTGGACCTTGGCAACGCACCCTTTGCAGCAAACGAAGAGCGATTGACCGCCCACGGTCAGCTTGACCGGCACGCCCATCCTTCCCAACGCATTGCCCGAGACCGGACACTTCCCCTGGGCCTCGATGGCGGCCTGGTCGGCCGTGGTGGCCGTGGCAACGCGAATCTGGCCGCCGGCTCCGGCCGCGGCGGCTGGCGCCATTTTGTCGAGGTAATACTGGGGATTCTTCTGGAACTTGCCCAGGCAACCCTTGCAGCAGAGATAGAGCGGCTGGTCGCCGACAAGAACCTTGATCGGCGTGCCCATGCTTCCCAACGCGCCACCCGAGACGGGGCACGTCTTCTGCCGAGCGATGCCCGCCGAATCGGATCGATCCAGCAGGGCTACTTTCACCGGCAGCTTGGACAAGGCGAATGTCTGGCTGAAGGTGGCTCGGGATTGTCGCGGGTCGGGCAGGTTCGCCAACTCCAGACCGACGGTCATCCCCCCGTCGCGGATGCGACTCACGTCGACCGCGGCCGCCAGGTAGTCCTGGTCGGTGGAACCCGGCCGGGCTGCCGTGTATTGGAGCGGAAAACGGAAGACCTGGTCGTTGCCCGGTACTTGCATGGCCAACTCGCCCTGCACTCCGCGCGTGCTCAGCGGGCGATGATCCGCCCCATACAGATACACGCGGGTCTGCTTGGGCCGGTAGACGACCTCGAAACCCAAAGTCCCGGTCATCGTCATCTGTCCGCCGTGGGGTGTCGCCTCGCCGCCGGCGTGCCGGTCGCCTTGCATCGCCGCGCCCTGCGTACCGTGCTGGTTCCCACGATGGCCGGACTGTGCCGGCGCCTCCAGAGCCCAGGCGGAAACGGCAACGGCCACGAGGATCGCCAGACTCGATTTCCCGTAGTGATTCAACATGTCGAATTCTCCCTTTCGCAACGTGGTTTTCGATACAACGCCATGGTAACTGGCAACGTGGGAACGATCAGGCACCCACGCCCGTCGCCGGTGTGCAAGCGTTCCCGCGGCTGATCCACGGTGTATCCGCGCACCGGACGGCGAGGCAACACAACACGATGTCCGAGAGGACTTGCAGGTCGCCACGGTACTCGAGCAGTTCCTCGGCCTGGACGAACCTGGCCATGGCCACGTCGGCCGGCAACTTCCAGGTCTTGTAGAACCAGATACGAGGTTTCCGGCTGGTCAAATTGAGCTTGGCCGCCAACAGCCAGCCACTTTGCCCGGGCAACTCGACGTCGACCACGACCAGGTCGGGACGGACCATCAGGTATTGAACCATCGCCTCGAATCCGCGCCGCGCACGCACCACTCGGAACCCGGCCGGCGCGACAGCGGCGGCCAAGCGGTCGAACACGTCGTCGCGGGATTCAACCACCAGCGCGATGGGCGTCTCGCGGCCCGGTCTGCTTTTCAACCGGCCCCGGGCAAGCGGCGCCATGTGGCCGCCGGCCGTGCAGCCGGCCGTCCCGTCGGACGTACAAGGGGACGAATCGGGCGCATCATCACGGTCACACGCCGCGGCATGGCGACACGGCCTCTCGAAGCGGCCGGAGGAACTCGCCCAGTCGCGATCGGCCCGCGCCAGTACCCGTTGCACTCGCTGCTCCGTCTCATCGCGGCTGGCGTCGGAATCGCTCGCCGTGAATCGTCCCCGGCAATGTTGGCAGGTGACGTCTTTGCCCTCATCTTCAACCAGAATTCGCAGCGGCCGCCCACAGACCGGGCAAGGCCGAACGAAATAAGACAACGCTTGCATAATCATCGTGATGCTCCTTCTCGACGCCGGCCGTGGCACAGCGCCGTGCTGTGTTCGGAAAGGCAGCCGATCCATCAGAGGCGACGTTGCCCGGCGGTCCGGGACGTGGCCAGTGGTCGGACAGGGAAACAACGCTTACCTCAGCGCGCAGTATTCCCGCGGGAAAAGAGAATCAAAGAGTGAACCTGCAAAGCAGAACGCAGCGTTCAGAGCCCGAAGGCGAGCGGGAAAGAGCATCCGAGAAGAAAGGCGCCCAAGCCCGGGGGCAGTCAGCCGGCTGGGAAGAAATCGCCACGGCAAGCTGCGGCGAACCTTCCACGTCCCGGTCCCGATGAGGCACCGGCCCGGGAGGCTCGGCAGGGTCGTGGTGCTTACCGCAACACGGGCACGGCCCCTGCTCGGCCGGTTCGGATTCCAGGTCATGCCCCGGCCCACCGCAGCAGGAATCGCTTTCCGCCTGCTCGACCGCTGGGCAACTGGTGGTCCGGCAGCAGCAGCCGGTGGCGGCCTCGGCCCCCTCGGCGCACGGCCCACAGGGGTCCGGACAAGAGCGGGCAAACGCCAAGCCCGGCTGCAGCGGAAACAATACGGCCGCCAGCCATACCAGGCAGTTCATCGTCAATCGTCCCAGCCCATACATGAGCGGATTTCTCGTCTTTTTTGCAGCGGCTGTCTCATTGGACAGCGCCATTTTGGGCTTCTCCCCGCCGGCCCTGTGCCGGTGGAGAACAGGTTTGAGAACGAACACGCCCACACGCGCCCCCCTACGCGAAGCCACAGGGAACCGTCGAGGGGTGGTGACCCCTGGTAGTTTCCAAACCCGCAACCCACCGGCACAGGGCCGGCGGGGGGTAACACCTGATATCCCAACGCTTTACGTTCTTTGACCTCCGCCAAAGTGACGCTGGCCAACTCAACGCGCTATGCACGCTTATCGGCGGTCAGGCTATACGGCTTGAAACAAATCTGCGGGCTGCCATCACGTCCGTCGTTGACGCGAATGATATAAACATACGCAACATGTGGTCCCGGTGTTCAAAATCTTCATCTTCCGCAGCCCACCACTGGGTGGGGTGGAGAAGCCGAACGCAGCGGCACCGCGGCCCCTCGGTCCGCCGCGGCGCGACGTTCCGCCATGGCTCGGCTCAGCTCTTCGCGGTGAATCGACACCTCCGGTGGACCACTGATCCCCAGCCTCACCCGGTTGCGGGAGACCTTCAGCACGGTCACTTGCACATTCTCTCCAATAACCACACGTTGGCCAAGTTTTCGGGTCAAAACCAACATCGTTCTCTCCTGGTCAAAAGACGGGATTCTCAGCCCCGACGCGTTCACGAAGCGAAAAAACGGGGCCTCGAAAAAGGGTGACGGAACTCGACGAACAACGGAGTCCTGCCCCAAGCAGGGAAGAGGCCAGCACGCGCCCGCGGCGCGCAGTGTCCCCAAGGAGAGAATCAACGTTGTAGCCGGCAAAGGACGTTACAGCGATCGCCCGCGGAAAGAGATTCGTTCGGCAATTCCGTGGCACCATACCGCGACGAAGCCCGGAGAATACCAGGCGCGAGAGGCACGCGGTACGGATTCGGAGGGGATTCTTCGATGGCCCGGCGGGGGCTTTTCCAGCCGTTCTGGGCCGGGCTCTGCGTAGGGCAGTCGAGCTGGCACCGGCACCCGCCCGGACATTCGCACTGGCTCCGGGCCGCGCCGGCATCGCGGCCATGCGGCCCAGCCTCCACGGCGACGCCCGAGTGGCGGGCCATGGTGCAGCAACACGCCCCGGCCGACGACACCGGCTGCAAAACGAGCAGGACGGTCGCCAGCCAGGCGACAACGGCTTGCATGTTGGGTTGAAACCGGGACACAATCCGTCCCCTGCTCAATGCAGATTTCTGCCAATTTGAGCAGTCATTTTTACGCTCAGCCCAACCCGTGTCAACACCAGTTTCGGACCGATTTTCTCAGGGTTTCTCGTGGCCTTCCGGGACACCCTTGGGGGAAACCATGGGAATGGCCTCGCACGCCATCCATCCACCCGCCCGATCGGCGGGGGCATCCCCTGTCGACCAGCAAATCGACCCGGAAACGGCCGATTCAGGGCGCCGGGTTGGGTAGCGGGGCCGGTAGCCCTTCGGGGTTTACCCCTGTCAAGGGGGTAGCGGAGGTGATCGCGCAGCCCACGGCCCGTTCCAACGAGGCGATCGTCTGCTCGCGAAGGGCGATCCGTTTGTGGTAGTCGATGCGGAAATCGAGAAGCGTCCGGTAGGCGTCGATCAACTGCTGAAACTCCTGCGTCCCGGTACGATAGGATTCCATCGACAGTTCCAGTGTCTGGGCGGCCGGGGGCAGGATTTGGGTTTCCAGGATCTTCAGCACCCGGTCCTGCTCCTGAAACTGGGCATAAAGCGCCTGCACTTCCCCCTCGAACTGGTCTCGCGCGGCGGCAAACCGTCGGGCACTGGTCGAGGTCTTGTTGCGGGCCTCGCGAACCGCCGCGTCCAAGCGTTTCCGATAAATGGGCAGGTTGACGCCCACCGCCAGGGAATAGGCGTCGCGACCGTTGGAAACCGGGCTGATGCCCCGATCCGCCATCTCGTACCAAGTCAGACCGAGCGTCACGTCCGGCCAATATTCGCGCCACGCCAGATCGACCGAGGAGCGATCCCGGGCGATCTCGCGTCGCCAGGCCTCCAATTCCGGCTGACACTGTTCGACCATCCCCACCAGGGTTTCGGCGGTCTTCGCCAGGTTGGTTCGCCGAAGGTCCAATTCCGCCTCGATTTGGGTCTGGGGGGGAAGGTGGAGCACTTCCGCCAGCCTGGCCTGGGTCTCCCTCTTGGCCTGCTCAAACTCAACCAGGGTCGTGTCCAGCTTGGCAAGCTCCACCTGTACCTGAAGCACGCTTTCCAGCCCGGCTCTGGCCACGTTCGTCTCGTACTTCGCCTTGGCGATTTCAATCACGTCTTTCAGCGGCTGCTCCAGTCTACGTGTCTCGACAATCGCGTTTTCCTGGAAATACAGGTCGAAATACTCGCGTTTCACCCGCTCCACGACCTTCAGTTGGACCGCGGTTACCCGGGCATACGCCGCCATCGCGTCCTGGTAGGCCACCTGGCTCCGCAGGTTCAGCTTGCCGAACCAGGGAAACTTCTGTGCCAGGCTCAACGCCACGTCTTGCGGTCCCGCGGCCGTCTGGATTTCCTCCAGGAAGACGCTGGTCAGCAACTGGGGGTCCGGCAGCGATTTCACCTGGGGGACCCTGGCCCCCAACGCCTGGGCCCGGTACCGGGCGGCCTGAATCTCAGGGTTGTAGGCCAGGGCGTAGCGGATCAGCGTTGCCAGCGGCGTGGGGCCATCGAACCCGGTTGGCGAGAAAGGGCTTGCCGCTTGAGCAAACTGGGCAAACTGTACCGCCGGGGGCGACGGAGGTGTCACCGGCGGTTGGGCAAGCGACTCCAATGGGACCGTCGCCGGCGCCGTACCCGAAACCTGGGCGGTGGCGACGCTTGCGAGAGACATCGTGAGGATTCCCACCAGCAGGAGACAATTGCGTCTGTTCATGATCTTTCCTCGTCGGAGCCCGTGGGGGGGTCTTTTTCTGAACGCGGAACACCTCGGCCACTGTTTGACCCCGGTCATACATTCCGCCATTTCCCTATTGTCGGCATATTCGGTAACAGGGCTTGCCGGAAATTGTGGCCTGGTTTAAACCGGGGTTAGACTCAATCCCATTGAATTCAGCCAGCGCAGCGTTCGGCGGGGGGCTCCTGGCCCCTCCGAAAACGCCGACCGCAGACGTCTGAGGTGTTCGGTCAAGGGTTCGGGTAGGGGTTTTGCACATGGAGGTTCTTCGGGTCGCGACCCGGCCCACAGGCTGCCAAAACATTGCAAAAGGGCACACGTCGATGAACGACTCGATTCGAACCGAGAAACCAAGATCGACCAGGCGGCAGTTCTTGAGCAGGTCGGCGGGGGCCGTGGCCCTGGCGGGGATGGGCGCCGCGGAGGCCGCGGAGGCCGACGGCCCCCAGCGCGGCGCGGCCGGCCGGAGGAACCGCGTGGGGGCGGTGGCCTACGGCTACAACTACTCGCTGGCCCTGTTCAAGCCGTTCCACGATCGGCCCGGCGAAAAGTTCGACACGGTGCAATTCATCGAGGCCACGCACCAGGCCGGGGGCGAGGTGGCCCAGATTTTTCACTCCATGATCGCCGGCCAGGACCAGGCGGGCCTGGAGCGAATCCGCCGCAGGGCCGCCGAGCTGGACGTTTTGCTGGAGGTCCACGGCGGCGGGGCGTTGGGCAAGTGGACCAAGTTCGAGGAGACGCTTCGCCGGGCGGCCGTGCTGGGGGCGAAGGTCGTCGGCTGCACGTTTGGAATGCTGATGCGGCCCGACAAGATCGCCACGCTCAAAGCGTGGGACGAGCACACCCGGCGGTGCGAGGCCCGACTGCGCGAGCTGGTCGCGGTGGCCAGGCCGCTGGGAATCACCGTGGCGGTGGAGAACCATCTCGATTTCACCGTCCAGGAGCTACGCGACCTGGTCCGCCGCGTCGACTCGCCCAACGTGGGCGTGATCTTCGACGTGGGCAACACGATCGGCACGCTGGACGACCCCACCCAGGCGGCCGACCTGCTGGGCCCCTACATCGTGGCCACCCACTACAAGGACTTCGCCATCGAGGAGGTCGCCCGAGGATTTCGCTTCACCATGGTTCCGCTCGGCTGCGGCAGCCTGCAATTGCCCCAAATCACGCGGCAGCTTCTTAAACACGTCGACGCGGAAATGGCGATGTCGATCGAGATGATCAACGGGCAACAGTTCGAAGTCAATTGGCTGGAGGACCGCTTCTGGGTCCCTTTCCGCGACAAGACGGCCCGGCAGGTGGCGGCCACCCTGCGTCATGTCCGCGGCAAGGCGATCGACATCGACCAGTACATTCCCCAGACGGAAACCGAAACCTTCACGCACCAGCAACATATCAAGTTTGAGCAAGAGCGGATGACCCGCTGCATTGCCTACTTGAAGGGGATTCTGGAGACCGAGTTGCGCCGACCGGGGGCGTGAACCCGTAGGCCGGGTCGAGACCCGGCATGGTGGATTTCCCGAGGCAACGCCGGGTCTCCCGACCCCGGCCTACGGGCTCACGGCCAGGTAATTGCCGCCGCCGATCACCATCGTGGAAGCGATCAGCGTGAGGATACTGGCCCAGACCAGGGCTTTGGTTCTGCGGCTGGTACCCCGCCATTCGTGGAAGTAGATTCCCCAGAGGTTGCTGAAGACGATGATGAAAGCCATGTGGATCGACCAGCTTGAGAAATCGTACTTTTCGCCCAGCTTGGTGGTTCCCATGCCGTAGAAGAAGAACTGGCCATACCAGGTCACACCCCCCAAGGCGGAGAGCAAGTAGTTGCGGAGTTGTTGTCCGGCGGGACCGCGAACGTAGTCGCCGAAGCTGCGATTGCGGAGGTTGAGGAACAGGCACCAGAGGACGTTGCTGGTGAATCCCCCGATGAGAATCACCACCAGCACGGAGTTGTTTCGGAACAGGGGTTGGGTTCCGGCCTGGACGGCGCCGGCGGCAATCGGCTTGCCGACCGCCAGGCCGAAGGCGAAGCAGGCGCTGAGGATGCCGGCGACCGTGGCCACGGCGAACCCCTTGCCCAAGGCGAATTCCTCCACGGACCGTTTCTTTTCGGCGTCGGTCAACTCGGCTTCCTTGCAGTGGCCGGCCCAGCCGCAGAGGCCGATTCCGGCGGTGCACGCCGCCACGCCGGCGAGGATCACCAGCCCCGACGTGGTGGTGATGATCTGGCCCAACTCGCCTCGGAAGATGGGCGGCATGAGCGTGCCGAAGACCATGCAGAAACCCAGCGCCACGGCGTAGCCCAGCGCCATCCCCAGGTAGCGGACGGAGAGGCCGAAGGTCAAGTTGCCCAGCCCCCACAAGGCCCCAAAGAAGATCGCCAGGGCGATCGCCCGGGGTGGGCCGCCGGCAATCACCGCCAACAAGTGGGGCGTGGTGATCCAGGCCACGATCCAGGGCGCCGCCAGCCAGGCGGCCAACCCCATCACCAGCCAGAAGCTCTCCCAGGCCCAACCCCGCACTTTCTTCAGCGGCGCGTAGAAGCTGCCCGCGGCAAAGCCGCCCACGGCGTGCAGGAATACCCCAAGAAACGGGTTGGGCATGGTGGAACTCTCCCTGGAAAAGGACTGACGACGAGGGCAAGATTTCCATTCTAGCCGCTGGTCACGCCGTGTGGGAGCGGCGAGACGAGTTTGCCGGCGGGCGCTGGGCGCGGGTTTCTCGCGTTCGGCGTGGGTCTCTCGCGTTCGGCGTGGGTCTCTCGCGTTCGGCGTGGGGCTGCCGACCCCGCCGAGCGCAGGTGGCCCTGATAGCTCGCCTATCAGGGCGGCGCAGCCGCAAGAGGCACCGATTCGGCGCGGGGCTGCCGACCTCGCCGCCGCGTGCCGGTGGATCACGGGTTTGGAAACTACCGGCCGCCGCCGCCCCCCAACCCGCGATCCTCTCTCGGCGGGGTCGGGAGACCCGCGCCGAACGCTGCGGCGGGGAGACCCGCGCCGAACGCTGCGCAATCCTCGCCTCCGGTGCCTGCGGCACCCCGATAGCAGAGCTATCGGGGCCACCCGC
>CAYZWG010000242.1:0-8459 GCA_964481605.1 uncultured Planctomycetaceae bacterium
GCGGCTAAACCTGCCGCGCCGGCGGGCGACGACCCGTTTGCGGCTCCGGCGGCGAAACCTGCCGCCCCGGCGGGCGACGATCCGTTTGCGGCTCCCGCGGCCGGCAACAAGGCTCCGTAGTTCGCGGGTGGCCCTGATAGCTCGCCTATCTCAGGCGGCGGAGCCGCAAGAGGCACCTGTTCGACGCGGGGCTGCCGACCCCGCCGCGTGTTCGGCAGGCGCGCACGCCGCAATCTTCGCCTCCCGTGCCTGCGGCACCCCGATAGCAAAGCTATCGGGGCCACCCGGCCCTACGGCGGCAATGCCGATCAGTCGCGACTGCCGCCGAATCGGGCGACCAGGTAGAGCAGGGTGAGCAGCGCCTGCAGCGTGGCCGCCACGTAGGTCAGCGCGGCGGCGTTGAGCACGCGGTTGACGTAGACCATCTCTTGCTGGGGCACAATTCCCAACTGGACCAGTTGGGCCTTGGCCCGGTTGCTGGCGTTGAACTCCACCGGCAGGTTGACCACCTGGAAGAAGACGACACAGCCGAACAGGGCGATGCCGATGGGCACGAGGACCGAAAACACCGGGATGGCCATGGCGAACAGGGCCCCCACGATGATCAGGATGATCGACAGATTGCTGCCCACGCTGGCCAGGGGAAAGGCTGCGCTGCGGACCACCAGGGGGACATACTGCCGGGCGTCCTGGATGGCGTGTCCCGCCTCGTGGGCGGCGATGCCCACGGCGGCCAGCGACCGGCTCTGGTAAACGTCCTGGCTCAGCCGGAGCACTTTTTCCCTGGGATCGTAATGATCGCTGAGATGGCCGGGCACGACTTCAATATCGACGTTTTGCAGACCGGCCGAATCGAGCACATGCCGTGCGGCGGCGGCACCGCTCAAGGGGGCGGGCCTCTGTTGGGCCGCGGCATAGGCCGAGCTAACCATCATCCGGGCGATGAAGGCCAGCAGAATCGCCGGCGAGACGTACAAGAGCCACAAGGGGTCGAACATAATCATGGGGGTTGCTCCTTTCGGCCGGGCGGGGGCGGAGAGGGACGAAAACTCAGTCGCGGCTCTGCAATTTTGCCAGGAGGCGAAGGATTTCCAGGTAGAGCCAGACCAGCGTCACCAGCAGGCCGAAGGCCCCGTACCACTCCATGTATTTTGGTGCCCCGTTTTTCGCGCCGTTCTCGATGAAGTCGAAGTCGAGCACCAGATTCAACGCGGCGATAGCCACCACGAACACGGAAAACCCGATGCCGATCGGCCCGCTTCCGTGGATGTAGGGCACCCCCGCGCCGAACAGGTTCATCACGATCGAGACCAGGTAGACCAGGCAGATGCCGCCGGTGGCGGCGACCACCCCCAGCTTGAAGTTCTCCGTGGCACGAATCAGGCGGCTGCTGTAGGCGATCAGCAGGGCCGCCAGCACGCCGAAGGTCAAGCTGACCGCCTGGAGGACAATCCCCGGATACATCGCCTCGAACACGCAGGAGAGGGCCCCCAGGAAGATTCCCTCGGCAAAGGCGTACAACGGCGAGGTGTAGGGCGACGCTTGCGGCCGAAAGATGGTGATGATCGCCAGGATCAACCCCACGATCGCACCCCCCATGGCCATCGTGCCGGCGATCGCGTTGTTGGCCAGCGCCTGGTTCCAGGCGATTGCCGCCCCCACCAGCAACACGGCCAGCAGGATCGACGTCTTCATCACCGTGCCCTGCAGGGTCATCGCGTTTTCGTAACCGGTTGCCTGGATACGGAACACGCGGTCGTTGAGAGCCGGATTGCCTGAACGCATGGTGGTTGTTCCTCTTCTGGTCGAGATACACCGTCGGCGCGGGGACGGATTCCTCCCCCATTGTACGCACCCGGGGCCAGAAAAGTTGACCCCCCCGGGAAAACCCGGCGGGCAGCGCTCGGCGCGGGTCTCCCGACCCCGCCGAAACCGCCGACCGCAGGTCTCCTCCGTGGCGACAGCGGCGATGGGGAGACCATCGGTCCTTTCTCGTCGGGGTTGGGAGACCCGCGCCGAACGGTTGTACTCCTACCATGCCGGGGTTTCCCGGACAAGCGTCCCGACTACCGCCCGTGGGGTTGCGTGTGCCGGCTGGGGGGATGGTGCGGCAGGGGCCGAGGGTCGCCGTGGGCGGCGTCGTGGCCCAGGTGGAGATCGCCGCGGTCGCTGGAGGGCGGCCCCGCCGGCTGCTTTGGCACTCGCTCGACCGGGGGCGGGGCCAGCGGCAGCACGACCAGCATTCCGGTTCCGCCCGCCTGCTGGAGATCGACTCTCACCGTGCCGCCGTAGTATTCGGCGATCTTGCGAACGATGGCCAGCCCCATCCCGCTCCCCTCGGCACCGGCCCGGCTCAGCCGTCGGCCGGGCAGAAAGACCTCCTCGTGGGCCGAGGGCGGGATGCCGGGGCCGTTGTCGTGGACCCGCACCCCGGCCATCGGCACCGCCTGGAGGCCCGGCGCCGGCCGGTGCGGTTCGATGGTGATCCGGGGGTGCCGGGGATCGCAACCGTGCTTGAGGGCGTTGCGAACGAGGTTGGTGAGAACCTGCTTGAGCCGGTGGCGGCTGCACCACAGCCGGGGAAGCGGCCCCCGGACTTGCGTCCGCACGCCTTGCCGTTTGAGCAGTTCGCGTTGCTCGAACAGCACCTCGGCCACCACGGCCTCGACGTCGACCGTCTCGGGGTCCATGTCGACCCGGCCGGTGCGGGCCAAATCGACCAGGTCGTTGAGAAATCGCTTCGACTCGTCCATGCAGGCGGCCACGTGGGCGACCTGGGTTTGCAACTCGGGACGCCGATCGTCGGCCAGCGATCGGGTCAGCCGCGCCACCGAGTGTTCCAGCAGCATGAAGTGGGCACTCATGTCGTGCGAGAGTGCGCGGACCAGGTGGTCCATCTCCTCCAGGGCCTGGCGCGTTTGGCCGGCCCGCCGGGTCTGTTCGCCGTGCCGCCGGGCTTGGCGAAGCGCGTGGGAGAGGGCCTGGCCGAGGGTCGCTTCGTCGAGGCCCGATCGCGCCACCAACTCGCTCTCGACCGCTTCCGCGATCTCGGTGGTCCCGGCACGGCCGACCTCCTCAACGACCAGGATCGTGGCCATTTGGGGACGGTCGCGGGCGAACTGCTCGACCAGGGTGGTGCCCTGCCCGTCGGGCAGGTGTTCCGCGATCACGGCCGCCTCGAACGATCCCCGCCGAGCCGCCCACCGGGCCTCGGCAGTGCCGGCGGCCTGGGTGATCGCCAGGCGCTCTCCGCACTGCCGCCGGAGAAACCGCATCCACCGGTGGCGGGTCGTCCGGTCGCCTTCGACGAGGAGAACCCGCAACGGATGGGTCGGCTGGAGGACCGGCGTCTGGCGGGGGGCGGTCATGGCTGGGAGTTCTCGGCTTGCCTGGGACAGGCACTGCGAGGGGGTTGTTGAATCGACAGGTGGGGGAGCATCGCGCGGGCAGGCAGCCCGGCGGCCATGTTCCCTTTCAAGGCATCGACCGGGTTCGGCGGCAAAGTTTCTCTTGCCCGGGGTGGCAAACGGGGTTTTCCGCCGCGGGCTTCCGCAGGAACCCCACAAGCGGTGCAACCGCCAGGGAGCCGAGCCGGTGGTGCGGGTGGTGCCGGTCGGGTTGCTGCGCGGCCGGCAGGGAGAATAATAGATTTGTGTTGGGAAGGGGGTATTCGTGTGCAGGTGGCAGCGCGGGGCTCGCCCCCGTCGGGTCGACGACCGGCGAGACGTGAATGAAACCCAATCGGGGCGGTCCGGTGGAGGTTGCCATGCAGCGGGTGGCAGGGGCAGGAATCCTGGCCCTGGCGGTGCTCTGTTGGGGCTGTCGCGATCGAGGGTCGGCTGCCCCGGCGGTGGGGCGGCCGCCGGACAGAGTGACCACGGCCAACGGGGCGGGAGAGACCCCGCCGAACACTCGGGCAAGCGATCCGGTGAACGCTTCGGCGGGCAGTTCGCGGCGGCCGGAGGGTCCTGAGTGTGCCGGAGTGGTGACGTTCAACACGGGCGACCTGCCGGACTGGCCTTGCTACGATCTGCCGTTGGAGTTCACTTTCGACGCTCCGCAGGTCCCCGCACGGATTCTCGGCCCGTTTGCGGCCGGCGACATTTCCGCGGGGCCGTCGGTCGACTCCTCCCCTGCTTCCGGGGGAGCGAAACCGTGACACGGCGGCGGCGTTAGAGTAGGATGAAAGTTCCTGCCTGCCAAACATCGGGCCCGACGGGCGGCCGTCGAGCCATCCCCGCTTGAGGCTCCCACCCATGTTTTCTCTTTCAGCGACGACGGCCTCGTCGCCGCCAGCGCGTCGGCGAGCCGGGTTCGGTTTGCGAAGTTTCTTGCTGGCGTTGCCGCTGCTGGTCGCCGTGGGTGCGGCGGCCTGGTATTTCCGGCCTTCCTTTTCCTGGTCGTCGGAAGACTCCGGCCCGCTGACGTACCGGGTGGAGCGGTCCGATTTTGTCCACGACATCACCGAGCGGGGCAACATTGAAAGCGCCAGCAACGTGGAGATTCGTTGCGAGGTGCAAAGCCGGGGATCGCAGGGGACGATGATTCTGGAGGTCGTTCCCGAAGGCACCTATGTTCAGACGGGCGATCAACTCTGCCGGCTCGATTCTTCCTCGCTGGAGAACGAGCAGACCCAGCAGCAGATCATCTGCAACAGCAGCGAGGCGGCGGTGATTCAAGCGCAAAGCAATTACGACACGGCGGTGATCGCCAAGCAAGAGTACCTGGAGGGCATCTACGCGGAAAAGAAGCAGGAGTTGGAGGGAAAGATATTCGTAACCGAGGAGACGCTTCGCCGGGCGGAACAATCGCTGGAATATACGAAGAAGCTGTTTGCCCGGGGTTACGTGACCGAGTTGGCCGTGGAGGCGGACCAGTTCGCGGTGGAAAACGCGAAGAAGGAACTCGAGCAGAACAAGACGGCGCTGCACGTTCTGAAGACCTACACCAAGCCCAAGATGGTGATGCAACTTGAGGCCGACATCAAAACCACGGCGGCCAAGCTGAAATCGGAGGAGCATAGCCACAAGCTGGACATGGAAAAGTTGGAAGAAGTGGAAACGCAGATCGAGAAGTGCAAGATCGTGGCCCCCCAGCCGGGACAGGTGGTTTACGCCAACGTCACCGACCGCCGCGGCGGCCAGGAGATCGTCATCGAGGAAGGCACGCTGGTCCGCGAGCGCCAGGTGATCTTCCGCCTTCCCGACCCGAAGCGGATGCAGGTCAAGGCCAAGATCAACGAGGCCAGCATCGCCATGGTGGAGGAGGGCATGGCCGTGTCGATTCGCCTGGACGCCTTTCCCGAACAGGAGTTGAAGGGCGAGGTGGAGAAAGTCAACGAGTACCCGGCCCCGACCTCGTGGTTCAACTCGAACATCAAGGAATATGAAACGACGATCAAGGTCTTCATGCCCAAGGGTGGGCAAGAGAAGGGCGATACGGGTGAAGGCGAGGAAAAGAACTCCCCGCCGGGAGTCGACCTTCGCCCCGGCATGACGGCCGAGGTGAAGATTCGCGTGGAAACGATTCCCCACGTGCTGCAGGTGCCGGTGCAGGCGGTGGTCGAACACGGCGGCAAGAACTACTGCCTCTCGTTCGACGAGGAAAACGGCTGGTCGAAGAAACCGGTTTCCATCGGCTCGACCAACGACAAGATGGTGGTGATCCTGGACGGGCTGAAGGAAGGCGACGCGGTGGTGCTGGGCGCGAACAAGTACCGCGATCAGGTGGGTTGGCCCAAGGAGCCGGCGAAGCCGAAGGTGCCGGCGAAGCCGCGGCAGGAAGAAAAAAAGGCCACCGGCGGACCGGGCGCCCGCAGGCCCAACCCCGCGCAGGCTTTCCAGCGAATGGACGCCGACGGAAACGGCAAGCTCAGCGGAGAGGAAATCCCCGCTCCGCTTCGCAGTCGGCTCAGCAGTGTCGACACCAACGGCGACGGCGCCATCGACCGCCAGGAGTTCGCCGCGGTGGCGGCCAAGATGCGCGGCCGTCGTCCCGGCGGGCGACCGCCGGGTGCCGGTGCTCCCGGCGGCGGGCCTCGACCGGGAGGCAAGCGATGATTCTGGCCGCCTGCGTTCGCGACTTGACCAAGGACTACGTGCTCGACGGGGAGACCGTGCGGGCCCTGCGGGGCGTGTCGCTGGACGTGCCCGAGGGCGATTACGTCGCCATCATGGGGGCTTCCGGCTCGGGAAAGAGCACCCTGCTGAACCTGCTCGGATGCCTCGACCGCCCCACCGCCGGGTCGATCATGCTGGGCCGCGACAACGTGAGCCAACTCGACGACGATCGGCTCTCGGAGATTCGCGCCTCGCGGATCGGCTTCGTTTTCCAGTCCTACAACCTGATCCCCCAGTTGACCGTGCTGGAGAATATCGAGGTTCCGCTTTTCTACCAGGGTCGGCGCGCCTTGAAACTGCGCGCCCGCTGTCGCGAGTTGGCCGGAATGGTCGGCCTGGGCGATCGGCTCAACCACCGCCCCACCCAACTCTCCGGCGGCCAGCAACAGCGAGTGGCCATCGCCCGAAGCCTGGTCAACGATCCCTATTTCATCCTCGCCGATGAACCCACCGGCAATCTCGACTCGACCACCACCAGGGAAATCCTGGAGCTTTTGGATCAACTGAATCGAGAGGGGAAAACGATCATCATGGTGACCCACGAGCCGGAAGTGGGCGCCCGGGCCAGGCGAATCATCCGGCTCCGCGACGGCCTGGTCATTTTGGACGCGCCCAACGGAGGTTCCCCCGAGTCGGCAAAGGCGGCGGTGGGGTAACGGCATGATTCTTCTCTGGCTGAGAACCTGGCAACTGGGCGTCAAGAGCCTGCTCTTGCATCCGTTGCGGTCGCTGTTGACCGTGCTGGGGATTTTTATCGGCGTGGCCAGCGTGATTTGGCTCCTGGCCATCGGCGAAGGGATCAGCGAGAAGGCCCAGGAACAGATCGCCGAACTGGGGGCCAACAATGTGATCGTCCGCACGATCAAGCCACCCAGCGAGGTGTTGGAGGGCTCCAGCGGCGCCGTGCCCTACGGAATCACCCGGGCCGACTTCGAGCGTCTGACGGAAACGATTCCCACGATCGAGCAATCCCTCCCCATCCGGGAGCTTCGCCGCCGTTTCTCCTACGGCAACCGTATGGTCGACGGCCGGCTGGTGGGCTGCACGCCCGAATACGCCGAGGTGACGCGGCTGTCGATCGATCGGGGGCATTTCGTCACCGACGTGGAACTGAAAGACAAGCAGAACCACTGCGTGTTGGCGGCCAAGGTGGCCGAGCGGCTGTTTCCCTTCGAGGATCCCATCGGCCGCTCGATCCACATCGACGATCATTACTACGTGGTGGTGGGCGTGGTCAAGGAACGGAATCCCTCGGCGGGGATCGGAGGTTCTTTCTCCGCCCAGGACTTCAGCAACGACGTCTACATCCCCATCAGCACCCTCTGGTCTCGGATCGGTGACTTTGTGGTCACCAGGCGGAGCGGCTCGTTTGAAGCGGAAATCGTCGAACTCAGCCAGGTCACCCTGCGGATCGACGACACCCGGCACGTGATGGAAACCGCCGACCTGGTGAAACTGATGCTCAGCGAGCATCACCGTCTGGACGATTACGGCGTGGCCGTGCCCTTGGAACTGCTGGAACAGGCAAAAACCACACGCATGATGTTCATCATCTTCATGGGCCTGATCGCCGCCATCTCGCTGGTGGTGGGCGGCATCGGCATCATGAACATCATGCTCGCCACGGTGACCGAAAGGACGCGGGAAATCGGCATTCGCCGCGCCCTGGGGGCCAAGCGAGGCGACATCATCCGCCAGTTTCTGGTGGAGACCGTGGCGTTGTCGGTCGTGGGCGGGGCCACCGGAGTGCTGGCCGGTCTGACCTGCCGAGGCGTCACCCGGCTGGTCCGCCAGGGGCTGGAAACAGCCATGCCCGAGGTGATGGAACAGTTGCCGGCGGTCATTCAGAGCGTCGAGCCGGTGATCGTCTCCTGGTCGATTCCGCTGGCCTTCTTCATCTCGGTGAGCATCGGGGTCGTTTTCGGCATCTATCCGGCCATGCGGGCCGCCGCCATGGACCCCATCGAGGCGCTGCGGCACGAGTGACGGGCCAGAGGGCCGAGACTCAATACCTGTTGGATGAGGGCCGGGAGGCGCGCCCTCCTCGGCGTTCGGCGCGGGTCTCCTCGGCGTTCGGCGCGGGTCTCCTGACCCCGCCGAGAGAGGGCCGATGGTCCGGCAATCGCCACCGCTGTTGCCACTCGCCAAGCCTGCACCTCGGCGCTTTCGGCGGGGTCGGGAGACCCTCGCCGAACGCTGAATTCGGTTCCTTGCGTTACGGCTGAATTCTTGCCGGTCCAGCGACGGGCAAAATCACTTCCGCCCGGTCGACTTCCATCCACCGTTTCGGTTGACACGGCGCGGGCCGACCGCTAGCGTGGTGCGCAGCCGGCCGGAGAG
>CAYZWG010000243.1:0-3007 GCA_964481605.1 uncultured Planctomycetaceae bacterium
ACTCTCCAGGGCAAAATCGAAGATCGCCGAGACGACGCGATCCAGATCGGCCCGGGCGACCTGGCGGCGCTGTTTTCCCGCTGGTGGTGCGAAGAGGCTCGGGCGAGCGACCGTGTCGGTTTGGAACACGCGGATTTCCGCCGTGGCCGAGCCATCCGAGGTCTCCACGCTGACCTTGCGGAGGGTGTGGCCATCGCCATCGAATTCGAGCCGCGCGCTCCAGTCGTGGCCCTTGGTCGGCCCCAGGCGAAGGCGGCGCGGTCCGTCCGCGGGCGACTCGTCGGCAACGCGGATCAGTTGTTCGAGCACCCCGGGCGCGGCGGCCGCGGCGGCCAACGCCCCGGCGCCGACCTGGAGCTTCAAGCGGTTGGCCGGATCGGCGAACCGCAGCGGCGCGGCCCCGGCCGGCGATTGCTCCGCCACCGACCCCACCAGCACCGTTTCGCCCACGACCATCCAGGGAAACTCACCGTGACCGAGCAGGGCATGGCCGAAGGAGGAGATATCGCCGTCGAGAAAATACCTTGCACCGTGCCCGCGGAGAAAGCGAATCGCCAGGCGAAAGGGAGAGCCCTTCTTGGGCCGCACCTCGACCGCCAGGTCGACAAAATGGCAACGGCCTTCGGCCGGCTCCGCCGACACCAGGGCCGCCGCCCGACGCATCAGCGAGGCAACCTGCCCGGCAGCCCCGTTTTCGTCGGCGGGCGCGGGCGGCCTCGCCTGGTCGGGGGCGAAGAAGTCGACCAGGCTGTTGAGAATCTGCGGCATGGCGGCCATCGCCGTGTAGTGGCCCAGCCCGTCCAGCCAGCGCACGCGGTCGGAAATCCCCAGCGCCTCGGCCAGCGCCTCGGTACACCGCCGCGGCACGACCTCATCTTCCCGGGCGTTGACCATCAGCACCCGACCCTGCCGGGCCCGGGCCCGCAACGCCGCGGCGTGGCGGAGCGGATCGACCTCCTCCAGCGCCTGCCGAATCTCTCGGCGTCTGGCCTCGGGCAGCCGGGCAATCGTCTTGCGCAATTCGTCCGTCTCGTCGGCGTGGTCGATGATCGCCGGCAGGTCGCCGCCGGCGAGAATCAGCATCGCCCGGTCCAGCCGCGGTTCGATCGCCGCCGCGCTGGCGGCCACGATGCCTCCCAGGCTGATGCCGGTGATTCCGATCCGCTGGGCGTCGACCTCCGGCCGGGAGGCCAGCAGGTCGACGGTGCGGCGCACATCGGACCCGGCCTGCCGCAGCGCGGCCACAAACAACTCGGGCCGGTGGGCCAGTGCTCGCGGACCTTGGGGAAATCCCCGCTCCCCATAGTAGGGCAGCTTGAACATCAGCGCCGGAACGCCGTGCGAGGCGAGCATCGAGCAGGTCATCCGCACCAATTGGAAATCGCCGTCGAGGATGTGCAGGCAAATCACCGCCGGGCGGGGCGGCCCGCCGGCGCCCACCCCGTCGGGCAGATAATACTCGGCCGGAATCGTGTTGTTCTGCTCCACCGGCGTGGTGATCGGCGAGGGATAGCGGAGGTGCAGAACGTGGAAGCCGCTGTTGGGCACCGTGGAAACGACCTGGTAACGGAACGGCCGGCCGTCGAACGTTGCGGCCACGGGGATCGAGTCCGCTTCGTCCGCGGCGGCGGAAACGCCACCCCCGGCCAACAAGGCCAGCGCGCCGCAGGCGGTCACCGCCAGCCGGCCCCACCGCGCGATCCTCCCCTTCGATCGTTGCACCTTGCCTCGTCCCGGATTCATCCATCACCTCCACGCCAAAAGGGTGATTTTCGAGCGACCGACATGATACCGCAGCGACCGGCATTATACCATCCGTGCCGCCGACAACCAACGCGACCCGGGGTTCCGCACGCCACCTGTCCCCTTAGCCCTTGCGCCCCAACATTCGATCCATCGCGTCGGAGGTCTGGTACACCAGCGACTCGGGCCAATGCGGAAAGGGGTTGAAATACTCGAAGGTCAAGTAGCCGCGATAGCCGACCTGGTCGAACGCCTCGATCACCGCCGGCCAGTCGGTCGTTCCGTCCAACAGCGGCCGAAAGGTGTGCAAGTTGAACTCGTGGACCTTCTTGCTGTATTCCTTCAGGTGGACGTTTTTGATCCGTCCTCCCAAGAGCGGAATCCAATGCTGGGGGAAATGATACTGCATGATGTTGCCCGTATCGAAATGGACGCGCACGCGCCGGCTGGAAAAGCTGTCGACGAACCCGTTCATCTCCTGGGGGCTGTGCAGGTAGCCGTTGGCGAAGATGTTTTCGATGTTCAAGTAGACGCCCGCCTCCTCGGCCGGCGGGATCAGCTTTCGCACCGCCTCTTTTGCCCGCCGATCGCAGACGTCGTGAGGCACGGGCGGCTCGTCTTCGAGCCAGGGGACGTAGACCGCCCCCGGCACCACCAGCAGGTTTTCCGTGCCCAGGGCCCGCGCCGCGCGAATCATGCCGGCGGCCAGTTCCAGCCCCTTGGATCGCCGGGCCGGATCTTCGTGGGTGAGCGAATAGGGCCAGAAGAGAAACGAGCAGACACCGCTGATCTGGAGGCCGATCTTGCGGGCCGTGCGGCCGATCGCCTTCAGGTCGGCCTCGGAAGCCTGCGGCGAAAGGTCGCCTTCCAGGTCGTAGTTCACCTCCACGGCGTCGAAGCCGGCCTCCCGGCAAAGCTGAAAACATTCACCCAGTGACATCTTGTCGGGGTAGGGCAGGGCCCAAAGGTTGATCGACTTCTTCATCGGGTAGCGTTTTCCGGCCGGCGCCGGCGGCGAGGCGGTTTCGGCCTGGGGCGCCTCCTCGGCCAACCCTTGCCTGGCCACAAACGCGCTGCCGAAAGCGGCCGTGTAGGCCAGCACCTCGCGGCGGCTCAATTTGGGAAAAGCGGTCCCGGCGGTCGGTTGGCGAGGCGAAGTCATGACGCGGTCTCTCCACTTGTCCAAGGAAAGCTCCAGTTCCAGGCCGTCCCGCGGGTGGCGCGGGGAAACGCGGCAACCGGCCGGCACAGCCGGCCCTACGCC
>CAYZWG010000243.1:3107-8414 GCA_964481605.1 uncultured Planctomycetaceae bacterium
GCAACCGGCCGGCACAGCCGGCCCTACGCCCCCCATGCCCGCGGCACCCCGCGGTCCGGCGGATATTCTACGGCCGGGCGCGTGCGGCGGTCAACGAAAGGCCTCCCCGCCAGAGCGGCGCCGCGGCTTGGAATGGACCTTCCCGCAGGTTATCCTGGCAAGCAGCCAACCTACCGCCCTCCGCTTGGGCCGGTCGACCGCCTTGGGTAACACGACGGAGAACGCCATGTCGAGCATCGCTACGCTGCTGCTTTTTTCGCTGGTTTCCGGTCCCGCGTCCGACGCCGCCGACGTGGGCAACCGCCTGACCTATCTCGACGCCGCCTGCGACCCCTACTACGCCGGGCTGCAGACGCCCCGGCTGACCACGCCCCAGTGGGTGGGAGAAGACGGTGTCGAGGCGGTGATCGTCCTTTCCTGCGACGATCTGAAAGAGCCGGCCCGCCATGAAGCCTACTTGCGGCCGGTCCTCCAACGGCTCAAACAGATCGACGGCCGGGCGAGTATGAGCCTGATGGCCACTCGCATCCCGGCGGACGATCCGATCGTCAGCCGCTGGCTGGCCGAGGGCGTGAGCATCGAGGTCCACACCACCGACCACCCTTGCCCCCTCTGCCAACACGGCGATTTCGGCAAGGCCAAGGCGACTTTCGACACCTGCATCGATCGGCTGGAGGGTTCCATCAACCCGGGGCCCGTGGCCTTCCGTATGCCCTGCTGCGACTCGATGAACTCGGTCAGCCCGCGGTTCTTCGCCGAGATCTTCAACAAGACCACGCCCGGCGGCAACTTCCTCGCGGTCGACTCGTCGGTGTTTCTGCTTTTCACGCCCAGCGATCCGGCCTTGGCCCGGCCGTTGGTCTTCGACGCCGACGGGACGGAGAAGTTTCGCAAGTACATCCCCACCGACCGGAAGATGGTCAACCTGGTGGAGGACTACCCCTATCCCTACGTGATCGGCCGGAAATGCTGGGAGATACCCGCGTTGATGCCCAGCGATTGGGACGCCCAGCACCACAACGGCAAGGCCAGTCCCACCACGGTCAAGGATTACCAGACGGCCGTCGACGCCGTAGTGGCCAAGCAGGGCATTTTCGCCATCTGCTTCCATCCCTACGACTGGCAGAAAAACTCCCAGGTGGTGGAGTTGATCGACTATGCCGTCAAGCGTTACGGCAAGAAGATCAAGTTTCTCAGCTTCCGCGAGGTGCTGCGGCGGATCAACCAGAACGCACTGGCCGGCGCTTCCCTCCGCACGGCCGAGGGCGGCGACGCCGGCGTACGACTGCTGGACGTGAACAACGACGGCCGGATGGACGTGGTGCGGGGAGGCGGGCCGTCGCCGGTGACCCGGGTTTGGAACGCCAAGAGCCGCTCTTGGAACGAAACGCCGCTGCCCGTGCCCTTGGTGGCGGACGGCACCCGCCGCGGCGTTCGATTCGGTGTTTTGCAGCCCAGCGGGATGGCCAGCATGATCGTCAAGGATGAAGCGGGCCAGGGGCTGTGGCACTTCGACGGCAAGCGCTGGGTGGCCGATGCGCGTGTTGGCGGGGGCAAGGCGTCGCCGGTGGCGCTGGCCGCCGGCGGCCGCGACCGCGGCGTGCGGCTGCGCGACCTGGACGGCGACGGCATCTGCGAGTTGATCGTGGGCAACGAGCGGGAAAACGCGGTTTACGCCTTCTCGGGCGACGGGGGCGGCTGGCGGAAGCTGCCCTTCAAGCTGCCCGAGGGGACCCGAATCGTCGACGCCCAGGGCCGCGACGCCGGCCTCCGCTTTGCCGATATCGACGAGGACGGGCACGCCGACGTGGTCTTTTCCGATCCGCGGACGTACTCCGCCCACGTCTTCAACGGGATGGACGCGGGCTGGTCGCGGAAGATGCTCTCCGGCCGGCGGGGCCAGGGCGACGCCCGGGAGCTTCCGCCCATCGTCCGGGCCGACGGCACGAACAACGGCGTGTGGTTCAAGTTCCGCCACATGTGGACCCAGAACGAAGACACCGGCGGCTCGCTGGAGGACCAGATCGACAGCCGCTACTTTACCGACGATTTCTTGTCGAGCGAGAAGGAGCCGCCGCCCCGGTCGCCGGCCAGCGCGCTGGCGTCGTTCAAGCCGCGGCCGGGCTTCAAGGTGGAACAGATGGCCTGCGAGCCGATGGTGATGGACTGCATCGACATGGCCTGGGGGCCTGACGGCAAGCTCTGGGTGGTCGAGATGACCGACTACCCCATGGGGCTGGACGGCGCCGGCCAGCCCGGCGGCCGCGTTCGTTTCCTTGAAGACACTGACGGCGACGGCCAGTACGACAAGTCGACCGTGTTTCTGGAACCGGTCGGTTTTCCCTCCGGCGTGATGCCCTGGCGAAAAGGCGTGATCGTCACCGCCGCGCCCAACGTGTTCTATGCCGAGGACACCGACGGCGACGGCCGGGCTGATGTCCGCAAGACCCTCTTGACCGGCTTTCACGAGGGCAACCAGCAACACCGCGTGAATCATCCTCGCTGGGGGCTGGACAACTGGGTCTACCTGGCCAACGGCGACAGCGACGGACTGATCCGCTCCCTGGTGAGCAACGAGGTGCTGGACATCAGCGGCATGGACCTGCGTTTCCGGCCCGACGAGGGGACACTCGACGCGCAGACCGGACGCTCGCAATATGGCCGCAACCGCGACGATTGGGGCAACTGGTTCGGCTGCAACAACAACAACCCGGGCTGGAACTACGTGTTGGCCGACCAGTACCTTCGCCGCAATCCCCACGTGCCGACACCGCCCGGGCGGCTCGATCTGACGCAATATCGCGACGCCTACCCGGCCGGCCGCGTGATGACCCATTGCTTCATCGATCAGCCCACGCCGCCCGAGGGGCATCCCGGCCGCTGGACCTCGGTGGCCAGCGCGATGATCTACCGTGACGAGTTGCTGGGACCACGGTTTACCGGCAACCTGTTCGTCAGCGATTCGGTCTACAGCGTGGTTCACCGGCTGATTCTCTCCCACGACGGCCTGCGAATTCACGGCCGCCGCGGCCCCGGTGAGGACCTGACCGAGTTTCTGGCCACCACGGATCCCTGGTTTCGGCCCACCACGCTGCGGACCGGGCCCGACGGGGCGCTTTGGGTGGCCGACATGTATCGCTACGTGATCGAGCATCCCCAGTGGATCGACGACCGGTTGGAAAAGACGCTCGACCTGCGCCGCGGCCACGACCGGGGACGCCTCTACCGCATCTACCCAGTCGACAAGACACCCCGGCCGGTTCCCCGGCTCGACCGGCTCGACACGGCCGGTCTGGTCGCCGCGCTGGACAGCCCCAGCGGCTGGCAACGCGATCTGGCCCAGCAAATGCTGCTCTGGCGGGCCGACCGGGGGGCGATTCCGCTGCTGGAGAAAATGGTCACGGGCTGCCCCCGCCCGGTTGCCCGGCTACAGGCCCTCTGCGCGCTCGATGGTCTCCACGCGCTGCGGCCGGAGATCGCGCTGGCCGCCCTGAAAGACACGTGTCCCGGCGTCCGCCGCCACGCCATCCGCACCAGCGAGCCGTTGCTCGCCCAGCACCCCCAGGTGGGCGAGGCGCTGCTGAAACTGGGCGAGGATCCGGACGCCTTTGTGCAAATGCAGTTGGCTTATTCGTTGGGCGAGTGGAAGGACGCCCGGGCGGGCAAGATGCTGGCCCAAATGGCGATTCGCCATGCCGACGACCCCTACCTCACGGCGGCGGTGATGAGTTCCGCGGTTGCTCACGTGGAGACGATGATCGCGGCGAGCAAGGCCGCCGGGGCCAAGCCGGCGCTGATTGCCCGGCTGGTGAAGCTGCAAGCCGACGTGAAGGCGCATCCCCAGGGCGTCTCCCGCGTGGTCACGGCCGAGCGGACGAGGGTCGCCAAGCCGGGGCAGGGAGTGATTACCCAGGAGACCAGCCCGCGGGTGCAAGCCGCCCTGGACAAGTTCGCCGCCGTGTTGGAGATGAAGGGCGACCCGGTGCGGGGGAAGCAGGTCTTCGTGGATGCCACCTGCTCGATCTGCCACCGCCTGGAGGACGTGGGCGAGGAGATCGGGCCCGATATTCGCACGCTGGTCGATCGCTCGCCGCAGAATATCCTGGTGGCCGTGGTCGACCCGAATCGCGCCGTGAAGGAGCGCTACGTGGAGTACGTGGCGCTGACGGCCGACGGCCTGACCTACAACGGGATGCTGCTGGACCAGACCAGCACGAGCGTGACCTTGGCCAACAGCAAGGGCGAGAAGATCGTGCTTCTGCGGCGCGACCTGGAGGAGCTTGTACCCACGCCCAAGTCGTTCATGTCGGAGGGACTGGAAGAACGCGTCGATCCGCAACAGATGGCCGACCTGCTGGCCTTTGTCCACAATGCGGGCGCGCCCCGCAAGCGGTTTCCCGGCAACGAACCCGGGATGCTGCTGGTCAGCCAGGACAACTCCCTCGAGCTGCCGCCGGCGAAGGCGGAAATCTACGGTCCTGAAATCAAGTTCAACCGCCAGAAGGGCACCCTCGACTCCTGGACCAGCGGCGAGGACTACGTGGTTTGGACGGCGGGCCTGGGTGGTGCCAGGCCGTTCGACGTGTGGGCCCGCTGGGCCTGCGCCGACGCCGACGCGGGCAAGCCCTTCTTGATCGAAGTGGGCGGAAAGACGATCACCGGCAAGGTACCCGCCAGCGGTTCCTGGGAGGAGTTTCGCTGGGACAAGGTGGGCCAGTTGCGACTTCCCGCCGGTACCCAACGGATCGGCTTCCGCTCGGACGGTCCCCTCGAAGGCCCCTTCGCCCGGCTGGCCACGATCAAGCTGATGCCGGTGGGGAAGAAACCGTTCGCCGTGGCCAACCGAGCGCGCGACGTGGACGCGAAAAACGTCCTCCACCCCGAGGCGGACGGCTCGATCCGCCTGGCGGCCACCAACGCCAAGGCGATCGGCCCCCACATCAAGTTCATGCCCGAGTGGGACGCCTTCGGCTGGTTCTTCGCCCAGGACCGCGTCCAGTGGCAGGTCGAGGTGCCCAAGCTCGGCCGCTACGAGGCCTGGCTGGAATGGGCCATCACGGACGAACACTCGGGCAAGCCCTGGGACCTCCGCGTGGGCACCAGCCGGCTGGTCGGCGCGGTGGCCAAGACCGGCTCGTGGGAGAACTATCGGAAGATGAAAATCGGCGTGATCGAATTGAAGCCGGGCCTGCAAACGGCGGTCTTCCGGGCGGGCGGCGGCTTTGAGGGCCCCCTGCTCGACTTCCGCGAAATCCGCCTCGTGCCCCTCGACAAGCCGTAGCCGGTAGGCCGGATCGCGATCCGGCA
>CAYZWG010000244.1:0-8372 GCA_964481605.1 uncultured Planctomycetaceae bacterium
CCGCTTCGCCGCCCTGATAGGCAAGCTATCAAGGCCACCCGCCGGCAGACCGGATCGGGCGCTACGCGTCGTCGTCCGGGTCGTCGTCCCAACAGTCTGGGTCGTCCCCGAATCGCTCTTCCTCCGGCTCGCAGGGCAGTCCGTACTGCTCGGCCAGCCAGCGGTTTCGATCGATGCGCTTGCACCGCCGGCTGCAAAAGGGCATGGCCGGGGTCGTTTCCGGGGCAAACGGCCGATCGCAGATGGGGCAGCGGACGACAGGCATCACGAAGATCCTCTCCGTGGGGAGAGATAGAGAGGTTGTCTTTCGGCCGGCACTAGGTGCTGATCTTCTCCGACGCGCCCGTCTTGCTGCCGGTTCCCTTCTTCGCCTTCGACTTGCCGTCGGACGACGCCGGCTTGTCGGCGGCGGCGGCTTTCTTATACGCTTCGCTTCGATAGTCGGTCTCGTAGAAGCCCGAGCCCTTGAACATGATCGCCGCGCCCGGCCCGATCAGTCGCCGCAGCTTCATCCGTCCACACTGGGGGCATTTTCGTTTTTTCGACTCGGTGATTGATTGGAAAAGCTCGAATTGATGATCGCACGCGTCACAAACGTAGTCATACGTCGGCATGGGGAACGTCCTTTTTGTCGGTCTATCTGAAAATGTGAATCCTTGTGTTTGGGGTTGGGGCCGGCGAGGCTCACGCTCCGGTCGTGGCGCCGTCATCGGCCGGCTGGCCGCCCGCCGGCTCGCCGCGGCCGGCGTCCTCCGGCGGCGCCGACGAAACGATCACCTGGCAGGGCCGCACCACGCGGTCGTGAAGCTGAAAACCGACCTGGGTCACCTGGAGCACCGTGCCCGGCGGATACTCCGGCGAGGGAACCTGGGAAATCGCCTCGTGCAGATTGGGGTCGAACGGCTGGTGGAGGGCCTCGATCCGCTTGCAGTGGTGCCGCTGGAGCACGCTCTCCAATTGCCGCCAGACCATTTGAAAACCTTGCAGCAGGCTCTCCGGGCTACCCCCTTGCTCGGCCGCCTCGATGGCTCGCCCCATGTTGTCCCAGGCGGGCAAGAGATCGCGAATGAGGTCCATGTTGGCGTAGCGGGAGCGATCGTCCATTTCGCGGCGAACCCGCTTGCGGTAGTTCTCCAGCTCCGCCGTGCTTCGCAGCGCCCGGTCCTTGGTCTCGTCCAACTCGGCACGAAGCTGCTCCAGTTCTCCGGCCAACTCCTCGGCCTGCTGATCCATGGATTGGGTGGGTTCGCCCCCTGGGGAAGCGGCCTGCCGGTGGGCCTCGGCGGGAGCTTCCCCGAGCGAGGGGAGGTCGCCGCCGGCCCGGTCGGATTCCGCCGCAAGCGATTCGCGCGGGTCCTCTTGCTTGTTACGCGTCTTTTCTGCGGACACGTCTGTTCCTCCAACCGATTTTCAGGTGGCCGTGTCGAGTCGCCGAGCAGGTGGGCTTTCGGCGTCGACCCCGGCTGGGCGAGGCGCGAAAGCCAGCCGCCGGCCGGGGGCGCCACTGGGCAGCGGGACCGCTCACGACGACGACTCCGCCGCCGACTGAAAATACTCCTTCAACTTGCCAAAGAAGCTCTTCCGCTGGGGCGTGACGTGGGCGTTTTCCACCTCGGCCAATTCGCGCAACACACGCTTGTGCTCCGCGGTGAGCTTCTTGGGCACCTCGATGTAGACTTGAACCAGCAGGTCGCCGCGGTGGCGGCTCCGCGGGGTGGGCATTCCCAGGCTCCGCAGCCGAATCACGTCGCCGCTCTGCGATCCGGCCGGCAGATCCACTTCCTCCCGGCCGTCCAGGGTGGGCACCTCGATCCGGGCCCCCAGGGCCGCCTGGGCGTAGCTGATGGGAATCTGGCAGATCAGGTTTTGGCCGTCGCGGTGAAAAAGGGGATGCTCCGCCACCTCGATGAAGCAGTAGCAATCGCCGGGCGGGCCCCCGTTGGGGCTGGCCTCCCCCTCACCCTGCAACCGCAGCCGGGTGCCGTTGTCGACGCCGGGGGGAATTCTCACCTCGCGGCGGACATGGCGGGCGACCAGGCCCGAGCCGCGGCACTGGTGGCAAGCGTCGCGGATGATCGTGCCCCGGCCGCGACAGGCCGGACACGTCGTTCGCAGAGAAAAGATCCCGCTCGACTGAAGCACCTGGCCCTGGCCGCCGCAATAATTGCACTGCTGGGGCTGGGTTCCCGGCCGGGCCCCCGAGCCGCCGCAGTTGTCGCACGTCTGGCGGCGGTCGAACTCGACCGTGGTGGTGACGCCCCGGGCGGCGTCGTGCAGATCGAGCACGACCCCGCAACGAATGTCGGCCCCGCGGTGCACGCGCCGCCCGCGCGAACCGCCTCCAAACATGCCGCCGAACAGGCCATCGCCGAAAATGTCGCCGAACGCCTCGAAGATGTCGCTCACGTCGTGAAAGTGGGGAGCCCCGCCGGCAACGCCCTCCAGCCCCGCGTGACCGTAGCGATCGAAGCGGGACCGCTTCTGCGGGTCGTTGAGCACTTCAAAGGCCTCGGCCGCCTCCTTGAACTTCTCCACCGCCTCCTCGTCGCCGGGGTTGCGGTCGGGGTGGTACTTCATCGCCAGCCTGCGATAGGCTTCGGCGATTTCTCCCTCCGACGCCGCCCGATCGACGCCCAGCACCTCGTAATAGTCGCGTTTTCCGGCCATAGTCATCGTTTCTGATCTCGGGGGCCGAGGTCCGGCTACTCAATTCTGAGTCGCGTTTCCGGCAGGGCAAACGGCGAAAGGCGTTTTTCTGGCCGTTTGGCGTTTTCTCGGCCGGCCGGTTCCACGTGGGAGCATCCCTGCGACACCCCTTGCCCGGCCCCCCCGCCCGCCGCGCGACAGCCTTTCACTGAAAAACGGGTCCCCCCGCGAACGGGGCGACCCGTAGTGTGAACGTCTCCAGCCACGCACGGCCTCTGGCGTGTTCGCCGTCGCCCGCGACGCTAACGGACACTGCCCTCGATACGCTTGTCGTCTTTTTCCAGGTCGGTGACCAGGGTCTCCGTGGTGAGCATCAAGCCGGCGATGCTGGCCGCGTTTTCCAACGCCGTCCGCACGACTTTCAAGGGGTCGATGATTCCCGCCTTGAACATGTCGCAATATTTCCCCTCCAGGGCGTCATAGCCGGTGTTGGTCGGCTTCTGGCCCACTTCATCGGCAATCACCGCCCCGTCCAGGCCGCAGTTGTCGGCGATCTGCTCCAGCGGCGCGCTGAGCACCCGGTCGACGATATCGACGCCGATCTTTTCGTCGCCGCGGGCACTGGTTCGGGCCCGGCGAACGGCCTCGCGACAACGCAGCAAGGCCACGCCGCCGCCGGGCAGGATGCCTTCCTCGGCCGCCGCGCGGGTGGCGTGCAGGGCGTCTTCCACGCGGGCCTTGGTCTGCTTCATCTCCGCCTCGGTATTGGCGCCCACGGAAACAACCGCCACGCCGCCGGAAAGCTTCGCCAGCCGCTCCTGGTACTTTTCGCGATCGTAGTCGCTCTCGGTGGTTTCGATCTGGTTGCGGAGCAGATCGACCCGATTCTTGATATCCGCCTTCTTGCCGGCCCCTCCCACGATGATGGTCGAGTCCTTGTCGACGGTGATCTTCTTGGCCCGACCGAGTTGGCCCAGTTCAAGGTTCTCCAGTTTGATTCCCAGGTCTTCGCTGATCATCTGGCCGCCGGTGAGAATGGCGATGTCGCCCAGCATGGCCTTGCGGCGGTCGCCGAAGCCGGGGGCCTTTACGGCACAGACGTTCAACACGCCGCGGAGCTTGTTGACCACCAGCATGGTCAGCGCCTCGCCCTCGATATCCTCGGCGATAATCAACAGCGCCCGGCCCGCCTGGCCGACCTTCTCCAGGATGGGGATCAAGTCGCGGATGTTGCTGATCTTTTTTTCGTGGATGAGGATGTAGGCGTCTTCCAGTTCGCAGTCCATCTCGGGCGTGCGGTTGATGAAGTAGGGCGACAGGTAGCCCTTGTCGAACTGCATCCCCTCGACCACCTCGTAGGTGGTCTCGGCGGTCTTGCCCTCCTCGACGGTAATCACGCCGTCGTTGCCGACCTGCTCCATGGCCTCGGCCAGAAGGTCGCCGATGGCCGGATCGTTGTTGGCGCTGACGGTGCCCACATTGGCGATCTCATCCTTGCGGGTAACCGCCTTGCGGAGCGAGATCAGGTGTTCGATCGCCGCGTCGACCGCCCTGTCGATCCCCCGGCGAATGGCCGTGGGATTGCTGCCGGCGGCCACGTTGCGGAGACCTTCCTTGAAAATGGCGCGTGCCAGCACCGTGGCCGTGGTGGTGCCGTCGCCGGCGACGTCCGAGGTCTTCGAGGCCACCTCGTTGACCAGCTTGGCACCCATGTTCTCGAACCGGTTCTCCAGTTCGATCTCTTTGCTCACGGTGACCCCGTCCTTGGTCACGGTGGGGCCCCCATACGACTTGTCGAGGATCACGTTGCGACCCGTCGGGCCCATCGTCACGGCGACGGTGTTGGCCAGTTTTTCCACGCCCTGGAGCATCTTTTGCCGGGCCTGATCGTCGAACATCAATTGTTTTGCCACGATGGCGGTTCCTCACTGCTGATGGTTCCGTTACCCGAGCGGCGGCCGAGCCACGAGCGCCGCTTGCCTCGGAGGGCGATGCCCGCCCTACTTGATCACCTTGGCCAGGACGTCACTCTCGCGGAGGATTTTGACGTCGCGGCCTTGGACCTCGACATCACTGCCGGCGTACTTGCCGTAGATCACCTCGTCGCCCACGGCCACCGATAGCTCGCCTCGTTGGCCGCTATCCAAAAGCTTGCCCACCCCCACGGCCAACACGACCCCCCGCTGGGGCTTCTCCTTGGCCGAGTCCGGGAGCACAATCCCACCGGCGGTCACGTCTTCCGCCTCCACCGGCTCAACCACGATGCGATCATCCAAAGGCCGCAGGTTGAAATCCTTCTTCGCCATGTTTTCGTTCCTTTTCGTCTATCAGATTAGCGTTTTGTTTCACCAGCAAGCGTTTTGGGGCGACCGGCGTGGCGGCTACATGCCCATGCCAGGCATTCCGCCCATGCCACCCATCCCGCCACCCATGCCTCCCATTCCGCCACCCATGCCGCCCATTCCTCCGCCCATGCCTTCCATGCCTTCGCCGCCGGGACCGGGGCCGGGCTCTTCCTTCTTGGGAATCTCGGTGATCAGGCAGGACGTGGTCAACAGCAGCCCGGCCACGCTGGCGGCGTTCTGCACGGCCGTCCGCACCACCTTGGCCGGATCGATGATGCCCGCCTCCATCAGGTCGCGGTATTCTCCCTTGTCGGCGTCGTAGCCTTCCGTCTTGGTTTTCGATCGGCGGACGCGGTTGACCACCACGGCGCCGTCGGTGCCGGCGTTCTCGGCGATTGCCCTCAGCGGCGTGTCGAGCACACTCTTGACGATCTCCACACCCAGCGCTTCGTCGCCGTCGAGTTCGAGCTTCTTGAGGACCTTTTCGCTCCGCAGCAAGGCCACCCCGCCGCCGGGAACGATCCCTTCCTCCAGGGCCGCCTGGGTGGCGGCCCGGGCGTCCTCCAACAACGCCTTGCGCTCCTTCATCTCCGTCTCGGTGGCGGCCCCACAGTTGATTTGAGCCACCCCGCCGGCCAGCTTGGCCAGCCGCTCCTGGAGTTTCTCGCGATCGTAGTCGCTGTCGGTGGTTTCGATTTCGGCACGAATCTGATCGGCACGACCGCTAATGGCCGCCTTGTCGCCCGCGCCGCCGACCATCGTCGTGTCGTCGGCCGTGACGATCACCTTCCTCACCGTTCCCAAATCGGAGAGCTTGACCGCTTCCAGGTCGACGCCCAGGTCCTTGAAGATCGCCTGGCTGCCGGTCAGCGTGGCGATGTCGCCGAGCATCGCCTTGCGGCGGTCGCCGTAGCCGGGCGCCTTCACGGCACAGACGTTCAAGATGCCCCGCATCTTGTTGACCACCAGCGTGGCCAGGGCCTCGCCCTCGACGTCCTCGGCCACCACCAACAGCGGCCGCCCCGCCTTGCTCACCGCCTCCAGCAGCGGCACCAGCTTCTTCGCGTTGGAAATCTTCTCCTCGTAGACCAGCACCAGGCACTTCTCCAACTCGACCACCTGGCTCTCCGGGTCGGTGACGAAGTGGGGCGAAAGATACCCGCGGTCGAACTGCATCCCCTCGACCACCTCCACGGACGTTTCCGCCTGGCGGCCCTCTTCCACGGTGATGACGCCGTCCTTGCCGACCTTGAGGAAGGCGTCGGCCAGCACCTGGCCAATGGTGGGATCGTTGTTGCCGGCAATGGTGGCGATCTGGGCGATTTCTTTCTTGTTCTTCGGGTCGACCGGCTTGGCCAACTTCTTGATCGAGGCCACAACCGCCTCGGCCCCCTTCTGAATCCCGCGGGAAAGCGACATCGGGTCCGCCCCCGCCGCCACCCTTTTCAGGCCCTCTCGGTAGATCGCCTCGGCCAATACCGTGGCCGTGGTGGTGCCGTCGCCCGCGTCGTCGTTGGTCTTGGTCGCCGCTTCCTTGACCAACTGGGCCCCCAGGTTCTCCTCGGGGTCGTCCAGATCGATGTCCTCGGCCACCGTGACACCGTCCTTGGTCACCTTGGGCGCTCCCCAGCCCTTGTCCAGCACGGCGTTGCGGCCTCGGGGCCCCAGCGTGCTGCGGACGGCCTGGGCCAACTTGCCCACACCGGCAGCCAACGGCTGACGAGCGTCGTCTTCAAACACCATTTGTTTTGCCACAGCGGTTTCCTCCTGTTGCTGGCGAAAATCAGGTCACGCACGCGGGGGGACACACTTACCGGCGTCCACGGGCCCAA
Organism: uncultured Planctomycetaceae bacterium; assembly: GCA_964481605.1. Taxonomy (GTDB): domain Bacteria; phylum Planctomycetota; class Planctomycetia; order Pirellulales; family Thermoguttaceae; genus CAYZWG01. Next base: position 6,824 of record CAYZWG010000244.1, read on the forward strand.
TGCACGCAGGGCTTCCCACGGAAGCCCGGGCTTTCAGGATACGGCCCAAACCCATCAAGCATGGGCCACGGAACCATCCCTCTCCCCGATCGGGCGATATCGTTCGTCTCGGGCCGCGCGGTCAGCCGGGACCATTTCTGGCAGTCGAGCGCAACTTGTCGACCTAAAAAACGCAACCGGCGTGCCAATAGACGCCCGCTCGGCGCAAACCATTTAATGGAAGCGAGTTAGGTGTACTCAACAGAACCGGCCGCCTTGCCGCTGCTCAGACCGCGCGGCGACACTATGCCATTTTGGCAGAACCCCAACGACCATGCCTACGGCGTAAAATCATCTTCCGGGCCAAGGCTCTCGGCAAACCGGGCCAATAGCTCGGCCGCCCGGTCGATGTCCTCCAGCGAGATCATCTCCACCGGGCTGTGCATGTAGCGGTTGGGAATGCTCACCAGCCCGGTCGCCACGCCGCCGCGGGTGACCTGAATCACGTTGGCGTCGGTCCCGGTGGGCCGGCCGTCGGCGGCCATCTGGAAGGTGATCTGGTCTGCCTCGGCCAGCGAAATCAGCCGGCGAACCACGCCTGGATTCATGTTCGGTCCCCGGTAAATCACCGGCCCGCCGCCCAGGGCAACGTCGCCCTCCTCCTTCTTTTCCACGGTGGGGCAGTCGGTGGCGTGGGTCACGTCGACGGCGATTCCCACCTGCGGGTCGATCCCGAAGGCACTGGTTCGGGCCCCTCGCAAGCCGACCTCTTCCTGGACCGTGGAGACCGCATACACCGCGCACGAGAGCTTCTCGGGATCGGCCCGGCGAAGGGCTTCCATCACCACCCAGAGTCCGCACTTGTCGTCCATCGCCGGGCTGGCCACCCGGCCGTTGCGCATTTCGCGATAGGCCGCCTCGACGGTCACCGGGTCGCCGATACGCACCAGTTTTTCCGCCTCCTCCTTGTCGGCCGCGCCCACGTCGAGCCAAAGGTCCTTCAGCTTCGGCACCTGCTTCCGCTCCTCCTCGGTGAGAAGATGGATCGGTTTGCGAGCGATAATCCCGAAAATCGGCCCGTCGTCGGTCCAGACGGCCATCCGCTGCCCGATCAGCATTTGCGGATCCCAGCCGCCCAGCGAACGGACGTAAAGGAAACCATCGCTATCGACATATTGCACAACCAGACCGATCTGGTCGCAGTGGCCGGCCAGCATCAGCCGCACCGGCGCCCCCGGGTTTTTCACCGCGATCACGTTGCCGTGAACGTCGGTCGTCACCTCGTCGGCAAACTCCGCCACGTGCCCGCGGACCACCTCCTGCAAGGGGCTCTCGTAGCCGGAAGGGCTGGGCGTTTCCAGAATCCGCTCAAAAAAAGCAAGGGCATCCAAATCCATCTCTTTTCCTTCGTATGGTCTAGGCCGCCCCCCCTTGAACCGCGAAAGGACGAAGATTCCGTAGGGTGGGTGCTCCGCACCCACGCGGGGCGACGGTGCATCATGAGGCGTCGGGCGTCGAGTTGCCATTGTGGCGCGTGCGTGCAAGCACGCACCCTACTTCACTTGGGAAC
>CAYZWG010000245.1:0-8317 GCA_964481605.1 uncultured Planctomycetaceae bacterium
CCCACGTGATCCATTTCGACCGCTGGTGGAACCCCGCCGTGGAGAACCAGGCCACCGACCGCGCCTTCCGCATCGGCCAACAGCGCAACGTGCTGGTCCACAAGTTCGTCTGCCAGGGTACGGTGGAAGAGAAGATCGACGCCCTGATCGAGGAAAAAACGCAACTGGCCGCCGATCTGCTCGAAGGCGGCGGGGAAAAAATGCTCACCGAAATGAGCGATCGCGAACTGATCCGACTCGTCTCTCTCGACGTGGAGAGGGCACGGATGTAACCGAGGCCCGGCGCGTGCCGGGCACGAAGAGATCGCCGTCAAGGCAACGAAGAGGAGGGAATACGCCATGTCCTGGGGAGGTTGGGCACCGTACGTACCGGTGGCGGAACGCCGCCGAAAAGCACTGAAAAAAATGAACGCCCTGCGAAAAAAGGGCATCCCCATCGAGCCGGTCGAAATCCAAGGCCGAAAAATCGCCCGCACCTTCTGGGGCCAGGCCTGGTGCGACCATCTCGAATCGTTCAGCGATTACGCCAACCGGCTGCCCCGCGGCCGGACCTACGTGCGAAACGGATCGGTCTGCCACCTGGCCATCGCCAAGGGTCGCATCGAGGCCAAGGTGAGCGGATCGGAGATCTACAACCTTCGCATCCAGATCAAGACCTTGCCGGCGAAGAAGTGGAACGCCGTCAAACGGCGCTGCGCCGGCCAGATCGGCTCCCTGCTCGACCTGCTGCGAGGGCGGCTCTCGGACGGCGTGATGCAAGTCGTCACCGACCGCAAGGAAGGCCTCTTCCCCCTGCCCAAGGAAATCTCCCTGCATTGCAATTGCCCCGACTGGGCCGTGATGTGCAAGCACGTGGCGGCCGTCCTCTACGGCGTGGGCGCGCGGCTCGATGAAAAGCCGGAGTTGCTGTTCGTGCTGCGGGGCGTGAATCACCAGGAATTGATCGAGACCGACGCCGAATTGGCCCTCGCCGGCGCCACCCGGCGGGGCAAGTCCAAGCGGCTGGCCGGCGGCGACCTGGCCGATGTCTTCGGCATCGAGCTTGCCGACGACGATGCCGACAAGCCGTCGGGGAAACGGCCCAAGAAAACGCCCCCCAAGAAAGCCCCCGCGAAACGAACGAAGAAGGCCAAGAAGAAGGCAAGCAAACGGACCACCCGAAGGAAGACGACCGCGGCAGCCAAGAAAAAGGCCCGCACCGGCGGCAAGCCGGCCAAGAAAAAGGCTGCCAAGAAAGCGACCAAGAAAAAGCCGGCCAGGAAGAAGGTGGCCAAGAAGAAGCCAGCCAAAAAGAAAACGATCCAGAAGAGACCGGCCACCACCAGGGGCAGGCGGCCAACGAAATCCTCTCGCCGCTGACCGCTCGGCCCTGCATCCCTCGCCGGCAAAGGCCGAAAATCCGGCGCAACGCCACGCCACTCCGGCGCGGCAGAACCGCCCTGGGACGGCCAGCCGGCCTCACGCTCTTCCTAGTGTGCCGATTATGCCTGCGCCGATAAACTCGGTCAGGTTGCCCAATCGTAAAACCCGATGATCCCCCAGGGCCGCCACGGCCCAACCGGATCGGCACGCCGGCCCCGGGGTAGTCCATCGGTGGCCGCGGGGAAACGAGTTTGCTGCGTTCTCGGACGACGAGGTGCCAAATGACCAGGCTCAGCAACATCTTGCTCGACAAGGAAATCCTCCTGGAAAGCGGGACCAACGAGCTGGAGGTGCTCGTTTTCAACGTGGCTGGGTTTACCTTCGGGATCAACGTGGCCAAGGTTCGCGAGGTGTTGCCGGCGATGGAGATCACGGCCCTGCCCAAGGCCCACCCCTCCATCCGCGGCGTGTTCAAGTTGCGCAACCAGGTGATCCCCTGCGTTTCCTTGCTCGACCACCTGGGCATTTGCTCGGAGGCGGAGAATCCCGAGTCAACGATGATTCTCACCGACCTCAACCAGCAGCAGACCGCCTTTCTGGCCGACAACGTGGAGCGGATTCACCGCCTCAGTTGGGAAAACATCCTCGCCGTTCCCTCGCTGGACGCGCTGGCCAACACGCCTGTCACTGCCCTGGCCCGCTGCCAGCAGCGGCTGATCGTGATGCTCGACTTCGAAATGATCCTGGACGACGTCACCGACCAGTATTTCCGCACCGACGAGGTGGCCAACCCGATGGGCTTGCCTCGGGAAAAGCTGCGCATCTTGCTGGCCGAGGATTCCCCCACCGTCCGCCAGGCGATCCGATCAACACTCACCGCCAGCGGCTATACCCAGTTGACCTTTTTCGAAAACGGTGCCGAAGCCTGGAGCTGGATCGAGCATCGCTTGGCGGAGACGGGCCGGCTGGAGGACGTCGGCGACCTGTTGATCTGCGACGTCGAAATGCCCCAGGTGGACGGCTTCCACCTGACCAAGAAGATCAAGGAGCACACCCAACTGAAGCCGTTGCCCGTGCTGCTCTACTCGTCCATCATTACGCCCGACAACCAGAAAAAGGGCAACGCCGTGGGTGCCGACGCCCAAGTCGCCAAGCCCGAGCTATCCCGCGTCGTCGAGCTTGCCGACGAGTTGATCTCCAACTCCCGCCGCGAAAGTCGGGCAAACGCGCTGCAGGAGATCACCCAAGCCGCGGAGCATCGCGCCCGCGACAACCAACCGCAGAGTCAGACCGTCGCGGTCGCCCAGCCGGACCGCCCGGACACTTCCAGCGAACCGTTAAGCTCGGTCGCAGGGCCGATTGTGGATCAGTGCGAACCGGAACCGCCCACGGGGCCCGCGACCGAGCTTTCTTCAACCAGTCTTCCGGACCGAGTTGCCGTAGACCCACCAGTCGTAGCCCCACCGGCCCCAGCTCCGCCGGCCGACCCGCTCGCCGAATGTCCCCCGCCCGAGGGCGTCAACGCCGGGCTGTGGCAAACGTTTCACCACGAGTTGGAGGAACGTGCCTCCCACCTCCACACCTTGCTGGACCAGGGCCAGGCCGAGGCGGTCGACGACGCTCTCTTCCGTGAAGTCGCCCGCACCCTGCACACGATCAAGTCGGCGGCGATGGTGGTGCCGATCGATCAGGTGACCCGGGCGACGCACCTTGTGGAGAGCCTGATGGAGCCCGCCCGCGAGGACCCGTCGCGCTGGCCGGGCCAGTCGCTCAATCGCTACCTGGGCTGGCTCGACCAGTTGATCGCCGCCGATGGCGACGTCGAGGCGGCGTTGCGGGACGCGGAGGCCCTGGAGGCGGAGTTGAACCGGCATCTGGTCCCACCGGCCCCATGCCGATGAAAAACCAATCGTAGGCCGGGTGTTCCGCGCCCACGCGTCCCACCGGCCGGCGATACCGCCACGCAAATACCGATCATCCCCTCCTGTCGAGCCTGCGTCGACGCCAGTCCACGCAGGCTCGTTTTCTTCTCGGACCGCCTCGGTCCCACCGCCTCGGCCCCCAGGAAAAACCGAGCCGGGAACATGCCCCAATCAGTGGGTAGCCCCCCCGCGCCAAGATAACTATACTTGGGGGGTGAATGCCCGCGGGGGCGGACTGTGTCGCCCCCTTTTCCCCATCTCTCCACCGTTTCCAGGAGGTCTTCAACGGTCACCGATCCACTCATCTGTTGCGGAAAATGGCACGAGTTTTCGGGCGAGCTTGCAGGGTTCCCGCTCGTCCGGGCCAGGCACTCGGGCCTTGCCGGGGGAGGCATCGGCCGAGGGCCGCATTCAACAGGGGAAGGTCAGCCATGCCGGCGAGAAAACTGAAACAGTTCCTCGACGAAAACCACGTCCGCTACGTTTCGATTCGCCACAGTCCGGCCTACACGGCCCAGGAGACCGCCGCCAGCGCTCACATTCCCGGTCGCGAGTTGGCCAAGACGGTGATGCTCCACGTGGACGGCAAGATGGCCATGGCGGTGCTGCCGTCGACGCGAATGCTCGACCTGGAATTGCTGCGCAAGGCGATCGGCGCCCAGTCGGTCAGCCTGGCCACGGAAAGCGAGTTCAAGCATCGCTTCGGCGACTGCGAGGCCGGGGCCATGCCGCCGTTCGGAAACCTCTACGAGATGGAGGTCTACGCCGACCGGAGCCTCACGCTCGACGAGCAGATCGCCTTCAACGCCGGCTCCCACGCGGAACTGATTCAAATGGCCTATGAGGACTTCGAACGCCTGACGGAGCCGAAGATCGCCGAATTCGCCTATCACGCCAAGGCCAAAGTCTGAACAGGAATGAGCGATCCCGAGAATTCCTTCGTGGGTGGCCGCGATAGCTCTGCTATCGGGGTGCCGCGGGCACAGGAGGCGAGCCGGACGGCCGGCAGCACACGTGGAGCGGGGTCGGCAGCCCCGCGCCGAACAGGTGCCTCTTGCGGCTGCGCCGCCCTGATAGGCGAGCTATCAGGGCCACCCGCGCCGAACGCCACCCGCGCCGAACGCGGCTCGGCGGGAGCCTCGCCCTCCCGGGGTGCCGCAACAGAGTTTCAAACGGGAATGAACGATTTTGGGAATCTCTGCTCCATGTTCAAACGGCCCACGTTTTTTCGAAGACGTTATCTCCGCACCTATCGCAACGTGAACAAGCCGACCGCGAAACGGGTGGCGATCACATCGGCCCTGCTGGGAATCGTTCTCGCCTGGAGCAACTCCTCCCTGGTGTGGGCGACCGACGCCGGCAAACCGCCCGTCTCCCCGATCCGCATCGAGCGGGGCCATCCCTGGCGACCGCCCTTCGGCCTCCAGCGCGTGGGCCGGCCGCCGGTGGCCGTGGTGCAACTGCCCCATGACGCAAAGACTGCCGGCGAGTACGCGTTGGCGGCCTACCGGGGCGACGAGCAAATCGGCCGGTGGGTCCTGCCCCCGGCGAACAACCCACCTGCTGCCCATCGAGTTGCCTTGCCGAGCTGGCCGACCGAGTTGGTGCTGTCCGTGCGCACCAGCCCCCAGGCCGAGCCGGACGTGCTGGCGCGCAAGGGCGTCGAGCCGCCGGCCTTCGAGGCCGAGGCCGTTGCCCAACCCGAGACGATCGTCAATCCGGTCGACTTGGGAACGGTCCTGGTGCCGGCCGACTGGCTGCTCTTGGCCGGCGGGCAGTGGGCCGAGGTCGACGTCGCGGCGATCAGCTATGCACGGGCGATTCCCCAGGGGCAAGTGGTGGCGTGGTTCGATTCGGCTCCCCAGCAAAAAGTCTCTGCCCCCATCCGGCTGGCCCAGGGCCGGCGGGCGGAGGCCCACCTGCGGCTGCCGCCGGGAAAGTCCGAAGCGGAGCGGGATCGGCTGCACGTGAGCATCGTCGAGGCCGGCGGCGCGCCCTTGTGGCAAAAGACGACGCCCACGATGCGCGTCGCCCATCCTCCCCGCTGGCCCCGTTTCGGCGCCACCCGCACCAAGCTGCGATTTGATCCCCCCATTTCGATCCGCAAGGCCGACGGGACCTTCACCTCCATGCCCTATAAAGAAGGCTGGGCCCCCGACTTGACCGACGTGGTGGTCTCGCTTCCCAACGGCTCGCGGTTCGTGTTTTGGCGCGGGTCGAGCTACGTGCCCTTCTGGGCGGGGCGCTACAACACCGGGCTGAGCTACGAGTGGGCCGAGAACCTGGCGCCGCCCGCCGATCGCACCGACTGCGTCGAGCCGCTGATGGACAAGCAACTGCGCTACGGCCGGGTGCAGGTCGTCGAGTCGACCGCCGCCCGCGTCCACGTCCGCTGGAGCTACCAGTCTTGCGATTTCCATTACAAGGTCTGGGGCGACTCGGCGGTCGAGGATTTCTACTTCTATCCCGACGGATTCGGCACCCGTGTGCTGACCTTGCAGAGCTCGCCCGGGGCCGACTATGAACTGAGCGAATTCATCATCCTCGCGCCCCAGGCGGCCTATCCGCTGGCGGTCTTGCCCAGCCACCTGGTCGACGCCATCTTCCTCGACGGGAAGAAGCGCGAGATCGTCTTTCCCTGTCTGGCAGGGTCCCAGGCCGAGGTCCGGCAGTCGCGCGACATGCCGGCCATCTATCGGGTGCGTTTGAACAACAAGGAGCGGCTGGCCGCCGTCTATTTCAATCCCCGCGATCGCCGCTTCCCACCGGTGATCTTCGGCCCTTTTTACGACCACGGACAACTGGTCACTCCGGCCTACTGGGGAAGCCACTGGCCCTTGGCCCGAGGCAACGCCACCGGCAACGCCATCGACCAGCGGATCGCGCTCACGCCCAGCCACAACAGCTTGATGAGTTGGGCACACGTCCGGCCCCAGCCCGTCTGGAGCGTCACCCGCCCCTCGGTCGACACCTTGGGTCGTTCCCGCCCAATGAGCCACCGGCGCTGGGTCTGGCTGATCGGCATGAGCGCCGACGACGACGGGCGTCTGCTCGAGTGGGCCGGCAGCTTCGGCCGACCGCCCGTCTTGACCGTGGAAGGCGGCCGGATGGATTCCGTGCCGTATTCACCCCAGCGGCGAGCCCACCGCCTGGTCGTCGAAAAGCGAGCCGTGGCGATTACCATCCAGCCCACGGCCTGCTGCGTGAATCCGGTGTTCGAGTTGGAGAAGGCTCCGCCCGTGCTGGCCCGCATCCAATTGGCCGGCCGGCCGTTGAAGCCGCGGGAGTATGCCTGGGACGGCCACACCTTGTGGCTCGACGCCACGATCCGCCAGAAGACCCTGTTGCGGCTGGAATTCGCGGACCGGGACAAATAGACTGGAACCGGAGGGAGTCGATTGGGTTTTCTTCCCGCGGGGAGGAGTTGCTCCGTGTCGCCACCGCGTTTCAGAATCCTCGCCACCACGTTGCTGCTGGCCGCCGCGCTGGGAGTTCCCGGCGGTATGCACACCGTCGCCGCCGAGGAGCTTTCCCGGCAACAGGCGCTGGCCCTGCGACGTACGCCCGCAGTGACGATCTTCCAGCGGTGGAAGGGCTCGGTGGTTTTCGTCACTGGTCCCACCGCCAATCCCCAGGCCCGCTCCCTGTCCGAGTTTTTCCGCCTGCCCGGCAAACGGCTGGACAACGCCATCGGCGGCGGATTCGTGATTCACGAGTCGGGCTACGTGGTCACCAACGCCCACGCCGTGGAGAACGTGATCCAAGACCAGATCGGGCTGGTCGACGGCCGGCAGTACGCCGCCGAGCTGATCGCCCTCTCACCCGAAACGGACCTCGCCCTGGTCAAGTTCCACCCGTCCGCGCCGCTCAAGCCGGTCCGCCTTGCCCAAAGCGACGATGTGCTGGTCGGCGAACCGGTGGTGGTGATCGGCCATCCCCACGGACTCCGCTACACCTGCACCACGGGGGTCGTCAGCGGGGTGGGGCGGGCCACCAACCTGGAGGACCGCGGCGGGCGCAAGCTCCGCGACCTGCTCCAATCCGACGCCGGAATCAATCCCGGCAGCTCCGGCGGCCCCTGGTTCAACGCCGCGGGAGAGGTGATCGGGTTGACTGCCTCGATGAAGCGCAACTCGGAGAATATCGCCTTCGCCATCTCCGCGGCCACGATCCGCAAGACCCTGCCCGACCTCCTCGACGTCGAACGCCGCGACGGCCTGACGACGGGTCTGACCGTGGCCGCCGACGGACCGGCCCGGGTCGTGGCGGTCGCGCCCGATTCGCCGGCCGCCCGTGCGGAGATCCGCCCCGGCGACGTGATCGTCGCGTTGGCCGGCCGGCCCACGCCCAGCGTGCTGGACTATCATTTGGCGCTGGTCGATCGCTCGCCCGGCGATCGGCTGGCGGTAAAGCTCGCGCGAGGGGACGATTCCGTCGAGACGACCCTCGAGCCCGCTGCCCGACCCCAGCCGGACGCCGCCCGCCTGCTCCGTCAGAAGTTGGGATTGGTGGTCACGGCGCTGGAGCCGGAGAAGACCGACCAATTGCGGCTCCGCTCTCCGCGAGGCGTCGTGGTCACCCAGGTGGACGCCCAGCGTTATGCCGGGCTGGAGCACGGCCCCCGGGTCGGCGACATCCTCGCCCGCATCAACGCGATGCGGCCCAAGGACCCGGACCACCTGGGCCGATTGCTGGAAAAGCTGGCCGCCGGCGATCAAGTTCGCCTGGTCTTCCTCCGCCGGCAGGGCGACACGGCCACCCGAATCGACATCACGCTCACCCTGCCAAAGTAGTGGCCGACCCCGGGTCCGCACGCGTTCGGCGAGGGTCTCCCGACCCCGCTGCAGGCCGCCGACCGCAGGTCTCCTAAGTCGCGACAGGCGAAGCGATGGGGAGACCATAGGTCCTCTCTCGGCGGGGTCGGGAGACCCGCGCCGAACGCGCTATTCCACCTGGTTCCCAAGCTCCACCTTCTCATCTGGTTCCCAAGCTCCAGCTTGGGAACCCACGGGCTGCCAGCCCCACTTCACCGC
>CAYZWG010000246.1:0-6267 GCA_964481605.1 uncultured Planctomycetaceae bacterium
AATCCCTCGCTCCACCGCCCCGCAAATCCGGTCCAACTCGTCCAGCGAGATCGCCAGCGGCGGCATGATCACCACTACGTTGCCCAGGGGACGCAGCAGCACGCCTTCGGTTCGCGCGTGGTCGCAGACGCGGATGCCGCGTTTTTCCGCCCAGGGATACGGCTCCTTGGTCCGCTCGTCGCGGACCAGCTCGATCCCCCCCAGCAGACCGCGCTGCCGCACGTGGCCCACGTGGTCGATGGCCGCGATTCGCTGGAGGTGTTCGTCCAGCCGGGCGATCTTCGGCCCCAGGTGTTCGAGCGTCCGCTCCTGGTCGAACACGTCGAGGGTGGCCAGCGCCGCCGCGGCCCCGAGGGGATTGCCGCCGTAGGTGTGGCCGTGGAAAAACGATTTCGACTCGGCGTAGTCGCCCAGGAACGCCTCCCAGATGCGATCGGTGGAGAGCGTGGCCGCCAACGGCAGGTAGCCGCCGGTGAGCCCCTTGGCCAGGCACAAGAGGTCGGGCACAACCGCCTCCTGCTGGCAGGCGAACATCGTTCCCGTGCGGCCCATCGCCACGGCCACCTCGTCGGCCACCAGCAGCACGTCGTAGCGCCGAGTCAACTCGCGGACACCTCGCAAGAAGCCCGGCGGATGGACGATCATTCCCGCGGCGGCCTGCACCAGCGGCTCAATCACCATCGCCGCGATCCGCTCGTGCTGGTGTGCCAGCAGCCTTTCCAACTCGGCCAGGGAATGCTCTCGCAGTTGGTCCGGGGCCACGCCCTGCGGCGGCCGATAGGGATTGGGGCACGCCAGCCGCAGGGTCTCGAACAACAGCGGCTCGAACATGGCGTGAAACCGCGCCACCCCGCCCAGGCTGACGCTCCCCACCGTGTCGCCGTGGTAGGCCTCGCCCAGGGCCACGTAGCAGGTCTTCCGGGGTTGCGGCGGAGAACATTGCCGCCAAAACTGGAAGGCTGTTTTCAGAGCCACCTCGACCGCCGTGGCCCCGTCGTCGGAAAAAAAGACGTGCGCCAGACCCGCCGGGGCTAGGTCCACCAGCCGCTTGGCCAACTTGATCGCCGCCGGGTGCGAACTGCCCAAGGAAGTGACGTGGGCCACGCGGTCGAGTTGTTCGCGGACGGCCGCGTCGATCCGTGGGTGGCGGTGGCCGTGGACGTTGCACCAGAGGCTGCTGGTGCCGTCCAGGTAGCGGTTCCCCTCGACGTCGATCAAGGTGCAGCCTTCGGCCCGGTCGATCACCAGCGGCTGGTACTCGGCCATCTGGGTGAAGGGATGCCAAACGATCTGGCGATCCCATTGCTTCAGTTCGTCCAGCGTGGGTTGGCGCATGGGATGATTCCGGGGGGTGCCGCAGTCTTCTGGTCAGCCGCTCAATCCCACGCCACCGTCACCGGCACGCCCACCCCAAGGTCCAGCCGCCGGGCCGCGTTATCGCCCACCATGGCCAACTCCAGCCGGCCGGTCGAACCGATCAGGGCCAGGAACATGCCGGGCAATCCCTGGGCGTAGGCATGGAAAATGCCCCAGGTCTCGTAAATGCCACACACCACGCAGAGCCGTTCGTCGGTGGGGTAGCCGGCCAGCATCTCGGCCGTAATGTTGGTGATCAGGTTGCCGAAGGAGTCGACTTCGAGAACTTCTCCCCGGATTCGGCCCGGCTTGATGACCGGCTGGGGCCAGTTCAGACCGCCCAGCGTGGAGAGCGACGTGCCCAGGCGGTCGGGCTCGACCCCCAGGCTGAGGTGGGCCGCCACCGGCGCCATGATGTCGCGACCGTGGAACGTCGACGACACCGGCTGGAGCCAGAAGTCGGGGTCTTCCAGCCGGACGATTTTTTCCGCCGGCGTTCGTTCCACCAGCCGGCTCAAGAGGCCGTTGTCCGGGGCGACGTACTGCTGCGGGCCGATCCTGGCGTAAAGCAGCGCGCGGCCGGTCCCCACGCCGGGATCGACCACGGCCACGTGGATCGTGTCCTCCGGAAACCGCTCACTCACGTCGGCCAGCACCACGGCGCCGTGGCGAACGTCCTGGGGGCGGATGTCGTGCGTCAGGTCGACCAGCGTCGCCGCGGGATTGATGGAAAGAATCACCCCTTTCATGGCCGCCGCGTAGGGGCTGCCGGTTCCGAAATCGGTGGTCAGGGTGATCACGCTCACAACTGGTCAATCAGCTTGAGGCAGACTTCGCGGACTTGCGCCGCGTTGACGTTGGGGTTGCGTTTCTTGGCCTGGCCGATCAACGCCCCGGCCGCCTTGATCTTTCCGTTCTTCACGTCGGCGACGATTTTCGGATTGGCCTCGACCAATTCGCGGCAGAGGGTTTCCAACTGCGACTCGTCCACGGGGGAAATCCCCAGGGCGTCGATCGCCTCCCGGGCCGACTTGCCCGAGGCGATCATCTCGGCCAAAACCTCGCGGCCGCGTGTTGTTTCCATCTTACCGGCGCGGACCTGGCCGATCAACTCGGCCAACTCCTCGGCCGGCACGGCGAACTGCTCGATCTCGATCTGGTTCTCGTGGAGCACGCGGAGCACCGCCTGCTCGATCCAGTTGGCCGCCGCCTTGCCGTCGCCGCAACCCTCGGCCACCGCCACAAAATAGTCGACCAGCCGGCGGCCCTGGTTGACCAGCACATCGCTGTCGTAGGGCGTAATCTCGTACCGCTCGATCAGCCGGCGGCGAAGATCGGCCGGCAACTCGCCCAGCGAACCGCGAATCCGCTCGATCTCCGCGTCGCTGATCGTCACCGGCGCCAGGTCGGGGTCGGGAAAATAGCGGTAGTCGCTCGATTCCTCCTTGCTCCGCTGCGCCCGGGTGAGCTGGGCGGTCTCGTCCCAACCCCGCGTTTGCTTGGGCACCTCGCCCAGCCGGTGGTGCGTTTGCTGCCACGCCTCCCACTGCCGCCGCACCTCGTAGACCAAGGCCCGCTCCACCGCGCGGAAGCTGTTCATGTTCTTCACCTCCACGATCGGCGTGGGCACCTTGCCCTGGGGCGTGTGCACGTGAAGGTTCACGTTGGCGTCCACCCGCAGACTCCCCTCCTGCATGTTGCAGTCGGAAACGCCCAGGTAGTTCAACAGCAGCTTCAACTCGGTCAGGTAGAGCTTGGCCTGGGCGGCCGAGCGGAGGTCGGGCTGGCTGACGATCTCCAATAGCGGCGTGCCCGTCCGATTCAGGTCGATCCGGCTGTCGGCCTTGCCCGCCGCCTCGTCGTGCATGCTCTTGCCGGCGTCTTCCTCCAGGTGGGCCCGGATGATCCCGATCCGCTTCGTGCGGCCTTCGTTTTCCGGATCGGCAATGGCCAGGTATCCGTCGTGGCTCAGGGGCAGGTCGAACTGGCTGATCTGGTATCCCTTGGGCAGGTCCGGGTAGTAGTAGTTCTTGCGATCCCACTTGGTGAACGGGGCGATCCGACAATTCAGCCCCAACGCCGCCTTGACCGCCAGTTGGTAGGCCGTCTGGTTGAGCACCGGCAGCGAACCGGGCATTCCGATGCAGACCGGGCAGGTCTGCGTGTTGGGCGGCGCGCCGAACCGCGTGCTGCACCCGCAGAACAGCTTGCTCCGGGTGAGAAGCTGCACGTGGACTTCCAAGCCGATAATGATCTCGTAGGGTCGGTTCACGATCTTGCTTCCATGTCGGCGATTCGTCGTGCAACCAATGTTGAGTTTCTGTTGCGGAAAGCGGGGAGGGCGAGGCTCCCGCCGAGCCGCGAAATCAGGGTGAATGCCTCCACCACGGCTCGGCAGGAGCCTCGCCCTCCCGTTTCGTCACCCTGGCCTTGCCGCCTCCGCCACACCTACAACGAGGGCCTGCGCGTATGCCAGTCGGTGGCCTGCTGAAACATCCAGGCGCCGCGGAGCAGGCGCTCTTCCTCCAGCGGCGGCGCTTGCAGGTGCAACCCGATGGGCAACCCGTCGCCGCTGGATCCGCAGGGGATGGAAATGCCGCCGATGCCCGCCAGGTTGGTGCTCACCGTGTAGAAGTCGAACAGGTACATCGCCAGCGGATCGTCGATCTTCTCGCCCAGCCGGTAAGCCGGCGTGGGGGTGACCGGGCCGGCAATCAGGTCGACCTCTTCAAAGGCGCGATCGAAATCCCGGCGAATCAGCCGCCGCACCTTCAAGGCCTTGAGATAATACGCATCGTAGTAGCCGGCGCTCAAAGCATAGGTGCCGAGCATGATGCGGCGTTTCACCTCGGGGCCGAACCCCTCGGCCCGCGTGCGGCGATACATTCGCACCAGGGCGTTGTCCAGGGCTTCCAGCCCGGTGCGGTCCCCCGCCTCGGCCAGCCGCCGGCGCTGGGCCTCCAACTCCTCCAGCATCGGCCGGCGAGGTGTCCGATAGCCGTAATGGACGCCGTCGTATCGGGCCAGGTTGCTGGAGGCCTCGCAGGGGGCAATGATGTAGTAGGTGGCCACGGCGTACTTGCCGTGCGGCAGGGAAACCTCCTTGACCGTGGCGCCCAGCCAACGGTAGACCTTCACCGCCTCGCGGACCGCCGCCTCGACCTCGGCGTCCAGCCCTGTGCCGAAATGCTCCGGCACGATCCCCAGCCGCAGACCGGCCAGCGGCCGAGCCACCGACTGGGTGTACCGGGGCACCGGCCGATCCAGCGAGGTGGAGTCCTTCGGGTCGTGGCCGGCCAGGACCTCCAACAATAGCGCCGCGTCCTCGGCCGTTCGGGCAATCGGCCCCACCTGGTCCAGGCTGCTGGCAAAGGCGACCAGCCCGAAGCGGCTCACCCGGCCGTAGGTGGGCTTCATCCCGGTCACCCCGCAGAGGGCGGCCGGCTGGCGAATCGACCCCCCCGTGTCGGTCCCCACCGACAACGGGGCCATCGAGGCCGCCACGCACGCCGCCGACCCGCCGCTGGACCCGCCGGGAATGCGGTCCCGGTCCCAGGGATTGCAGGTCCGTTGAAAGGCCGAGTTCTCGGTCGAGCCGCCCATGGCGAACTCGTCCATGTTGGTCCGCCCGATCAGCACGGCGTCGGCGCTTTGCAGGGCCTCGACGACCGTGGCGTCGTAGGGAGCGTGGAAGTTTTCCAACATCCGCGAGGCGCAGGTGGTCGGCCCACCGCGGGTGACCAGCAGGTCTTTGACGGCCACGGGAAGCCCTCCCAGGCGGCCCACCGGCTGGCCCTTCGCCCGCCGCCGGTCGATCCGCTCCGCCTGCTCCAAGGCGGCCTGGGCGTCCAGCCGCAAGAAAGCGCCGATCCGCGCGTCATGGCTGGCGGCCTGATCGAGAAAGGCTTGCGTGACCTCGCCCGAGGTCACCTGGCCGGACTCCATCCGCGACAACAGCTCGGTGGCCGTCAGATCGATCAGCGACACGGCAACCCCTTGCGTAATTGGATAGCGCCACTTGCCGCATGGTTCCATTGTGCCCGTTTTGGGCAACAGGCGCGAACGCGAGGCGTTGCTTGGGAGGGCGAGGCTCCTGCCGAGCCGGGAAATCAGGGTGAATGCCGCCCCCCGCGGCTCGGCAGGAGCCTCGCCCTCCCGGCCCTATCCGTCGCCCAACACGGCAGGCACCCGGTAGCACTCGTCGTCGCGATCGGGCGCGGCGGCCAGGGCGGCGGCGCGGTCCAGGCTGGGCCGCGCCACGTCGGGCCGAAACACGTCGGCGACCTCCACCGCATGGGCCATCGGCTCGACCTGCTCCGTGTCCACCTCGGCCAGCAGGTCGACGTAGGCGAGAATCTGCCCCATCTCGGCGGTCAGCTTGTCCAACTCCCCGTCGGACAAGAGCAGCCGGGCCAAGAGCGAAACCTTCTCGACCTCCTCGCGCGAAATCGCCATCGGCGTCCAACCCCGTCAGCAGCGCTCAACTCTTGTCTTTCTTCGGCTTCTGCTTCGCCTTCTCCGCGCCCGATTTTGCCGCCACGGCAGGCAATTGGAAGGGGGCGCTGCGGACGGCCTTGGCAACCGCGCCGCTGCGAATGCACTGGGTGCAGACCCGCACCATCTTGCTCGCGCCGCCGGGCGTGGCAACCCGCACCCGCTGCAAATTCGGCCGAAACTGCCGCCGCGTGATTCCGGTCACCTTGGTGCCGACCCCGCCGAGGTACTTTGCTTTTCCCCGGTGGGCGACCGAATTGCCCATCGCGGCCGATTTTCCACACACCTGACAAACGCGAGCCATCCGATCAATCTCCCAGACCAGCCTGATCTTTCCCCGGCGGGCGAAAATTTCCAGTATACACCTGGAATGAGGCGACGCAAGGCCACGGAGGCGGTGCACCTCGCATGGGGGGG
>CAYZWG010000246.1:6367-8239 GCA_964481605.1 uncultured Planctomycetaceae bacterium
CTGGGAAAGATGGACAAGATAGAAGCAGAAGTCCTCCTCATCGACCCGGAGATCGCCCATGCCACGCCACGCTCGCATCACCGCTGTCTCCGTGTTCTCGATCCTTGGTTTCGCCACGGTGGCTTTCGTGCGTCCCTTGTCGGCGGCCGGGCCGCTAGCCGCCCCGCCTATTCAGGCCTCGCGGCTGGCGATCCAGGAAGACGCCCAAGGCCAGGCGATCCTGGCCGTCCACTATCCCTGGAAGGTGCACCAGCGGCCGTCGGTCGAGGTGCGGATGTTGGGGCCCGAGGAGACCGACTCGATCCATATTCAGCCGCTCTACTTTCTTCACGACTTCATGCGCGGACGGATCACGATCGGCGTCTACCAGTGCCAGGACAAGGCCTCGCAAATGGAGACGACCGTCCCCATGACCGCCCGCAAGATCGAGTTCGAGGCCCTGGGCGATCGCAACTTGCTGGGCCGGCCGTCGGTCTGCGTGGCCTGCCGCACCGACACCGTTCCCCCCGGCAACTACCGCGCGGCCCGGGCGGTCTTTCCCCTCTTGGACCCCTGGGCGACCAACGAGCGGACGCTGCTGCTGACGCTGCCCAAAGCATACTTTGGCGAGAAGGGCCGGCTTCGCGTCTGGTTCCTTCGCCGGGAGGACATCGTCTGGAGCGAGACGATCCCCTGGCCGGGCACGAGCAAGCAGGCGGCCACCAAAAAGTGACCGGCGGCTGGGCCTACGGACGCTGTGCGCGGGTCTCTTGACCCCGCACTGCCGGGTCGCGACCCGGCCTACCGACTTTTCGCTTTCACTCCACCATCCCCAACACCTCGTCCAAAATCCGCCCGTTGGTGGCAATCCCTTCTCCCGAGTGGATGGTGGCGCGGCCTTGCCAGTCGGTGAACGTGCCGCCGGCCTCTTGGAGGATCGGCAGCACGGCCGCGGCGTCCCACACGTTCATGATCGCGTCGACCATCAGCTCGGCCCGGCCCGTGGCGACCAGCAGGTAGCCGTAGCAATCGCCCCAGGTTCGCGTCAGCCGGGCGGCCGCTTGCAGCCGATCGTAGGCCGCCCGCCGCCCGGTCTGCTCGAAGCAATCGACCTCGCTGGTGACGAACAGCCCCTGGCCGAGGCTGCCGCAGATGGAGACCTTGGCCGGCCGGGGCGGGCGGTCGCCGCAGACGTACCACGCCCCCCCGCCGGCGGCGGCATAGACGTACTCATCCAGGGCGGGAATCACGATCACGCCAATCCGGCTCTGGCCTTGGTGCTCGACGCCGACCAACGTCCCGTAGAGCGGCACGCCATGAATAAACGACTTCGTGCCGTCGATCGGGTCGACGATCCAGCGATAGCCGCTGGAGCCGGGCGTTTCGGGCAACTCCTCGCCCAGCACCCCGTCGGCGGGAAACGCCTCGGCAATCCGCCGGCGCAACAGCGTCTCCGCCTCCCGATCGGCCACGGTCACCGGCGAATCGTCCCCTTTCCGCTCGACGACCAGATCATGCCGGCGAAAATACTCCAGCGTGACCCGGCCCGCCGAGCGGGCAAACTCGACGGCGGCCTGAAGCCGCCGTTGCGTCTCCGTATCGACATGGCTCATGCCCTCAACGTACCGGCCGGACGAACACTTTTCAATGTCCGCCCCGGGAGTTACGATGTGGGTATGGGAGGGGTTTCGGGGACGGGACCGGCCCATGCTGTGCGAGGGTCTCCCGACCCCGCACTTTCTCTCGGTCCCAAGCTCCAGCTTGGGACCGCATTTCCGCGAAGCTCCGCTTCGCTTGCGATAGCACGAAACGACGCGTCGGTGGGTTCCCAAGCTGGAGCTTGGGAACCAGGTTGGGAAGCTGGAGCTTGGGAACCAGGTTGGGAAGCTGGAG
>CAYZWG010000247.1:0-8218 GCA_964481605.1 uncultured Planctomycetaceae bacterium
TCCGCGCTGGCTTCGCTTCGCCCCCGGCAGAGCAAGACTCTCGGTCAGCGGGTTCCCAAGCTGGAGCTTGGGAACCAGACCTCGTAGGGCCGGCTGTGCCGGCCAGTTGCCGGGTTCACAGCGTAGGGCCGGCTGTGCCGGCCGGTTGCCGAGTTCGCCGGCGCCAGCCACGTTTCGGCCGGCCCTACGTTCCGCAACCGATTCTAGTTGGTGTCGGACTGTGGGGGTGGCTGGTGCCGGTGGCCTCCCTCGGGTCGCGGGCCGCCTTTGCCATGCCTGCCGCGTTGGGGCGGTCCCGCGTGGCGAAAGTGCTCGGCGATCGCCTCGGCTTCCTCTTTGTCGATCGCCCCATCGCCGTTGGTGTCGCCACGTTTAAGAATCCGCTGCATTCTTTCGGGCAGCTCCTCCTTGTCGACCTTGCCGTCGCCGTTGGTGTCCAAGCGCATCAGCCGCTGGACCATGTGGGCCGCATCAGGGCCGCCGCCCGGCCGGCCAGGACCGCCGCGACCGGCAAATTGCGGGCGTAGCTCCTGGCGATCCAGCTTCCCGTCTTGGTTCTTGTCCAACGTTTTCAGCGACTCCGCGGCCTCGGCGATCTCTTCGGCCGAGATTTGCCCGTCCTTGTCCTTGTCCAGAGCGACCATCAAGGGGAACCGCGGGGGGTGGAAGCCTTCGCCCTGCCGCGGTCCGCCAGGTCCGCCGGGGGGGCCGGGATGGTCTCCGCGATGCCGCGGTGGGCCTTCCGGTGGTTGGGCGGCGGCGACCGCCACCATGAATGCCAGAACAACAATGCCTGCCAAAGCAATCGACCAACGTCGCATGGCTCTTCTCCTTGTGTTCTCCAGGAAACGCGGGAAACCAACGTGGGACGGAAACCGTCGCGCCGGCAACGACAGCGACGGACCGGCGGCCCCCTGCCCAACCCGGGGTCGAGTCGCCAGACCCGCGCCGCCCGGCGGCGGCGCCCGTCGAGGTGTTGCTGTCAACGCCTGGGGGATGAAACCCCGCGGGTCGGGCCGGGTTTCGGTGAAAGGAAGATTAGGGTAAGTCTCAGGAAATAACATACCCATGCCGGGGAGACCTGCGCCGCGGCAGTTTCGACGAGGTCGGGAGACCTGCGCCGAGTGGGTCCTCGCCGGACGAGGATGGGGTTCGTGTCGGGTGGACTTCCGTCGCCCGAGGGGGTAATCTGGGGCCATCCCTCAGCTAGCGCGGACGCGTAGCCGCGCGACAGCGCGGAATCATCGAAGGATACGCGAAATATGGCAGCGCTGGAGCTTCCCGAACGCCTCAACGCGGCGTCCGTGTTCGTCGACTCCCACCTCGACGCCGGCCGGGCCGACAAACCGGCCATCCTCTGCGGCGACCGGACCGTCACCTATCGGCAACTCTTCGAGAATGTCAACCGGCTGGGAAACGTGCTGGCGGCGTTGGATGTCCGCTGGGAGGAGCGGGTGGCGATCCTCCTGCCCGATATGCCCGAGTGGGTCTTTGCCTTCTTTGCCGCCATGAAGATCGGCGCGGTCGCCGTGCCGATGAACACCATGCTCAAGCCGAAGGACTACGAGTACCTGCTGAACGACTGCCGTGCCCGGGTGCTGGTGACCCATCCCTCGCTGGTGGGCCAAATCAACCAGATTCGCGGCAATTTGCGTTTCCTCAAGTACGTTTTCCTTGCCGGGGACGCGACCACCGGGGGTGAGAGCCTGGCCGCCGCGATGGCGACCGCCTCGACCAGGCTGGAAGTGGCCGACACCAGCAAGGACGAAATGGCCTTCTGGCTCTACAGCTCGGGAACGACCGGTTTTCCCAAGGGGGCGATCCACCTGCACCACGACATGATCGTCGAGGCCGATCTCTACGCCCGCCAGACGCTGGGGCTGCGGGACTCGGACGTTTCCTTCTCCGTGGCAAAGCTTTTTTTCGCCTACGGTTTGGGCAACGGGCTTTACTTCCCTTTGCGGGTGGGCGGGACCACGATCCTTCTGCCCCAGCGACCGGTGCCGGAAAAGGTCTTCGAGGTGATCCAGCGCTACCGGCCGACCGTCTTTTACAGCGTGCCCACCAGCTACGCGGGGCTGTTGCACCAGGCCGAGACGAACGGCCGGGACAGCCTGGGGCGGGTGCGGATGTGTGTTTCGGCCGGCGAGCCCTTGCCGGCACACATCTTCGAGAAGTGGCGGGACCGTTTCGGCGTGGAGATTCTCGACGGCATCGGGTCGACGGAGATTCTGCACATTTTCATCTCCAATCGGCCCGGCCAGGCGGTGGCCGGCAGCACCGGCCAGCTTGTGCCCGGCTACGAGGCGAAGATCGTGGACGACCACGGCCACGAGCTGCCCCCCAGCAATGTGGGAACGCTGCTGATCAAGGGCGAGAGCGTGGCCTCCGGCTACTGGAACAAGCACGAACAAACGAAGCGGACGTTCCAGGGTGAATGGATCAATACCCACGACAAGTTCCTCATGGACCAGGACGGCTACTTCTGGTACGCC
This sequence comes from uncultured Planctomycetaceae bacterium, assembly GCA_964481605.1. Classification (GTDB taxonomy): domain Bacteria; phylum Planctomycetota; class Planctomycetia; order Pirellulales; family Thermoguttaceae; genus CAYZWG01. The sequence continues at coordinate 2,496 of CAYZWG010000247.1, forward strand.
GGGCGGACTGACGACATGATGAAGGTCAGCGGCCAGTCCGTCTGGCCGTCGGAGGTCGAGTCGATCCTGCAAAGCCACCCGGCCGTGCTGGAAAGCGGGGTGGTGGGGGCGGCCGACAAGGACGGACTGATCAAGCCCTGCGCCTACGTGGTGCTCAAGGACGGCCGCCAGGCAACGCCCGAGATCGCCAAGCAACTGCAAGACTTCGTGAAGAACTCGACCTCGCCGCACAAGTACCCCCGGGCGGTGATTTTTCTCAAGGACCTGCCCAAGACGGCGACCGGAAAGATCAAGCGTTACAAGCTGCGCGAGATGGCCGGTTCCTGGACACCGTTTCATTGAACAGTTCCCGTTGCGGAAAGAGGATCTTCGTGCGTCTTGGCAGCGCGAGGCTCTGTCGCGCGATAGAGCCTCGTCTGCGGGTGGCCGCGATAGCTCCGCTATCGGGGTGCCGTGAGGCACGGGAAGTGAGGATTGCGGCGTGGCGGGGTCAGGAGACCCGCGCCGAACGGGTGCCTCTTGCGGCTGCGCCGCCTGAGATAGGCGAGCTATCAGGGCCACCCGGCGATAGCTCCGCGGGTGGCCGCGATAGCTCTGCTATCGGGGTGCCGTGAGGCACGGGAGGCGATTGACACGGCCCCCGCCGGCGATAGGATGAGGTGTTGTCCTGCGTCTTTCCCTCTTCTTGATGAACGCCCGCGAGGCCCGCCAGAGGCCTCGCTTCGCATAAGGAAACTTGTCCAGATGACCCAGATCGAACAGGCTCGAGCGGGGGTGGTCACTCCCGAGATGGAGCGGGTGGCCCGGGACGAACAACTTTCGCCGGAGTTGATTCGCGACGAGGTGGCCCGGGGCCGAATGGTGGTGCCCGCCAACCGCTGCCACCTGGAGAAGGGGTTGCACCCGATCGGGATCGGGGTGGCCGCCAAGACGAAGATCAATGCCAATCTGGGAAACTCGTCGATGGGGAGCGACTTGAGCGGCGAGATGTCCAAGGTCGATTTGGCCGTGCGGTTGGGGGCCGACACGGTGATGGACCTTTCCACCGGCGACGCCATCGACGCCATCCGGCAGCGGATCATTGATTCGATCTCGGTGCCGGTGGGCACGGTGCCGATCTACCAGATGTGCGAGCAGTTAAGCGACATCGTGGAGATGAAGCCGCGGCAGTTTCTCGACGTGGTCGAGCACCAGGCCCGGCAGGGGGTCGACTACATGACGATCCACTCTGCCCTCTTGGCGGAGCATCTTCCCTTGACCGAGGGCCGGGTGACGGGCATTGTCAGCCGGGGGGGTTCGCTGGCGGCCAAGTGGATGGTGGCCCACGGCGAGGAAAACCCCTTCTACACGCACTTCGACGAGCTTTGCGAGATCATGCGGAGCCACGACGTCACCTGGAGCCTGGGCGACGGGCTGCGGCCCGGTTCGGTGGCCGATGCCAGCGACGCCGCCCAGTTCGCCGAGTTGAAGGTGATGGGCGAGTTGACCCGGAGGGCGTGGGAGCGGGGCTGCCAGGTGATGATCGAGGGCCCGGGCCACGTGCCCATGGACCAGATCGAGATGAACGTGCGGCGAGAGCGGGAGTGGTGCCACGAGGCCCCCTTCTACGTGCTGGGGCCGCTGGTGACCGACGTGGCGCCCGGCTACGACCATATCACCAGCGCCATCGGGGCGGCCATGGCGGCCTGGTACGGGGCGGCCATGCTCTGCTACGTGACGCCCAAGGAGCACCTGGGGCTGCCCGAGTTGGACGACGTTCGCCGGGGCGTGATCGCCTACAAGATCGCGGCCCACGCGGCGGACGTGGCCCGCCACCGGCCGGGGGCTCGCGACCGCGACGACGCCTTGAGCAAGGCCCGGTTTGAATTCCAATGGGCCGAGCAGTTCCGCCTTTCCCTCGATCCGGAGACCGCCCAGCGGATGTACGAGGACTCCAGCGGCAAGCCGGCCGAGAAGGACCACCACTATTGCAGCATGTGTGGTCCCAAGTTCTGCTCGATGCAGACCACGGTGGCGGTCCGCCAGCTTCAGAAAAAACCCTCCGTGGTGCAAAACGATCCGGCCGGTTGACGCGGGTAGCTCGGCGTGAGCAGAATGGAAGCCAGCGACCGCCGGAGCGGGCCGGCCGCCCTTGCCGCGCGGGCAGCGGCGACGGGGGCGAGATGGTTTCCGTCCGGCGCGGCACGCGTTCGTGCAACATTCAGTCCAAGGAGCCTTGAGTATGCGCCAGTTGATTTGCATCGGTCTGTGCCTGGTCGGATCGGTTGGGGTGGTCCAGGCGGAAGATAGCGGCCAACAGAAATGCCTCGCCCCGAAAGAGGCCCAGGAGGGGTTCGTCTGCCTCTTCGACGGCAAGACGCTGGAAGGTTGGCAGGGCGACACCAAGGGCTACGTGGTGGAGAACGGAGTCATGGTCTGCAAGCCGGGCGGCAACCTCTTTACCCAAAAGGAATACGCCGACTTCGCCTTCCGCTTCGAGTTCAAGCTGGAGCCCAACGCCAACAACGGCGTCGGCATCCGCACCCCCGTGAAAGGCAATCCCGCCTACCTGGGGATGGAGATCCAGATTCTCGACGATTCCGGTCCCCGCTACGCGGGGTGGCTGAAGCCCTATCAGTACCACGGCTCGATCTACGGGGTGGTGCCCTCCAAGACGGGCCACCAGAAGCCGGTGGGCCAGTGGAACAGCGAGGAGATTTTCTGCCAAGGCAGCCGCGTCCGCGTGACCCTCAACGACGTGGTCATCGTCGACGCCGATCTGAGCAAGATCGACAAGACGGTCGACGGCCATCCCCATCCGGGTTTGCACAACGCCAAGGGCCACATCGGCTTCCTCGGCCACGGCTCCCACGTGGAGTTCCGCAAGATTCGCATCAAGGAGCTTTGACGCGGCGTTTTTGGGCGCAGGGTATGGCGCGACTTTTGTCTCGGGAGGGCGAGGCTCCTGCCGAGCCACGGTTCGGCGCGGGGCTGCCGACCCCGCCGCGGGCCGGCGTTCCCAAGCCGGAGCTTGGGAACGAGTGGGTAAGCCGGAGCCACGGCTCGGCGGGAGCCTCGCCCTCCCAGAACAAATCCCGGGGGGAGACCACCGAGACGATGCTGTTTCGACTTGCTTACCGAGCGGCAACGCAGCTCTCCCCCCGCCTGGCCCTCAAGGCCGGCTACCTCTGGGTCTACAAGGGCCACGGCGCGATGGCCGCCTACCGCCGCCGCGTCCGCCGGGGCGAGTTGTTTCCGCCCTTTCTGTTCCTGGCCCTTACCAACGCCTGCAATCTCCGCTGCCACGGCTGCTGGATCGATTCGCGCGGCGGCGGCAAGCGACTCGACCCGGCGGATGTCGAGCGGCTGATCGCCGCGGGCAAGAAGCAAAAAAGCTACTTCTACACGCTCTTGGGAGGCGAACCTTTTCTCTATCCCGCACTCTGGCCGCTGGTCGAGCGCCACCCGGAATGCTACTTCCAAATCATCACCAACGGCATGTTCCTGGACGAGGAGAACGTGGCCCGGATTCGCCGGCTGGGCAACGTCACGCCGCTGGTGAGCATCGACGGGCTGGAGGATGAAAACGACGCTCGGCGAGGCGAGGGCGTCTTCCAGGCGGCCACCCAGGGCCTGGCCCGGCTGAAGCAAAACAAGATTCTCTTCGGCGTGGCCACCACGGTCACCGGGCGGAATCTCGACCAGGTGGTGACCGACGACTATGTCCGCCGGTTTATTGACTGCGGGGCGATGTACCTCTGGTACTACGTCTTTCGGCCGGTGGGGGCCGACCCCTCGCCCGAGTTTTGCGTCTCGCGCGAGCAACTCATCGAGCTTCGGCGGCGGCTTTTGGCCCTGCGCCGCAGGCATCCCATCATTCTCATCGACACCTACTGGAACGCCGACGGCGAGGCCGTCTGCCCGGCCGAGCGGGGGCTGGGCTTCCACATCGGCCCCGGCGGCACGATCGAGCCCTGTCCGCCCATGTCGTTCGCCTGCCAGACCATCCGCGATCACCACGGCGACCTGTTCCGCACGATCAACGAAAGCCGTTTCCTGCGGGGCTTTCAGGACTTCGTGCGGGAGCGGACCCGGGGCTGCGTGATCCTCGAACACCCGCACCAGTTGGCCGGCTACCTCCGCGACGCGGGCGCCCACGACACCAGCGGCCGCGACGCCTTCGGCGAGTTGGAAGCGTCGCAGCCCCGCCACAGCCATCACCTGCCGGGCGAGGAGATCCCCGAGGATTACTGGGTCTACCGGCTGCTGAAGAAGCAACTCTTCTTCGGCATGGGGGGGTACGGATAGGCGCCGTGGCGGTCGGCGGTGCTTCAGGTGTTACCCCTTGCCGGGGGCATCCCTTGGCGTGGAAAAGAAGGCGTGGCAGAGAATCAGCCCGGCTCCCACCACCAACATGCTGTCGGCCAAGTTGAAATTGGGCCAGTGGAAGCGGCCGATCATCACCAGCACCCAGTCGCGGACCGCATAGACCGGGTCGCCTATCTGGTGCAGGGGGGGATTGTCGAATTTCCACCGCAGGCCCGGCAGCCCCAGCCGATCGTAGAGATTGCCGAGGATCCCGGCAATGATCAAGGCCAAGGCGATCGTCAAGAGGCGATCACGGGCCGCGCCGGCCACGAACAGCCAAAGGAGAATGGCTATTGCGGCGACGACCGACATGAGCGAAAACAGGGCGGAGAGCCCTTGCCCCATGCCGAACAGGGCCCCCTCGTTGAGGCTCGTCTGGAAGCCGAGCACACCGGGCCAGAGCCACCAAATGTCCTGCCTGCCGGGCAGAGGCGGACCCATCTCGGCGAAAATCCAGCTCTTGGTGACCAAGTCGCCCAGGCAGCCGATCAGGGCGATAGAGAAGAAGAGGAGATATCGGCTGGCGGGAACTGCCTTCATAGCCGTTCTGGGGGTTGTGACCGGTGGGCCGGGAAGACGGTTCGTGGCGAGGGGGAGCCGCCCACGGGATGGCCCCCGGCCGGCGACCTCGCCCTCCAGCCGGTTCCGTCTGATTCGGCAAAGGCGACAGGTCTCAGAAGCCCTGTTCCATCCGGGAGGCGCACTTGACGCACATCGTGGCGTAGGGGATCGCGTTGAGCCGGGTCTTGGGGATGCGGGCACCGCATTCCTCGCAATGGGCGTAAGTCCCGTCTTCGATCCGTTCCAGGGCCGCCTCGATTTGCTCCAGCGTGACCCCCTCGGACTGCATCAGGCTGAGAGTAAACTCCTGCTCAAAGTTATCGCTGCCGATATCGGCCATGTGAATCGGCATACTGGAAAGATCGCCGTTGGCTTCCGTGCGACGTTTTTTCAAGGTTGCGTCGGCCATCTGGCTCACATCGCCACGGAGTCGCGCCCGCAATTCCAGCAGCTTCTCCCTGTAGACCTTCGTTTCTACCTTTTTCATCGATCAATCTCCGGGGAAACCCGCCTGTTCACCCACGATGGGGGGCCGACAGATTTCTTATTTTAAGGGCCGAGCAGCCGAATGTCAAACATCCCGGTGGCCGCGTGTCGGGGAGCCGCCCCCCGAAAATAAGTAGTTCCTGTTGCGGAAAGGGAACATTCATGCACAGGCGCCGGCGCAAGGCCGTAGGCCGGATCGCGACCCGGCCTACGGCCTTGCCCTGCCCACGTTCCGCAACAGGAAACCGAGTTCCCCACGCCGTCCAGGGTGCCCTCTCGCCTTGAAGCATTGGGCGGCCTGCTTTAGATTATGAGCAAATCGGGTTTCC
>CAYZWG010000248.1:0-8199 GCA_964481605.1 uncultured Planctomycetaceae bacterium
ACCTCGGCGATCGCCACTACCCACTCGGCCGCCTCGACCATCTCCTCCAGGCAGGCCCATTCCAGCGGCGAATGGGGCGTGTGCTGGCCGCTGGAGAGATTCGGCGTGGGCAGTCCCTTTTCGGTCAGCCGCGAGCCGTCCGTGCCGCCGCGGATGATCGCCTCCCTGGGCCGGCGGCCCAGTCGCTCCAATGCCCGCCTGGCATAATCCACCGCCCGCGGCTCGCCGGCCAGTCCTTCGGCCATGTTGCGATACTGCCGGCGAACCTCGATCTCGATTTTCACGCCGGCAAAGGCGGCCTCGGTCCGCTCGGCCTGCTTCCGCAGAAGCGCCGCCTGATCCGCCAGCTTGGCCGTCTCGAAATCCCGCAACAGGACCCGCAGCTTCACCTCCCCCACGCCGCCGGAAATCTCGTAGGGGTGCAAAAACCCTTGGCGAGCGGCGGTGGTCTCCGGCGACAGCTCGTGGCGCGGCAGCCGGCCCAGCAAGTCGGCGGCCGCCCGCACCGCGTTGGCCATTTTTCCCTTGGCGATGGAAGGGTGGATATTGACTCCCCGCACCGTGACCAGGGCCAGGTCGGCCGAGAAAGTCTCCACGTCGATGGTGCCGGCCCCCTGGCCGTCCAGGGTGTAGCAGACCGCTGCCCCCAACGACGCCGGATCGACAAAATCGACGCCCCGGCCGATCTCCTCGTCGCAGGTGAAGCAGAGCCGCAGCCCAGCACGACGAATCTCCGCATGTTCCACCAGCCAGGCGGCCGCCTCCATGATTACCGCCACCCCGGCCTTGTCGTCGGCACCCAAGAGGGTGGTGCCGTCGGTGGTGATCAGCGTGCGTCCGGCCAGGCCCGCCAGCGCCGGATTGTCGGCCACGCGGATCACCTGGGCGGGATCGCCCGGCAAGGGAATGTCGCCGCCCGGGTAATTCTCGATCACCTGGGGATTCACGCCCGCCCCGCTGGTTTCCGGTGAGGTGTCCAGATGAGCACACAATGCCACCACGGGCACGTCCCGGCCCGGCCCGGCGGGCACCGTGCCCGGCACGGTGGCCGTGACCACGCCGTGCTCGTCCTGGCGGGCGTCGTCCAGGCCCAGGCGGCGAAGCTGGCCCACCAGCAACCGGCCCAGTTCCCATTGGCCCGGCGAGCTGGGATACTCTCCCGCCTCCTCCCGGGCAGTGGTGTCGATCCGCACGTATTCGAGAAATCGCTGCAAGAGCCGAGTTTTGTTCATCCAGCAGGTTCCGTCGCCCGGAAAAAGGAGGCTTTCCCCGGATTCGCCAGGAAAAAAGGAAAAGAAGAAACACGGCCGTTTCGGCCCCCACCATCTTCCTCGAAATCGGTCGCATTTGGTAGGCTGGGGGCCGAACCATTGCCCAATCCTGCCCCCCCGGAGGTCCTCGGCCATGGCGGTCAGCGATGTTCACTACCTGGTGTTTGACGTGGAGAGCGTGGCCGACGGCGACCTGGTGGTCAAGCTCCGCTACCCCGGCGAGGCCCTCCAGCCGGCGGAGGCGATCGCCCGCTATCGGGCGGAGTTGATGGAAAAATACGGCACCGATTTCGTTCCCTACACCTTTCAGACGCCCGTTTCCGTGGTGGTGGCCAAGCTGGCGGCCGACTACCGGCTGATCGACCTGGTGGCGCTCGACGAACCGGCCTTTCGCCCCCACGTGATCACCGACTGTTTCTGGCGGGGCTGGGAGCATTACGGCCGCCCCACCCTGGTCAGCTTCAACGGCCGCGGCTTTGACCTTCCCCTCATGGAGTTGGCCGCCTTTCGCTTCGGTCTGGGCGTGCCCGGCTGGTTCCAGGCGACGGGAAGATCGTTCGAGCACCCGCGAAACCGCTACAACACCCGCGCCCACGTCGACCTTTGCGAACTGCTGACCAACTTCGGCTCGACCCGGTTTACCGGCGGGCTCAACCTGGCCGCCAACCTGCTGGGCAAACCCGGCAAAATGGACGTCCAGGGCGACATGGTGCAGGACATGTTCGACGCCGGCCGCCTTGCCGAGATCAACGACTACTGCCGTTGCGACGTGCTCGACACCTACTTCGTTTTCCTCCGCAGCCGGGTGTTGGTGGGCCAATTGCCGCTGGAAAAGGAGCAAGAGATTATTGCCCGGACCAAGACCTGGCTGGAGGAGAAAGCCCCCCAGGTGCCGGCCTATCAGCTCTATCTGGACAAGTGGGGCGACTGGCCCAACCCCTGGATCGCGGCACCGCAGACGCCCGAACCGGAGCCGCAGCCAGAGCCGGACGCATGAACACGCACAACCCGTAATCATGTAGGGTGGGTGCTCTGCACCCACGCGCACAACTTTCGCGGAGAACGCGCGTGCGTGCAAAGCACGCACCCTACAACTGCTCGTCGAGCCATTTCACGTAGGCCGGGCTGCCCTCGACCAGTTCGCTGGCCACGATCTCGGGCACCTCGTAGGTGTGCTCCCGCCTGATCGCCCGGGCAACTTCCGCGAAAAGACTCCGCCGCGTCTTGGCCGTGCAGCGCCATTCCTCGGCCTGCTCGACCGAGCCTTTCCATCGGTAGACGCTGCTCACGGGACCGTCCACCTGGACACACGCGGCCAGACGCCCCTCGACCAACGCCCGAGCGATCCGCTCGGCCTCTTCCTTGGTTTCGGTGGTGGTCACGACTTGGATGAAGCGGTTCATGGTCGCCAGAGCCGCGGGGATGCCGAGATGGCCGACGTTTTCGGACGAAGCCCGACCCAGCTTACCGAATCGTGCCGGCCAGGCAACCCCCGCAGCTCCGAGTCTGTAGGCTAGCATCGCTCACGCCCCGAGCGGCGGCGACAAACCGGCGTTGGACGATCGCACCGAATCGGTGATAATCGAACCCCACCGCGAGCCAGCCGAACACCGTCGTCTCCTAACGCCATGAATCCAGCTTGCGTCTCAAGCCACCGCGGCGAATCGTTCACCGGCCGGCTTCCCAGCGCGCTGGTCCGCCGGGCCCGCTACGCCTGGCTGCGGCTGAGCGGCCGTTGGAATCGCGCGCCGGCCGAGGCCGCATTGGGGTGGCTGCTGCGACCGGGGGACGCCCGGCAGCCGAGCCGGCGCCGGGGGCAGGCAAACCCCACGGCCGTGGCGGCCTGCGTGGAAACGCTGCTTGCCTGTGGCTGTCCGGCGGAGGCCGCCGCGCGAGCCCGCCAACTGATCCCGCTCGCCACGGATGGGAACGCCGCGTCGCCGCCGGCTCTCGAAGCCGTGTCTCCGGCGTGGCTGGCTCGCGCGCTGGCCGCGGTCGGCGATCGCGTCCCGAAAGCCGAGGTGACGCTGGAGCGGGCGTGCGGGCACCTCGTCGATCAAGTGCGCCGTGACCGGCGATCCGCGGCGACAAGGGCCGACTCGGCGGAGGATGCGGCGGATATCGACCTTTCGATCCTGGACGTCGCGGCAGCCCTGGGCACCGTCGCCCGACGGCTCGCGCGCGAAGACTGGGCCCGAATCGTCCGGGAGTGGCTCACGCGACGGCAGGCCACGCTGCAAGCCATTCGCCCGGGCCTGCCGCTGGGCCGACAGATCGGCACGGCCCGCGCCTGGATGGACCTCGATCGACCGGCCATCGCCGCACACTGGATGGAGCCGGCGGCCGCCGCCCAGCGACACGACGGGTCGCTTCGCCACGAGCCGGGCACGGTCGGCACGGCCACGGTTGCGCTGGCGGCGACCGTCTGGTATCGCCTGGGCCAACGCCGGCCCGCCGATCGGGCCTTGGCCTATTTGGAAGCGTGCCAGACCCGCGACGGCGGCTTTCCCGCCCGGATCGGTCGAGGGGCGGCCATCCGCGACCGCTCGGCCGGCGTCTGGACCGCCAAGCACTACCTCGATGCCGCCCTGCTGCAAGTGCAATCCGCCTTCGACGCCGCAGGGGGCGATCTACCCCAGTCGATCGATTCGGCTGACGGTCGCGTGGAGGCGGTGCGACGGTGGATGGCCTCGCTGGCCCCCGACGCCCGCGTGGCCGACGTGGGCTGCGGTCCGGGCCGTTTCCTCAGACATCTGGCGGCGGAGTTTCCCCAAGCTCGACTGACCGGCATCGACGTTGCCGCGAGGATGAGAAGATACCTGCCGGCCGGGGTGGCGTTTGTCGAGGGCAGCCTGCTGCGATGCCCCGTGGGCGACGGCACGTTCGACGGGGCATTGGCGGTGGAGTCGCTTGAGCACGCCCTTTTTCCCCAACGGGCAGTGGCCGAGCTCTGCCGCATCGTCCGCCCCGGCGGCCGCGTGCTGATCATCGACAAGCGGCGCTGCCGGCAGCCGCTCTCGGAATACCAGCCCTGGGAGCGGTGGTTTACCCCCAGGGAACTCGACGACTGGCTGGCACGCGATTGCCACTGGGTCACCGTCCGCCCGATCGCCCACGGCGAAGGCCACAGCGAAGACCACGGCGGCGAGGGTCTCTTCCTGGCGGCGTCCGGTGTGAGGCGATGACCCCGTAGGGCCGGCCGTGCCGGCCGAAACGTGGCTGGCGCTGCAAAACGCGGCAACCGGCCGGCACAGCCGGCCCTACGGCAACTGGAGCCGATCCAGCGGCAGGCCGGGATGCTCGACGGGCGCGGCGGTGAAGTGGGGCGCGTGCTCGCCTCGCGCCGACGTGGAAAGCGATTGCTCTTGGGCATGGCTCCTCCTGCCGGAGTCGATCCGGTGGATCGTCACCTCCGAGGGATGGAAGCCCAGCGTGCCGCTCCACGTCTCGTAAGGGCGGCCCTTGCGCTCGTCGCCTTGGAAGAACACCGCGTAGCTCATCACGTCCTGGGCAATGAACTCGTGCTCGCCCGGCGCCAGCCGCGTGGGCTGGTGCACGCGACGCCACGTGCCCGTGTTGAAATACTGCTGCGCCAGCACGTAGCCCTCGGCGTAGCTGGCGTCCAGGGCCACGTTTTCCACGGCGTGCGTATGCCCGTAGACGATGTGCCGCGAGCGGCGGTTGCGAAAGTCCGGCTCGGCCAGCGCGTGGTGGTAATAGGAACGGTCCGGGGTGCCCCGCATTTTGTTGAGCCAGGACACGATCGAGCTGGCCCAGCCGATCGGCAACCGCTTGCTGAACTTGAGTGCCCGCTGGAGGCCGTCGACCAGGTCGAAGGGACTCCAGGTGTCGCGGCGGCGGACAAAGTCGATCGAGAGAAACTCGTCGACCAGGCGGTCCCAGACCGTCTTCACCCGCTTCCGCATGGCCGGAAACGCGCAGCTCCGCTCCAGCAGCCCGTCGATCCAAACGGGAATCAACAAGAGCGGCCGCACGTTGTCGATCTCGCGGAGTCCCAACACGGTGGCGGCGGGCAGCTCGCCGGCCAGCTCGCTTTCGGCCCGGGCGGTAAACCGGTTGAGCAGTTCGATCACCACCGCGTCGCCCAGGCTGCTGGCGTCCCGGTCGCCGTCGAAATTGAAGGGGTCGAACAGATCGCCGTGGCGGGCGGTCACCTTGTGGCGACGCATCACGGCCAGCAGTTCCTCGCTCTCGCCGATCTCGTGGGGGAAGGGCTCGGCGGCGACGTTGGCCAGCCCCATGCGGCGAACGATCTTCTCCCGCACCGCGTCGTACGCCGCGCCCGGCAGATGGTAAAACCAGTCGTGGTTGCCCACCATGTAGTGGATTCGCACGTCGACCGGCTGCCGCTCGTCGGAACTGGGCCGGCCGGTGCGAAGCGCCGCGGGAACCGTCAAGGACCGCCGGTCGGCCAGTTGCCGCAAGACGGCCAGCGAAGCCTCGTTGTTTTCCAGCACGTCGCCCGTGATCCGGCCGATCAGGTCGAGAAACTCCACGCCGTGGGGATTGTCCCAGGGCCGGACGTTTCCCGCGGCGGTCCATTGGGCGGAGCGAATCACGTCGAGAATGTCGCCCAAGAGGACGAGGTCCAACCGCTCGATCGGCTGGTAGCGGCCGTCGCCGCGCCAGCAGGCGGCCTCCGCCAACTCGCCCACCCGCCGGGCAAGAATGGGGAACGCCCCCGGCGAAAGGGTCGCCCCCGACGTCCCGTCGGTCAGGTGCAGATCGCTGACGATCACGAGCATGGGCCAATCCTTCGGCACACCTGTCGACGTCCGCACAGCCTCCGCCGCAAGACGCGGCGCTGCCGGGCCCGGCCGGACCATTTGCCGCGCAGGTAGCAGGAAACGCGCATTCGATCCCTCATTCGTTTGCTATCGGCGTGCGGTGGTGGCAAACATGAGGATTCGTTAGACTGGGGAAGCTCCGCCCCCTGGCGCCGCGGTCCAACATCGCGCCCACCCAGCCGGTGGGGCTGAAGGATCATCCGGGCACCTCTCCAAAATCCGTGACGGTCGGAAAAAACCCTGGCAAACCGCGGACTGAAAACGCAATGAAAACACGCGAGCATTTTTGCGCCGGCGTCTGCACCGCCGCGTGCCTCTTGGCGACCGCGGCCGCTTCGGCCCAGACCACGGCCCCGCCGGCCGGCAACCCTTGCACGCCGTGGCCGGCAACCGACGCCCTGGGGCGAAACGTGCCCACCTCCGGCGAGACCGGTCCAACCCGGCCGGATCGCTTCGTGGGCATTTTCTACTTCCTCTGGCACAACCAGCACGGCGGCCGCTGCCCCTACGCGGACGGCCCTTACGATGTCAGCAAGATCCTGGCGCGGGATGCCGATGCCCTGGGCAAGCCCGACTCGCCGCTCTGGGGGCCGGTCGGCATGTACCACTACTGGGCCCAGCCGCTTTACGGCTACTATTTCAGCACGGATGCGTGGGTGTTGCGCCGTCACGGGCAACTGCTGGCCGACGCCGGCGTCGACACCCTGATCTTCGACACCACCAACGCCGCGACCTATCCCCAAGTCTACCGCAAGCTCTGCGAGGTCTTCCGCCGGCTCCGCCAACAGGGCGACCGCACCCCGCAGATCGCCTTCATGGTCAACACGAAAGCCGGAGAAACGGCCCAGCAACTCTACCGCGACCTCTACCGGCCGGGCCTGTATCGCGAGTTGTGGTTCCAGTGGCGGGGCAAGCCCCTGTTGATCTGCGACCCTCAACAGGCGAGCCCCGAACTGAAGGCGTTTTTCACGCTCCGCCGCGCCCACTGGCCCTTCAAGCTGGTCAATACTCCCTACGCCTGGCACTGGGAAGCCGCTTATCCCCAGCCCTACGGATACACCGACGACCCCCACCAGCCCGAGCAGGTGAACGTCTCCGTGGCACAAAACCTGCGGCAAAGCGACGGGCACGTGACCAACATGAGCAGCGGCGACGCCCGCGGGCGGAGCTTCCACGACGGACGGCTCGATCCGGCCCCCGGCGCGGTCGATCGGGGCGGCAACTTCCAGGAGCAATGGCGGCGGGCCTTCGAGCTGGACCCACCGTTCGTGATGGTCACCGGCTGGAACGAGTGGATCGCCGGCCGCTGGGGACGCCCCCAGGGGCCGATCGTCTTTGTCGACCAGTTCGACCAGCAGTTCAGCCGGGATATCGAACCGATGCAGGGTGGACACGGCGACAACTACTACTGGCAGTTGGTGGCCAACGTGCGCCGCTTCAAGGGCACGGCGGCCCTGCCCGGTGCGTCGGCCGGGGTGTCGATCCGGCTCGACCAGGGCTTTTCGCAGTGGAACGACGTGGGTCCCGAGTTTCGCGATCACCTGGGCGAAACGCTCCCCCGCGACGCCGACGGCGTCGCTGGCCTGCACTACGTCAACCGCACGGGTCGCAACGACCTGGCCGCCTGCAAGGTCGCCCGCGACAGCCGCAATGTCTATTTCTACGTCCGCACCCGCGAGGACATCACCCCCCGCACCGATCCGAACTGGATGTGGCTGCTGGTCGACGCCGACGGCGACGCCGCCACGGGCTGGCAGGGCTACGACTTTCTCCTCAACCGCGCGGTGGAAAGCGACAGCACGACCTGGCTGGAGAAGAACGAGGGCGGATGGCACTGGAAGAAGGTCGCCCTGGTGAACTACCGCGTGGGCGGCAAGCAACTCCACCTGGCCGTGCCCCGCGCGGCCCTCGGCCTGGCGGCGAGCCAGCGCCTGCGGCTCGACTTTCAATGGGTCGACAACTGGCAGCGGCCGGGCGACGTGATGGACCTCTACCTCAGCGGCGACGCAGCGCCCGAGGGCCGGTTCCGCTACCGCTACACGGCGCAGTGAGCAGGTCGGAACCCGTTCCGTCTGTAGGCCGGGTCGCGACCCGGCATTTGATCGGGCAAGATACCGCGT
>CAYZWG010000249.1:0-4660 GCA_964481605.1 uncultured Planctomycetaceae bacterium
TTGCAGAAACCTTGACCCCACCCCCCCAATGCGGATATGATTCGTGCAGCAAGGCAACTCCCCGGTCCGGACGATGGCACTGTGCGCCGTTTCCTATCCTACCTCGGTCTTTTCGCCGTGTTGGGCTGCTTCTTCGTGGCCGATCGGGCCGTGGGGCAGCAGGCCACCATCGCCACCCCCCAGCAGACCGTCAGCGACAGCTTTTTCGAGCATATCGGCTCGAGCTGGGGGATGCACGGCAAGAATTGGTTCTTCCAATTCGGGCCGCCGGGCAACCCCAACGCCGCGATCCCGCCATTCGGCGGCTTTGACCCCAGCGCGGGGGCCAATCTCGGCTTCGGTTTCGGGGGCGGGGGATGGGGCGGGAATTTCCTCGGCAATTTCTCCCAGGGCTCCCGCCGGTCGTTCACCAGCACCACGCCCAGCGTCACCGTGCAAAACGGTGTCCCCGGCTTCATCTCCGACTCCTCGCTGACGCCGTTCGTGATCAGCCAGATTCCGGTCGTGGGCGGTTTTCCCACCGTCTCGTTCGTCCACCCCGTGGTCCCCTCGCCCGCCTACGTCGTCCCCGGCCAGTCGAGCGGACATCCGGCGGTCCTCCAGGCCCTGCGAAATGCCGGCCGCCGGCCATCGCCCTCGCCGGCCGGGGCCGCGCCGGCCGCACCAAACCCGGACGCTCTTGCACCCAAGTCGAGGCCGGCCGGGCCCGCTACCGATCCGATTTTCGGCACCCCCACCGCTGCGGGTGGTGACGACGACCGTGGCCCCGCCAGCGTCGACCGGCTGGCCCAGGCCCAGGCCAGTTCGGCCGGCCGGCCCGCCCCCAGTGTGGCCCAGGCACGCCGAATGCACCAGGCGGACGAGGGCCAGCAGCGGCAGCAAGCCCTGGCCTACCTCCAGCGTGGCCGCAACGCCGAGTCCGTGGGAAAGTCCAACGTGGCAAGGATTTACTACCAGATGGCGGCCCGCCGCGCGGCGGGGCCGCTGCGGGACGAAATCCTCGGCCGGCTGCGGCAGCTTCCTCAATCGGGTGGTGGGCCACCATAGCAGGTGGAATCTTGCCCCCCAGCATGATGCCGGCTTCAACTCTCGGGCCGCCCGGCGTATCATGGCGGTCTTGCCGAGCCGCGGCTGCGCGCGGGGCCGCAGCCTTCGGCGGGGTCGGGAGACCCGCGCCGAACGCCAAAACCCACGCCGAACGCTCGTAGGGCCGGCTGTGCGGAGCCGAAACGGGGCTGGCGCTGCGAAGTGCGGCAACCGGCCGGCACGGCCGGCCCCCACGGCGACTGAACCACCGGCTGCCAACGCCACACCAGCGAACCGACCATGAACAAAAACGCTGCCGACAGCCAGGTTCCCGCCGGCGTGCTGGCCGAGGGGGTCCTCCAGCGGATGGCCCGGGACACCGATCCGGAAGAGACTCGGGAGTGGCTCGAATCGCTGGAATACGTGGTCAAGACGGCCGGGGGCGAGCGGGCCGCCTATCTGCTGGAGCGGCTCAAGCGCCGCGCCTTCCGCCTGGGCGTCCGGTTTGCCTCCAGCGCCACCACGCCCTACCTCAACACGATTCCGCCCCAGGACGAACCCGAATATCCCGGCGACCGGGCCCTGGAACGCAAGATCAAGAGCCTGATTCGCTGGAACGCGATGGCCATGGTGGTGCGGGCCAATCGCGAGAGTGCGGGCATCGGCGGCCACATTTCCACCTTCGCCTCGGCGGCCACGCTCTACGAGGTGGGCTTCAACCATTTCTTCCGCGGCAAGCGGGGGAGGCTGCCGCCCGACCAGGTGTTCATCCAGGGACACGCGGCCCCGGGCATTTATGCGAGGGCATTTCTGGAAGGCCGGATGAGCGAGAAGCAACTGGAGAATTTTCGCCGCGAAACGGCCCCCGGGGGCGGACTCTCGTCCTATCCCCACCCTTGGCTGATGCCCGCCTTCTGGGAGTTTCCCACCGTCTCCATGGGGCTGGGGCCGATCATGGCGATCTACCAGGCCCGCTTCAACCATTACCTGGCCGACCGCGGCATCCGCCCCCAGGCGGCCGAGAGTCGCGTGTGGGCCTTTCTCGGCGACGGCGAGTGCGACGAGCCGGAAGCCCTGGGGGCGATCACCCTGGCAGCGAGGGAACGGCTGGACAACCTGATTTTCGTGGTCAACTGCAACCTGCAGCGGCTCGACGGCCCGGTCCGCGGCAACGGCAAGATCATTCAGGAGCTGGAGGGCGCCTTTCGCGGCGCGGGCTGGAACGTGATCAAGGTCGTCTGGGGAAGCGACTGGGACCCGCTCCTGGCCAAGGACTCCGACGGCGTGCTGGTGCGGCGGATGGACGAGGTCGTGGACGGCCAGTACCAGAAATACTCGGTTTCCCAGGGAAGCTACATTCGCAAGCATTTTTTCGGCGTCGACAACCGGCTGGAACAGATCGTGGCCGACCTCACCGACGAGCAGATCCGCCGGCTCAAACGGGGTGGCCACGATCCGGTCAAGGTCCACGCCGCCTACCGGGCGGCCGTCCAACACCGGGGCGCCCCCACGGTGATCCTTGCCAAGACGATCAAGGGCTACGGCCTGGGCGAGGCCGGCGAAGGCCGCAACGTGACCCACCAGCAGAAGAAGCTCAACGAGGACGAGCTGCGCCATTTTCGCCGCCGGTTCGACATTCCCATCTCGGAAGACAAGGTCGCCCAGGCGCCCTTCTACCGGCCGCCGGACGACAGCCCCGAAATGCAGTATCTGCGCCGGCGGCGAAAGAAGCTGGGCGGCCCCCTGCCCAGCCGGCGACGGTCGCTGGTGAAGCTCAAACCACCCAAGTGGGAGGACTTCGGCGAGTTCTTTGCCGGCAGCGAGGGCCGTGCGGTTTCGACCACGATGGCCTTCGTGCGGCTGCTGGTGCGCCTGCTCCGCGACAAGTCGCTGGGACGCTTCATCGTGCCCATCGTGCCCGACGAAGCCCGCACCTTCGGCATGGAGGCGATGTTCCGCCGGTTCGGCATCTATGCCCACTCGGGTCAGCTCTACGAGCCGGTCGATTCCGACACGATGCTCTACTACCGCGAGGCCAAGGACGGGCAGATTCTGGAGGAAGGGATCAGCGAGGCCGGCTCGATGGCCTCGTTCATCGCCGCGGCCACCGCCCATTCCAGCCACGGCGTGAACATGATCCCCTTTTTCATCTACTACTCGATGTTCGGCTTGCAACGAATCGGCGACCTGATCTGGGCGGCCGGCGACATGCGCTGCCGGGGATTCCTGCTCGGCGGTACGGCCGGGCGAACCACCCTGGCCGGCGAGGGCCTTCAGCACCAGGACGGCAACAGCCACCTGAACGCCCTGGCCTTTCCCACCCTCCAGGCCTACGACCCGTGCTACGCCTACGAGATGGCGGCCATTATCCTCGACGGCATCCGGCGGATGTTCTTCGATGAAGAGGACATCTTTTACTACATTACCCTGCTGAACGAAAACTACGCCATGCCGCTCTTGCCGTCGGCGATCGAGCCGTCCGGCGGCACGGTTTCGGAAGCCATCTGCCGAGGAATCTACCGGCTCTCGCAACGCGACCTGGGCCCCCAGCGCCCGGCCGTCCAATTGTTCGGCTCGGGGGCCATCCTGCGCGAGGTGCTGCGGGCACAGGACATTCTCGACCAGCAGTTCGGCGTCTCCAGCAACGTCTTCAGCGTGACCAGCTACAAGGCCCTCTACGACGATGCCCGAGACTGCGACCGCTTCAACCGGCTGCATCCCGGCGATCCGCCGCGGCAGCCGTTCGTCGAACGGGCACTCGACGGCAGCCCGGGCCCGGTGGTGGCGGCGTCCGACTACGTCAGCGCGGTGCCCATGGCGATCGCCCGCTGGCTGCCGAAAAGCTACGCCGTGTTGGGGACCGACGGATTTGGCCGCAGCGAAGCGCGGCGCCAGTTGCGGCGATTCTTCGAGGTCGACGCCGAGCACACGGCGCTGGCGGCGCTGGGCGAATTGGCCCGGCTGGGGCAGTTTCCCCAAGAGAAGCTGGCCGAGGCGATCGCCTCGCTGGGGATCGATCCCGCCCGGCCCAACCCCTGGACGACATGACACGGCGAAAGATCGCCCACGCCTTTTCGCAAATCCCAAGAAAAACCCATGAGCGTCGAATTCAAGCTGCCCGCGTTGGGCGAAAACGTCGAAAGCGGTGAGGTGGTCAAGGTGCTGGTCCGCCCCGGCGACGTGCTGGAGGGCAACCAGGGCGTGGTCGAGCTGGAGACCGACAAGGCGGTGATCGAGGTCCCCTGCCCCCACGCCGGCAAGGTCGTCGAGGTCCACGTCAAGCAGGGCGATACGGTCACCGTGGGCCAAACCCTGGTGAGCGTCGACGCCGAGACCGAAGCGGCGGAAGCCCGGCCACCGTCGCCGGCGGCGGCCAAGCCGGCATCGTCCGCGGCCGCGTCTCCGGCCGCCCCCGCGCCTTCGCCCGCCATCCCGGCGGACGGGCTGCCCGGCGACGCCCCGCTGCCCGCCGGACCGGCCGCGCGGCGGCTGGCCCGCCAGTTGGGCATCGCCTTGGAACGCGTGCAGGGCTCCGGCGCGCGGGGCCGGATTACGCCCGAGGACGTCCGCGCGGCGGCCGCGGCGGGTCCCGGCGGGGGGGGCAGCTTGCCCGCCGCCCCCATCGTTCCGCCGG
>CAYZWG010000249.1:4760-8188 GCA_964481605.1 uncultured Planctomycetaceae bacterium
TCGTTCCGCCGGGCACCCCCGGCCAGGACTCCTGGGGCCCGCTCCGCGTCGAGCGGATGTCCAAGATCCGCCGCACCATCGCCGCCCAGATGGTCAAGTCGGCCGGCACCATTCCCCACGTCACCAACTTCGACGACGCCGACGTCACCGACCTGGAGCATCTCCGCAAGGGCGTGCCCAAGGACTACCTCGGCCAGGGTGTCAAGCTCACGGCGATGCCCTTCGTGCTCAAGGCGGTCGCCGCCGCGCTGGGGCAACATCCGCTCTTGAACGCCACGCTCGACGAAGCCAACCAGCAGGTGATCTACAAGCAGTATGTCAACCTGGGCGTGGCCGTGGACACGCCCCGAGGGCTGGTCGTGCCGGTGCTCCGCGGCGTCGAGCGGATGACCATCCCCCAGCTCGCCCGCGGCCTGGCCGAGTTGGCCCGCAAGGCCCGCGCCGTCGAGTTCACCGTGGAGGACCTCCGCGGCGGCACGTTCACCCTCAGCAACCTGGGCGCCGTGGGCGGCAGCTATAGCACGCCGCTGATCAACCATCCCGAGGTGGCCATCCTGCTTTTGGGGCGTTCACGTTGGATGCCGGTGGTTCGCCAGGGGCGGGTCGAACCCCGGCTGATGATGCCGCTGAGCCTCTCCTATGACCACCGCCTGGTCGACGGGGCGGCGGCGGCGCGTTTTCTCAACGAAGTGATCGGCTACCTCGAATCGCCGGCTCGGCTGCTCTTGGTCGGTTGAGTCGCGCGTCCGCCACCCTTGAGCGCTGCCCTTGACCATCAGCCGGAACCGTCGGCCCGAAAACTCACCACGGATCACCAACGCATCATGGATACCCAACTGGCGATTATCGGCGGCGGCCCGGGCGGATACGCGGCGGCCTTTCTGGCGGCCGACCTGGGCATGAACGTCACCCTGGTCGACGCCGAGAAGCGGCTCGGCGGCGTCTGCCTGTTGCGGGGCTGCATTCCCTCCAAGGCGCTCCTGCACGTGGCCCGGAGCATGGCCGAGGCGGCCCAGTTGAGCGATTGGGGCATCGCCTTTCCGCCTCCCGAGATCGACCTCGACGCCGTTCGACGGCGAAAGGAAAAAGTGATCGCCACGCTCACCGGCGGCCTGGCCCAACTGGCCAGGAAACGCAAGGTCAACCTGGTTCGCGCCCGGGCGACGTTCCACGATGCGCATACCCTCAAGCTCGAGCCGGTGGGCGAAAAAACCCCACGCGACGATACCCTCCGGTTCGACCACTGCATCGTCGCCACCGGCTCCAGCCCCACGCGGATTCCCGCCTTCGAGATCGGCTCCGGGCGGGTGATGGACTCGACCGCCGCGCTGGCCCTGGCCGACGTGCCCGACTCGCTGTTGGTCGTCGGTGGCGGCTACATCGGGCTGGAGATGGGCACCGTCTACGCCGCCCTGGGAAGCAAGGTCTCCGTGGTCGAACTGACCGACGGCCTGCTGCCCGGGGCCGATCGCGACCTGGTGCGGCCGCTGGCCAGGCGGCTCAAATCCCAGTTCGAGTCGATCCGGCTGGGCACCAAGGTGGCCGCCATCACGGATTCCGGCGACGCCGTGGACGTGACCCTGGAAGGCGATTCCGAAGAGAAGGTGCAACGTTTCTCTCGCGTCTTGGTCTCCGTGGGGCGGCGGCCCAACAGTGCCGGGCTGGGGCTTGAGCAGGCCGGGGTCGAGGTCGACGACCAGGGCTTCATCCGGGTCGATCCCCAGCGGCGGACGGCCCGGGGGCATATCCTGGCCATCGGCGACGTGGCCGGCCAGCCCATGCTGGCCCACAAGGCGACCCACGAAGGCAAGGTGGCCGTCGAAGCCCTGGCCGGCCGGCCGGTGCGGTTCGCTCCCCGGGCGATTCCGGCAGTCGTCTTCACCGACCCGGAAATCGCCTGGGCGGGCCTCACCGAAACCATCGCCAAGGCCCAAGGCCGCAACGTGAAAACGGCCGCCTTTCCCTGGGCCGCCAGCGGCCGGGCCCAGGCCGTGGGCCGCACCGAGGGCTTCACCAAGTGGCTCGTCGACCCCCACTCCGAGCGGGTTTTGGGCTGCGGCATCGTGGGGCCCGGGGCGGGCGACCTGATCGGCGAGGCGGTGCTGGCGATCGAGATGGGCTGCGCCGTTCGCGACCTCACCGAATCGATCCACCCCCATCCCACGCTGAGCGAAACAATCGGCGGGGCGGCCGAGGTCTTTTTCGGCACGGCGACCGATCTCTATCGGCCCCGGCGGGATCGGTAGAAGCAACACATGTTTGGCGCGGGTCTCCCGACCCCGCCGAAGGCCGGCCCTACGTCGCTGTTGACACGCGTCCCCTCGCGGTAGAATGAACACCGCGTTCGGCGCGGGTCTCCCGACCCCGCCGCCGGCTGCCCAAGGGGACTTACCCCCTGGTTCCCAAGCTCCAGCTTGGGAACCCACGGCCGCCAAGTCGGGCTTCGCCCCAGGTGCGGTCCCAAGCTGGAGCTTGGGACCGAGACAGAGGAGTTGGAGCTTGGGACCGAGACAGAGGAGCTGGAGCTTGGGACCGAGCGCAAGTAGCGGCGCAACCTTCGAGGAGAACCATCGTGTCGCACCGCCCACATCGCTTTGCCTTGGCCCTTCTTGCCGCCCTTTTCCTCTACCTGCCCTCGCCGCCGGTTGCACCCTCGGCCGGTGCGGTGGAAGCGGCCCAGCCCGAGCGCGAGGACGAGGACTTTGCCCAAGCGCGGCGGCGAATGGTCGAACGCGACCTTGCCGGCCGGGACATCACCAACAAAAAAGTGCTCCAGGTGATGGGCCGGATTCCGCGACACGAGTTCGTCCGCGAGAGTCTTCGCCCGGCCGCCTACGCCGACCGCCCCCTGCCGATCGGCCACGAGCAGACGATCTCGCAGCCCTACATCGTGGCCCTGATGACCCAACTGGCCCGGCCCACCGCCAACAGCCGGGCGCTGGACATCGGCACCGGCAGCGGTTACCAGGCGGCCGTGCTGGGGGCGATTTGCAAGCAAGTCTACAGCATCGAAATCGTCAAGCCCTTGGCCGACGAGGCCGCCCGGCGGCTGCGGCGGCTGGGCTACAAGAATGTCACCGTCCGCGCCGGCGACGGCTACCGGGGCTGGCCCCAGAAAGCCCCCTTTGATCTCATCCTCGTGGCCGCCGCCCCCGACCACGTCCCCCAGCCGCTGGTCGAGCAACTCGCCCCCGGCGGCCGGCTGGTGATTCCCGTGGGCCGATTCTTTCAGCAGTTGCTGGTGATCGAGAAGGACCAGGATGGTAAGATCCACCAGCGCAAGGTGCTCCCGGTCCGCTTCGTGCCGATGACCGGCGAGGCGCTGAAAAAACGGGTACAATAGTTCCACCCCCCTGGTTCCCAAGCTCCAGCCCCACCCCCCTGGTTCCCAAGCTCCAGCCCCACCCCCCTGGTTCCCAAGCTCCAGC
>CAYZWG010000250.1:0-8170 GCA_964481605.1 uncultured Planctomycetaceae bacterium
GGCGGGGTTATTGCCCCGGAAGTGGTGCGGCCGACCCTGCCCCAGCAATTTCAGCGGCCGTGTCCGCATCGCCAGCGGCAAGGGGCCCGAGCAGGTGGGCGTGGCCTGGCGAGTGGGATGGCAACCCACGCAGCCCCGCCGCTCGCCGGGCCGTACGTAGATCCAGGACATCTCGTTCAACTCGGAACGCCCCTCCGCGTCGACCGCTTGCAGCGCGATCGGCGTGTCCGCCGGCACCTCCACCGAAAACGAACCGTCGGGGGCCAGCGGCACGGTGCCCAGTTCGATCGTCTCGTTGCCCGCGTGGACAATGTAGGAATGCGAAGAGCGCATGGTCAGCCCTTTGCCGGCCAGCACCCGAATGGCCCGCACGTGCGTCCAGCCGGCCGTGGTGTTCATGGTGAGGCGGGCATTCTGGCAGAAGAGCACGCCCGTGGCGTGGACATTCTCCAGCTTGCGCCGGTCGAGCTGTTCGGCCATCTGCGGCGGCCGCGGCCTGGCTCCCAGGTAGACGGGCGAGTGGAGCGGCACACCCGGCGAGTCGTAGAGGACGGCCAGCACCGGCGGATCGGCCTCCGGATCGAAAACCCCAATCTTCTCGTAGCGGGTATCCTCAACCGTTCGTTTTTCCTTTCCCGCGGTCACCTCGACGGGGACGGGACGGGCGATGGTACACAACAGTCGTCCGTCGGGCATGGCCGCCACGTCGCCCGCCCCAATGCGGAAGTGGCGGAGGGCCTTGTCCGGAGCCCCCGGCCGGCCGATGGTGATCCCCCGTGCCGAGACAAAGGCCAGCCGGCCGTCCGGCAGGGGCGCGGGGCTGCCACAGTAAAATGCCCGCAGCCGGCTGCCGTAGTCGGGCCCGATCTCCAGCCCAAACTCGGTGTAGCCCACCGTGCCGTCGGGATGAATCGCCTGCAAGCGGGTCTCCACCTTGCCGCGGTCGAAGAAATCATCGGACCGGATGAAGAGAATCCGCCCGTCGGCCAGCACCTCCGGCTCGTTGTCGAAGATGATCGTGTTGGTCAGCGGCCGGACGTCGCTGCCGTCGGCGTTCATCACGAACAGGGCCCGCGACGGGGGGCTGTGGTACTCCTCGAAGGTGCCCATCCGCGTGGAGGTAAACACGATCCGCCCGTCCGGCAGTTCCGCCGGGTCGATGTCGTGAAAGGGGCCGTCGGTGAGCCGCCGCGGCGAGCCACCGCCGCCGGGCAGCCGATAGATATGGAAGAACGACTCGCCCTGGCGGACCATCGAGACCAGGATCGACTTGCCGTCAAACGACACGCTGGGCGACCCGATGGCACCCCGCCCGGCGTCGAGCAACAGCCGCGGCGTGGTGCCCGGCCGGGCTGGTTGCAACACGTACAGCTTGTGCCCGATTTTCATCGGCGCGGGCAGGTCGTGTTCGGGAAAGGCGCGCGAGTTGCGGGGATTGAAGATGGTCACGGTGAGGCTGTCGCGATGCGAGCCGGTGGGCGCGAGCGGCCGATACAGGCTGCAATCGTCCGCCAAAAAGACGATCGCCGCGGGCCAGGGGTAGTCGGCCGGTGGAACCGCTTCCACCAGGGCGATCGAGCGGCCCTCTCTGGCGGCCTGCTTGCGGGCCAGGGTGGCCAGTTTGTCGACTTCACCTACCGGTGTGCCGGGGGGCTGGACGGCGGCGGGGACCGCCAAGCTGCCCCACGGGGCCGCGCCATACTGGCCCACCACCCGCGCGTCGTTCCAGTGCAGGTCGTCAAAATCGGGCTCTTGCCAACGGGGGCGCTGCTGGTTGGTGGCCATCCAGGTCGCGTCGCTGGCGAGCACGGCCTGCGTGCCGTCCGAGAGCCGCACAACGAGCTTCACGATCAACCCCGCCGGCCCGGGAAGGGTGTTGACCCCCTCGACCGCCACCACGTTGCGGCCGGGCACCAGCCGGGCGGAAACGTCCCATCGCTTGGGCCGGCCCCAGGCACTGTTGTGGGCCTCGCTCTCACCGATGCTCTTGCCGTTCAAATAGAGCACGAACAGGTTATCGCAGGTGGCGATCACCTCGGCCGACTTCACCCGGGCCTTTTCGGGAAGCGTCAGTTCCGCGCGAAAGTAGTTCACCCCGGCGGGCAGCGACTCCAGCGGCATATCGGCCCCCGCCGAAAACCAAATCCATTTCGCTCCCTCGAAACTGATCGGCCGCGGTTGAGCCATGGCCGTGCAACAGAAAACCGTTACGCCGATCGCGGTCAAGGCGACTCGTGTTGCTTTCATCACGGATTCTCGCATCCCGAATCTCTCCCAGTTGCAGAAGGGGGGGGCCACCGCCGCTTGGGTGGTCTCGCCAGGTTCTCGAAGCGGATCGTTGGTTTTTCCGTTATTTCCTTGCCGGTGCCATTGTAACCGATGCCCGGCCGGTAATCCTCTGCCCGATTGTTCCGCGAGCCGTAGGCCCGATCGTGATCGGGCAATACCCTTGAACCGGCCGAGCCGTGATGGTAAAGAAAGAGTCGCGGTGCCGCGGATTGTCCCGGGGCCCGGGCCGATCGAGTGTTCGGCGCGGGTCCAGCGTTCGGCGCGGGTCTCCCGACCCCGCCGCCGGCCTGACCGAAGGTCCCTGATGATTTGCGTGAACGGTTGATGCGGGAGACCATGGTCGAATTGAGTGCGGGGTCGGGAGACCCGCGCACAACGCGAGGCGGGAGAAGCCGATATGAGAAACACGATCTGGGTTTTGATTCTGGTTTCGGTTTGGGTGCTGGAAGCGTGTCCCGCTTATCCCGCGGTGGAGGAGTACGTGCAAGCCCTGCACTCGCGCGTTCCCGCGGTTCGCCGGCAATCGGCCGTCGCGCTGGGCCGGATGGGGGACCGGTCGGCCGTGCCGGCGCTGATCGAGGCGCTGGGCGACACCGAGAAGGACGTGCGCCGCGAGTCGGCCAAGGCGCTGGGCTTGATCAAGGACGCCCGGGCCGTGCCCGTGCTGATCGAAGCCCTGGGCGACGGCGAGATGAACGTCAGGTTCTACGCCGCCTATGCCCTGGGAGAGATCAAGGATTCCCGGTCGGCCGGCCCGCTGCTGCACGCGCTGGGTGATTCGCGGTGGTGTGTCCGAGACCAGGCCGCCTGGGCCCTGCGCGAGCTGCGCGACCCGAAGATCGCCGCGCCGCTGGTGGCGGCACTGAAGAAGGACGACGCCGACGCGGCGCACATCCTCTGGGTGCTGCGATATGTGGGAGGCCCGCGGGCCGTCGAGCAGCTTGCCTCGCTGCTGGACGACCCTGATGCCCAAACGCGGATGCGCGCTGCCGGCGGGCTGGGAGAACTTGGGGACAAGAGGGCGGTGGTGCCGCTCGTGGCCGTCCTGAAAGACGCCGACCCGGGGGTCCGCCGCACCGCGATCGAGGCATTGCTCCCCTTCCGCGACGACCGAACGCGGAAGCCGTTGGCGCGATTGGCGACCGGCGACGACGATCCGTCGGTGCGGCGGGCCGCGGAGAAGGCGCTGCTGCGTTTGTCCCGCCGGGAAGACCTTGCGGCCTACTGGAGTTTTGACGACCGGAACACGCGTGTCGCCGTGGACGCGACGGGGCATGGAAACGACGGCCGGATTCGAGGGTGCGCTCCGGTGAAGGGCAAGGTCGGAGCGGCGTTGAAATTCGGCAAGGGCAAGTACATCGCGCTGGGGCGACCGGCAGGGCTGCCCCTCGGCGGACAGCCGCTGACCGTGATGGCGTGGGTCAAATCGGACGCGGACAACGGGGTGATCGTTGCCCGCGGCGGCGCCTTCTGCGGATTCTCCTTGTACATCAAGGAGGGGGTCGCCAGGTTCGGGATTCACCGCGTACAGGACGGCCCCGCCTACATTGCCGCCGGCCGAAAAAAAGTGGTCGGGTCGTGGGTCCACCTGGCGGGAGTCATCAAGCAGGATCGGATCGAGTTGCTGGTCGACGGGAAACTCGCCGCCACGGCGGACACCCCCGGGTACATCCCCGGCAACTGCGGCCAAGGAATGGAAATCGGTTATGATGAAGGAAACAGTCCGGCGGAGATCACCGACCCTTTCCAGGGTATCATTGACGAGGTCAAGGTCTATCGCGCCGCCCTGTCGGAAAAAGACGTTGCCGCGCAGCGCGGTTCCGATTGACTCGCCCGCCCCCCCGAGCATGACGGAGTGACCATGAACACGAGCATTGACCGCTGCCGAGGCTGCCGCGTGGTGCTGATCGCGGCGCTGTTGTATTGGCCCTTGTGCGGGGGATGGGCCCGGGGCGCGGAGCCGGTCGACGGGCAGGCGCTGGCGACGGCGTCGGAGATGGTGCGGGCGAGCGGTTCGACCGGCGGCATTTGCGCGGTGATGGGACGTTCGGACGCCGAGTTGGCGCTGGCGCTTGCCCGGCAGGGCAGCTTCGTGGTGCACTGCCTCTACGGGGAGGCGGGGCTTTGCGGAAAAATGCGCCAAGTGATCCGTTCGCGGGGGATGTACGGCACCGTCTCCGCCGGGACGCTGGATTCGGGGCGACTGCCCTACGCCGAGAACCTGATCAACCTGGTCGTGGTCGATTCCTATCCGGCCCTGCGGAAGAATGGTCTGGCGGCGGAAGAAGTGATGCGGGTGCTGGCGCCGCTGGGCTGTGCTTATCTGGGCACGTCTTCGACTGGCGCCGAGTCGCGTGCCCGGGCGGAAGAACTTGCCGGGCGGCTCCGATCGGCGGGGTTCGAGGAGGTTTCGGTGGTCGAGTCGGGCGGCACCTGGGTCCGCGCGAGAAAACCCTGGCCCGCGGAGATCGACGAGTGGACCCATTTCCTGCACGGACCCGACGGCAACCCGGTCGCCCGGGATCGCGTCGTCGGCCCGCCCAAGCGATACCAGTGGATTTCGGGCCCGATGTGGCTGCGGTCGCACGAGACCGATTCCAGCATCAGTTCGCTGGTGACCAGCCGGGGACGGCTTTTTGCCATCGAGGACGAAGCCCCGATCAGCCTTGCCGGCAACCACCCCCTGCCCGACAAATGGTTCCTGGTGGCGCAGGACGCTTTCAACGGGGTGCGGCTGTGGAAGGTTCCCATTCGTCGGTGGGGATGGCGGGAATGGAAGAGTTCGTGGTTCGACACCCGGCCCGGCGACATCCCCCTCAATCTGCAGAAGCGGCTGGTGGCGACCGGCGACAAGGTCTACGTCACGCTGGGATACCAGGCGCCCGTCTCGCAGCTCGACGCGGGGACCGGGGAGGTGCTGAGGACCTACGACGGCACCCGGCGGACGGGCGAGATTCTCTACCTCGACGGCACGTTGATTCTCAGCGTTCTTGCCGGCGAGCAGGTGAAGGTGATGGCCGTGGACGCCGCCAGCGGAAAGCGGAAATGGGTCGCGAAAAACGCCTACCGCGGCAGCACCACGGACTATATCAGGTGGAGGGCGGTCAACGGCGGCATGAAGGCTGCCAAGCTCGATCCCTCGCTCAACACGGCGGCTGGGTCCGGCGTGGTGGCCCTGATCGACGGGTCCGACCTGGTTTGCCTCGATTTTCGGACGGGCGAGGAAAAATGGCGATCCCGCTTTCCCCAGGACGAGGCGGACCGAACCGCCGGCGGCATCGATTCGCGGGGGAACCTCTGGATCGGCACGATGATCGTCCGCGACGGGGTCGTGCTGCACGCGAGTCCCAGCCGGCTGGCGGCCTTTTCGGCCGACACGGGCAAGCTTCTCTGGAGCCAACCCAAAAAGTACATCGGCCACCTCTGGTACGAATGGAAAGACGTGTTCGTGATCGGCGACCTCGTCTGGACCTGGAGCGCCGAACTGGACCAGACGATGATCGAGGTGGGAGCCCGCAAGCGACAGCGATGCCTCGGTCCCAAGGCGGTCAATGGATACGACCTTCATACCGGCGAGTTGAAAAAGCAGGTGCCCCTGGGCCCCATTTTCAAGACCTATCACCACCACCGCTGCTACCGCAACAAGGCGACCTCGCGCTACATTCTCGCCAGCCGGCGGGGAACCGAATTCGTCGACCTGGAAGACGGCCGGCACAGCGTGAACAACTGGGTGCGGGGTACCTGCCACTTGGGAATGATGCCCGCCAACGGGCTCCAGTACGCCCCGCCCCACCCGTGCCAATGCTACATCGACGAAAAGCTCAACGGGATGAACGCCTTGGCGCCGGCCGGACCGACCGGGCAGGAAGAAGAGCAGGGCGAACAACCGCCCCGGGCCGAGCGGGGGAGCGCTTTTGGAAAAGTGGAAAGCCGTCCTCCCGACCAGCAGGACTGGCCCGCCTTTCGGCACGACTCGATGCGCACCGGATGCGTGGCCACCGAAGTGCCCGGCAATGCCGCTCCTCTCTGGCGGGTGAAGCTCGGCAGCAAGGTGTCGCCGCCGATTGTGGTCGCCGGCCGGCTCTTCGTATCGCTCGTGGACGAGCATCAAGTCGTCTGCCTGGACGCGGCGGACGGCGGCACGCTGTGGGAATTCGTGGCGGGGGCCCGGATCGACTCGCCGCCCACGTATTGCCGGGGCAGCGTGGTGTTTGGCTCGGCGGACGGATGGGTTTACTGCCTGCGCGCCTCCGACGGAGCACTGGCGTGGCGATTCCGCGCCGCGCCGCGGCAGCGGCTGATCGGGGCGTTCGGCCAGTTGGAGTCGGCCTGGCCCGTCCACGGAAGCGTGCTCGTGGAAAACGGCACGGTCTATTGCACCGCGGGAAGATCGTCCCTGCTGGACGGCGGAATCTACGTCTATGGCCTCGACGCCTCGACGGGAGCATTGCTGCACCAGACGAGGCTGGAAGGTCCCTCCTACGGCGTCGACGACTTCAAGGTGAACTTCAAACTGCCGATGGGGGCACTGACGGATATCCTCATGTCCGACGGCTCCACCATCTCCATGCGCTCGGTGGTTTTCGATGCCGAACTGAACCGACAACGAAAACCCCAGCCGCCGGGTCCGGCGCTCAAGGTGACGGGCGGTTTTCTGGACGACAGCTACTTCAAGCGAATACCCTGGACCTTTGGCCGGGACTACGGCCGGCTGATCGTGCATGATCGGCGATCGGTCTACTACGTGCGGATGTTCGATACGCTGCGTGGTCTTGATCCGACCGTCTACTTCACCCCCGGCGGCAAGGGCTACTTGCTTTTCGCGAAAAACATCCAGGGCGCGAAAAACATCAAGGGACAGCAGGATACCTGGATGAAGAGAATCCCCGTGCGTATTCGCGCGATGGTGCTGGCCGCCGGCCGCCTGTTCGTAGCCGGTCCCCCGGACGTGGTCGATCTGAAAGATCCGCTGGGCGCCTTTGAAAACCGAAAGGGTGGGCGGCTGCACGTGTTCGACTCCGCCTCGGGCGAAGAGCTGGCCAAGCAGACCCTTCCCTTCCCGCCCGTATTCAACGGTGCCGCGGCCGCCGCGGGGCGTCTCTACATCGCCGACGAGGACGGCAGCATCACCTGCTTGGGCAAGCCGTAGGGCCGGCTGTGCCGGCCGGTTGCCGGGTTCGCAGTGTCAGCCGGGTTTCGGCTTCGTTCGGCGCGGGTCTCCTGACCCCGCCGAAAGAGGGGCCCTACGGCAACTGCACCTGGGCGCTTTCGGCGGGGTCGGGAAACCCGCGCCGAACGGGGGAAACCCGCGCCGAACGGGGGAGGCCCTAACCGCCCAGCCCGCCGGCCACCATCCGCGCGGCCGCCACTCCGGCCAGGATGAGCACCAGCGGGCCGAAGGCCTTCTCGGGAATGAGCAGAAAGACCCGCCTGCCCAGCAGGGCCCCGGCCACGATGCCCGGCACGAGCACGAGATCGAAACGCAGCGTCTGCGGCGTGAGCATTCCCATCGACAGAAACAGCGGCACTTTGGTCAGGTTGACGATGAAGAAAAACCAGGCCCAGGTGCCCATGAACTGTGCCTTGAACATTCCCCGGCTGACCAGGTAGATGCTCATCACGGGTCCGGCGGCGTTTCCCACGGTGGTGCCGAATCCGGCCAGGGTGCCCATCGCGGCGGCGAACCACCAGCGGGCGGGGAGGTGGTCCCAGCCGAGGCGATGGCGGCCCCATTCCAGGGCCAATAGCACCAATACCAACGCGCCCAGCAGCAGTTTGAACTGCTGATCGTCGACCAGCAGCAACACGGCCACGCCGGGGATCATTCCCGCGGCCACGTAGGGAAACAGCCCCCAGAGCTTTTTCCACTGGGCATGGTGAT
>CAYZWG010000251.1:0-8116 GCA_964481605.1 uncultured Planctomycetaceae bacterium
CTGTCGGCCTGGGGCTCGTCCCCGCCGGCCCCGTGCCGGTGGGAGACGGGTTTGAGAACTACTACGCCCACACGCGCCCCCACCCACGCGAGACCAGGGGAAAACCGTTAGGGGAGGCGGCCGCTGTAGTTTCCAAACCCGCAACCCACCGGCACAGGGCCGGTGGGGTAACACCTGAAATCCCGGATGAACGTCCCGCGCCCACCACGCCAAGGCTCCGGCCGAGGTTGTCAAAGCAACCCATAGTCCGAAAGGGTCCGGCGAAGACACGCCTCCTGCTGGGCCGAGAGGGGGGTCATGGGCATCCGCAGTTCGCCGGTGTCGCGGCCGAGCAGTTTCATGGCCGCCTTGACGGGGATGGGGTTGGTGGCCAGGCCGAGCATATCGCGGCAGAGCGGAAACAGCCGGTGGTGCCACTTTCGGGCCCCGTCGCGGTCGCCCGACTCGAAGGCCGAGATCAGTTGGATCATGTCCTTGGGAATGACGTTGCCCACCACCGAAATCACCCCCCGGCCTCCCAGCGCCAACAGCGGCAGGGTCAGACTGTCGTCGCCGCTTAACAGCGTCAGGTCGGTGGCGGCCAGTATCTGCGACGCCTGGTCCATCGATCCGGTCGCCTCCTTAACCATGGCGATGTTGGGCAGTTCGGCCATCCGCAGGATCGTCTCAGGCTCGATATTCTTGCCGGTGCGGCCGGGGATATTGTAGACGCAGATGGGGATATCGATCGCCTCGGCCAGTGCTTTGTAGTGTTGATAGAACCCCTCTTGGGTCGGCTTGTTGTAGTAGGGGGCCACGACCAGGGCGGCGTCGGCACCGGTCTTGGCGGCCCACCGGGTCAGCCGCAGGGCCTCCTCGGTACTGTTGGAGCCGGTGCCGGGCATCACCAGCACTCGCCCGGCGGCCGCCTCGACCACGGCCTGGATCACCCGCTCGTGCTCCTGGTGCGAGAGGGTGGGCGATTCGCCCGTGGTGCCGGCCGGGCAGAGGCCGGTCGTGCCCGCGGCGACCTGGAATTCCACCTGGGCCTGCAAGGCGTCGTAGTCGACCTGGCCATCCCGAAACGGGGTGGTCAGCGCCACGGAAAGGCCCGCGAATTGCTCGGCTCGGGTCGACATGGGATTTTGGCTTTCGTCAAGAGTCGGGGCGTGTGCGGAGCAACGTTGGGCGAGGGTCTTCCGACCCCGCCCTGAAAGCCGTACGGGTGCTGGGCAAGGGCCATGATAGGAAAACGGCTGGAAATCCGCCAGGGGTCGGGTTTCGGCGGGGTCGAGAGGCCCACGCCCAACGGTGGCGGAGGTAAACATCCGTCCAACTCGTCGCCATGAGTTTGTAGTGGCCGCATTTATGCGGTCTTTTCCGGGCGCCAAGTCCAGTGCCCCGATAAATCGGGGCACTACGAACGGGTTGGACGAATGTTTACCGGCGGAGAGAGTTTTTTCAGAGCAGCGCTTTCATCTGGCGGACCGCCTTCGCCAGCCCCACCATGATCGCCCGGGCAATGATGCTGTGCCCGATGTTGAGCTCGTGCATGCGGTCGATGGCGGCCACCGGCTTGACGTTGTGGTAGGTCAGTCCGTGGCCGGCATGAAGGGTGATGCCGGCGGCGGAGACCAGGGCGGCGGCCTGTCGCAAGGTGTCGAGTTGTTTTTCCCGTTCGGGTCCGGGGGGTGCCAGGGCGTACTGGCCCGTATGGAGTTCCACGGCATCGACGCCCAGTTCGGCCGCCGCTTCGATTTGCCGCGGTTGGGGATCGAGAAACAGGCTCACCGAGGTTCCCGCCTCCCGTAGTTTCAACAGGGTGGCCTTCACGCGGTCCTTCTGGCCGGCCACGTCGAGGCCGCCCTCGGTGGTGATTTCCTCGCGTCGCTCGGGCACCAGGGTAGCCTGCTGGGGCTTGATGCGGCAGGCGATCGCGGTGACCTCGTGGTCGCAGGCCATTTCCAGGTTCAGCTTGACGGTGACCGTCTGTTTGAGAATTTGCAGATCGCGGTCCTGGATGTGGCGTCGATCTTCCCTCAAGTGGATGGTGATTCCGTCGGCGCCGCCCAATTGGGCCAGTGCCGCGGCCCAGACGGGATCGGGTTCGTCGGTGCGCCGCGCCTGGCGAACGGTGGCCACGTGATCGATATTCACACCCAGTTCAACCATCGTCGTTTGTTCCTTCCCGGTTCGCTCAGATGTGCAATTCCACCACGTCCTGGTCGTGGGGGATGTAGTCGCCCTTGACCACCGTGGCGTCGTGAACCGCTTCGCCCCAGACGCGGGCGAATTTCAATCCTTCCGCATAGTCCTTGTGGACCTGCGCGGCCAACTCCCGCAGCGAACTACCTCGCCGCAGGGTAAAGGGGCGATCCCGGTCGGGCTCTTTTGACGTGGGCAGCTTGGTGTAGACGCGGACCACGTCCATCGCCTGGTAGATCGCCTCTCGCAGCCGCTCGAGTCCCTTGCCGTGCTGGGCCGAAATCACGTACTCGGGGAAGTCCACAGGGCAGAGTTCGTGCAGCAGTTCCAGCCGGTCGGCCGCCTCGGGCAAGTCGATTTTGTTGGGCACGAGAAACGATTTCGTATAGGAAAGCCCCACGTCCTCTCGGCTCAAATAGGAGGTGGAGGCGAGCCGGGTCTTGGTCTGGGCGAGCCGGTCGATCACGTCCTGGCACTGCTCGATCCCCGCGTCCGCCCCCAGATCGACCAGCAGCAGCACCAACTCCGCCCCGCGGATCAGCCCATACATCACCGATTCGAGATAATCGGCGGTCACCGGGGGCGTGTCCACCAACTGCACGGTGACGTCCTGCCAAGCCATCATGCCGGGCGCCGGGGCGTGGGTGCTGAAGGGATAGGGGGCCACCTCGGGGGTCGCCCGGGTGAGCGATTTGAGCAGTTGGCTCTTGCCGGCGTTGGGGCCGCCCAGCAACACGGCGGTACCGGCCCCCTGGCGGGGAATACGGATTCCGCGTCCCCGTTTGCCGCCCTTTTTCTCGGCCTGGAGCTCCTTCTTGGCCTTGGCGATCTTCGATTTGATCTGGGCCTGGAGGTGGTCGGTTCCCTTGTGCTTGGGGATCTCTCGCAGCATGGCCTGCAAGCAGGCCAACTCCTCGTCCACCGTGGTGGCCCGGCGATATTCTTGCTCCGCCTTGAGGTATTGAGCGGTCAGATTGGCCGGCATCGTGTCACCAATGACTTTTCGACGAACCTGCCACGCAGGGATGGCCGCGGTGGAAGTTAGGCATTTCCCCCGCCGGCCTTGTGGCGGGGGGAGGAAGGCCTTGCGGAGGGTGCACACAGAGCAAGCAGGCGAACGGGTAGCCGGGCCGTTGTGCCGCGTGCGTGCGGAGCACGCACCCTACTTTCGAGTTTATCCCATGTCTGGCCGTTGGGCTAGAGGTCGATTCAAGCCTGGGGCGGGCCGCAGCGCCACCCGGCCGCCGCCAGCGCGAACCAGCCCACGATGAAGGCCACCCCGCCTACCGGCACGGGCCAGACCCAGGGCTTGGCGCCGGTAAGGGCCCAGCCGTAGAGGCAGCCGGAGAAGAGCAGGATTCCCAGCAGAAAGCTCCAGCCGGCGGCCGAGGCGGGTCGGCTGGGCGACCGTTGGGCAAGCAGGCCCACCAGCACCAGCGCCAGGCTGTGAAACAACTGGTAGCGGACAGCCACCTCGAATGTTTCCAGCGCGTGGGGGCTGAGTTGGTCGTGGAGGCCATGGGCCCCGAAGGCTCCGGCGGTCACGCCCAGTCCGCCCGCCAGTCCACCCAGCATAATCCAGCAACTTCCGCGCATGGTCGTGGTCTCCCCTGGCAGTGCGCAGGTCGGGTCGAAGGTTTTCCCACAACTTGCGTAAACAGTTGATGTGGGAGACCATCGGTCGAATTCAGTGCGGGGTCGGCAGCCCCGCGCACAACGTGCGAGAAAAAGGGCCGTCGCCGATCACGATAGCGTGTCGGCGACGGCCCTGCAAGTTGCTTGTTGCCGGGGGCGTGGCTAGGGAGCGAGGATTCCCAGGCGTTCCTCCTCCTCCTCCTGGATAATGATCCGCGGCGTGACCATCATCATCAGGCTTTGGGTTTCGCGCCCAATGCCCACGTTCTTGAACAGCCGGTTGACGTAGGGCAACTTGTTGAGCATGGGCACGCCGAACTCGTTTCGGCCCTCGCTCAACCGCTTGATGCCGCCCAAGAGGACCGTTCCTCCGTCGGGCACGCTGACCGTGGTGGTCACCGTGACGAAGGAGAAGGTGGGCAACTGGACGGAGGTTCCGGTGCGGGTAGTCTGCCGGTTGGAGGCCTTCTTGGTGTTATCGTTGGGTGTGGTCTGAATACCTGCGGCGGAAGTGCTTTCCGTGGAGGTTTCCGTACCCTCGAACTGGAACTGGTTGACTTCGCCGATCTTGCTGAAGAAAGGCACCACGGTCAGCCGCACGAAACGTCGGTCGTCGGAGACGACCGCTTGCACAGTTAAGGACGTGCCCTCGTTAAGCACCACGATCACCGGTTGTTGGGCGGCGGCGAAGTCGCCCACGACGGGCACCACGCTGATCACGAAGGGGCTGGAGGACTGGTCGAAGACGGAGGCCAACTGCCCGTTGAAAAGGGTCACCTTGGGTGCCTGCATGACGTTGCTACGGCGGTCGCCTTGGGCGGCGTTGATGAAAAAGAAGGCCTCGATGTCGCTGAGGATGGCGAATCCCAGTTGGGCTCCCGCGGTGGCGTCGAAGCCGCCGAACTGGGGCACGGCCAGGGCAAAGCTGTTTTGGGTGAAGGGGATGTCCAGGTCGGCGGAGAAGACGCCCGGCTGCTGCATGCCCACGGTCACGCTGCGGCCGCCGTCGACGTCCCGCGTATCGCGGAGGGGCTCTTGGAGGGCGTTAGCGTTATTGGTGGTGGTGCCGCCGCCGCCGGTGGTGCCGTTGGTGGTTGGAATCTTTCGGCCGAAGACCTGGAAGGGTCGGTCGATGTTGTCGTTGATATCGAAGTCGAAGTCGACGCCGATCCGTTCGAAGAAGTTGTCGTTGAGGGTGATGAAGCGGACCTCGATGGTGACTTGGAGGTCTTGCATCCGCCGCAACTGTTCCAACAGGTCGGCGATCTCCTCGTGGACTTCCTCGGTCTGTCGAATCACCAGGCTGAGGTTGGTTTCGAAGGGGGCGATCGAGCCGGGGCCGCCCACGTCGTCCCAGGTTTCCGGCTGGATGGTGGAGGTGATCAGGGAGATCAGGCTATCGAAGTCGGCCAAGGCCGCGCCGCCCAGGCCACCGGGTCCGAAGCCGGCGGGAGTATTGGCCGCTCCGCCGGCGGCGGGGGTGGAGGCGCCGGTCATTTGGGCCAACACGCTGGCGTTGATCTGGCCGACCGAGGGTGAGCCGTCGTGGCTGGCGAGCATGGCCAGGCCGGCGGCATTGCCCATGCCCAGGCCGCTGCCGGCGCCGAAGCTGACGCTGCTGATGCCGTCGTGATAGGCGGCGGCCAGTCCCATTCCGGAGCCGGGTGTGAAGTTGGGAATGGGAACGACGAGGTCGGCCACGTTGTAGGTTCGCACGTAGACGTCGCTCTCGCGGTACTGTTCGCTGGTGATGCGGAGGACCTCGTCGCGGATCACGTAGCCCAGGTGGCGGGGCTCCAGGATCAGCGCCAGGGCACTTTTCAGCGAGACTTCCTTTTGCAGATTGATGGTGATCGGTTCGTCGGTGGAGACGGCCTCTTGTTCCAAGCCCTGGGGATCGAGGTAGACGTTGATCCCGGCGAGTTTGCCCAGATGGTCGACCACGGAGCTGAGGGGCTCGTTTTCGAAGTTCAAGAGGATGGGCGTTTCCAGCCGCTGTTGGATTTCGATTTCGGCCTCGGAGCGATCGCGTCCGCCTTCGGAGAGCCACTTGGCGCGGTTCTTGGTGAGCGTTTCCCAGTCTTTCACGTCGCCGAAGCGATAGGGCTTGCGATCGTCGAAGCCCTCGCTCGCCTCGGCCACCGAATCGAGCTGCTGCCAGAAGCCGCGTTCCTTGGCGTCCTGCAGCGCCCGGTTGCTGGCCTCGCGTCGCAGGGTTCTGGCCACCAGCACGATCTGTTCGGTGAAGGGGTTGTTGGGATCGAGCTCCTTGGCCCGCTTGGCCACCACTTCGGCCTCGTCGTAGCGTTGTTCCCGGATCAGCTCGTTGTAGCGTTGAACCATCATGGCCATCTTCTCTTCCAGGTCGACCTGCATCTGCTGCTGGTGTTCGATCTGGTCGCGGACATCGCGGTTTTGCTCGTCGAGCTCGATGCGGGCCTGGTTTTCTTCGATGTATTTTTGGGTATCGGCCAAGGCGCGATCGAGTTGGCGGAGGAGGTAGTCCTGGTTGGCCTGGTCCAGTCCGGCGGACTCCACCTTTTTGCGTGTTTGCTCCAGCAGGGCCACGGCCCCCTTGGGATCGGTCTGGCGCATTTTCTCGGCGGTTCGTGCCTGGTGGGCCACGTCGGCACTGACCTGTCGTGCCAGCAGCGTTTGGCGGGCCGCGGCGTCGTCGATGATCGACGGTTCGGTAGCGCTGGCCTGGCGGGTGGACCGCGGCACGCTGAGCATTTGCAGCAAGTCCTGCAATCGTTGCTGGGTGACGGGGTCGAGTTCGTGTTGATGGGCAGCCGCCTGGCGGAAGTAGGCCAGCGCCTGTTCGGTGTTGTGGGCGTGCAAGGCCGCTTGCCCCTGCTGGAAGAGGGCCATGCCGCTGCCGGCCGGGGCCGTGGCCGGAGTGGGCACGCCGGCCGCCAAGGCCTGCTGGTTCTGGGCCAGAACGTTTCTGGTCCGATCGGTGGCGGGGTTGTAGACGGCAGACGCGGCAGAGCGCGGGGTCATCGGATTGCCGGTTGCGGGGACCACGTATCCAGCCCGCACGGCGGGGGCCGCCGCCGAGTGGGTATCGCGGAAACCGATCCTTGTCTGCGCGGCTGCCTGGCGCCGCGCGGCGGCAATCCGGGCGGCCAACTCGCGGGGATTTTTCTGGTAGGGGCCAAAGTTCGCATTCATTTCGGCGGCTTCAGCGGCCAACCGTTCGGCTTCGTCGTAGTCGTGCCAGCGAAGCAGGTCCTCGGCTTGCTCCATGAGGAGGTTCGCGTGTTGCCGGCGGAAGCTTTCCGTATGTGCGCGGCTTTTCTTCTGGGCCATCAACTGGGCGTACTTGTCGATCAGGTTTTCGACCCGGTTGGGATTATCGTCGAGCGGTCCGTACTGGACGTTGAGCACTTTGGCCCGCTGGACGGCAAGTCTTGCCTGCCGAACGTCGCCCATGGCGAGGTGGCGTCGGGCTTGGAGCAGGTTCTGATCACTTTGGGCCCGGGCGCCGACGGGCGTTGCGGGGGCGGTCGGCCGGCTGTGGACGACCGGCGGCAGGGGTTCCACGGAGGCCGATCGCGACGCTGCCGTGGCGAACGGATCGGCAGGCGCCGCGGTGGGGCGGGGGCGGAACAGTCCGCCGCCGCGCCGGGGTTTGCCCGCCATCGGGGGCCGGCGGCGATGGAGTTCCGCCCGCAGCTTGCTGGGTGTGTCGCCGGCGGCGAACTGTCCATAGGCCACGCCCAGGGATTCCGCCCGGTCGATGAGAGATTCGGCCACGGCCCAGTTTTGCTCGGCCAGGGCTTGTCGTGCCCGCGCGAGGAGGTCGTTGCTCTGCTGGCGTAGTTGGGCCTGGTGTTGGGTGATTGTGCCGGGCGAGGCGAGTTGGCCGTACGAGCGTTCGGCCGGCGAGACCGCCATCGACAACCCTACGACAAGTGTAATGGGGCCGGTGAGGATTCTTGCGGTCGGTTTCAACACGATTCTCCTTTCGAGACTCGCAGAAGTCCGAGGGGTTTTTCCAGACGAACGTCTGGTCGATTGCTTCCGTCGGGTGACCAGTCTTCCTTGCCCGAGGGGGACGGCAACCGACCACGGTTTGTTTGTGCCGTGCCGGCGGCGTTTGTTGGTACTCCCACCATCTGCGCACGCGCCGGCAGAAGGAAGTTTGCGTTTGAATTCTCTGGAATGGGTAGAAGAGAGCGGGTTAAATACTCGCGTGGGCGAAATGGGTCAAGGGCACTTCCGGCGGTTTTTTCGGCGGGGGTGCAGCAGCGGACTTCCGAAGGTGGTTCGAGTTGGAGGTTTCCGGTGGGAG
>CAYZWG010000252.1:0-8097 GCA_964481605.1 uncultured Planctomycetaceae bacterium
TGCCCTGACCTCTTGTGGCTCCAGCCACACCGGTTCAAGAACCGGTGCTACCCACGAACGGCGGCCGGCAGAGCCGGCCCTACGGGGGAGGCGGGGCGGGCTCAGGCCGGTCCGGGCCCGGGGTGAAATGGTCTCCGGCGCGAGAGAGGGCCGGCGATCACTGGTCGTCTTCCGTGGTGGCCGCCGAGAGGCGGGGTTCGGGGGCCGAGGCCTGGAACGCCCGCGTGACGGCGTCGACTCGCTCGGCCGGCCAGCCCCGCGGCGTGACGGTAGAGAGAACCACGTTGCCTTGGATGCCCTCGGCGGCGTACGTGGCGACCAGTTTTTCCACACCGTCCAGCCGGGCGGCGGTCTCCTCGGCCGATTTGGCTCGGAGCACGTAGATCGTCCGATGCTGTTTCGGCACCTCGGTGAGAATCCGATAGGCTTTCAGTTTGCCGGCCTCGTTCAACCGGCCGGTGGTCGGTTCGAAGTGGTGGTCGGTGAGCGCGTTTTGGAGGCGCCAGCCGTTGGCCACCATGGCGTTAAAGGGGATTCGCGTGGCTTCGCGGTCCGCTTGCATGAACGGTTCCGGCCAGCAGTTGTTGCGGTGGAAGTCGACGACCACCGAATGGGCAAAGGATCGCAACCACGGCAGTTGCGCGTCAGCGGTCGACGCCGAGGCGAAAACGGCAACCAACGCGATCAGCAGGTGGAGCCGAAGCTTCATTCTCTGGTTCCCCCAAGGATAAGAGCCGGATCAGCCACGGGGACCGGCGCACGCGCAGCCCGAGGCCTGTTGCTAGTTATCGGCATCCGTCGCCACGGCTACCACAAGGCCTTGGCAAAACCCGCAAAGTTTGCCTGCCTTGCCCAGGGTTCGCGAGGGCATTGCGGGGCGGGGGCATCCCCGGGGGGTGGGGCCTGGCGATCATCTGCCTTGGGTCGCCGGGAAGAAGTCTTGCACCATCTTGATTGCGGCCGGACCGACGAGCACCACAAAGATTCCCGGAAAAATGAAGATCACCAGGGGGAAAATCAGTTTGACGGCGGTCTTGGCGGCCTTTTCCTCGGCCAGTTGACGCCGTCGCACCCGCATCGAGTCGCTTTGGACACGGAGGGCCTGGGCGATGCTCGATCCGAACTTGTCGGCCTGAATGAGAACCGCGGAGAGCGATCTCAGGTCGGCCACCCCGGTTCGCATTCCCAGATCATGCAAGACCTCAGAGCGCGTGCGTCCCATCTGGAGTTGGAAATTCGCCAGGCCGAACTCTTCGGCAATGACCGGATAGGACTGGGCCATTTCCTCGGCGACCTTCCGCATCGCCTGATCGAGACCGAGCCCGGCCTCGACACAAACCACCATCAGGTCGAGTGCGTCGGGCAGCCCCAGGAAAATCTGCTGTTTCCGCCGGTGTCCCAGGTAGGTCAGAGCCAGGTCGGGCAGGTAGAAGAACGCACCCGCCAGGGCAACCGAAGCGATCAGCGTGTTGCGACTGACGCCGGCCAGGCCCAGAATCGTTCCCGCGCCCAGAAACAATCCCGCCAAGAGGCCGGCGAATTTCAGCCCGAGAAAAATGCTCCCTGCCGTATCGGCGCGGAAGCCGGCGGCCGAGAGCCGGCCTTTCAGCTTGCCCCGTTCCTTTTCCGTTTTCGGCTGCAAGGGCTTGGCCAAGGCCGGCGTGGCCCTCTCCAGCACCTTGGTGACCGTGTCGGTTTTCTTCATTGCCGAGCCATCGCGTCCACTTTTGCGGGCGTGAGGGTTCTTCAACTCGTCGAGCCGCTCCAGGGCGCGGGGTTTTCCGGTGGCCACCACGTTCATGACCCACCAGGCTGCCGCGGCAAACCCGGCAAACACGGCAAAGGGAACCAGATCGGCGTAGCTGAACAGTTTTTCGGCGAAGATGGAATACACGGCGGACTCACACTCGAATATTGATGATTTTGCGAATGGTCAAAGCGCCCAGCAATTGCATCACCAGGGCCCCGGCCAACATCTGTTTGCCCATCGGTTCGGTAAACAGCACTTTCACGTAATCCGGGTTCATCTGGTAGACCACCACGAACAACACGAAAGGCAAGGCCAGGAGGACCGCCCCGGAGAGCCGCCCTTCGCCGGTCAAGGCTTGGATTTGCCCCCAGATTTGGAACCGCTCCCGGATCAGGCGGCCGATCTTGTCGAGGATTTCGGCCAGGTCGCCGCCCGTCTGGCGTTGCAGAATGATGGCGGTCACGAAGAACTTCAGGTCGGTATTGGGAATCCGCTTGGCCAGGTCTCGGAGCGAGTCTTCCATCGAACAACCGAAGTTCTGTTCCTCGAAGACACGGCCGAATTCCTGGCTGATGGGGGCGCTCATTTCGCTGGAGACCATGCTGAACCCGGCCGGCAGGCTTTGCCCGGCGCGCAACGCCCGGGCGATCAGTTCCAGCGCGTCGGGCAGTTGGGAGGCAAACACCTTCAGCCGTTTTCGTCGCCGCCAGAGCAGCCAGACGACGGGCATCAGGCCCATGAACGCGGCCAGTACCGGCAGCAGGCTGGGGTGGATTCGCAGCGCGGCCCCGGCGCCGGCGCCCACCAGTCCCAGAAACCCCATGATGGCCAGCATCCGCGAGACGGTGAGCGAGGTATCGGCTTGTTCGAACAGCACGTTGACGTTGGTGAACTTGTTGATCCACCGTTCGGCGAAACCGGGAATCGCGTCCAGCGGCTGGGCCAGCACGCTGGACTGCTTCGCCAGGTTCACCTGGGACGCTTGCGATTTCGCTCCCGTGAGCAGATCGAGGCGATCTTCCACTTTGGCGCTGGAGTCGCCTTGCAGGAGGAAGGCCACGCTGCCAACCAGGGCGGTGACTCCGATAAACACGGCGATGGTGACGAGAAGAAGGCTCATGATGGTAGTCGATATCTCGTGGAATGACGGGAAACAAGCGTCCGCGGCGAAACACACCCCCGGCGGCCGGTCGTTCTCTCCTGGTTGAGCTTGGATTACCGAATCAGTCCGCCAGCATTTCGCGCTGGCGGAAGGCGCTGGCCGGAAGCCGCACGCCGGCAGCCTCCATCCGTTTCATGAAACTGGGGCGAATGCCGCTGGCGACAAAACGCCCATAGGCTCTGCCGTTCTCGTCGATGCCATCCTGCTCGTACTTGTAGATGTCCTGCATCACGATCGTGTCCTGTTCCATGCCGACGACTTCGGTGATGCGGGTAATCTTGCGAGGTCCGCCCTGCAGGCGGTTGGCCTGGACGATCAAGTCGACACCGCTGGCGATCTGGGTCCGCATCGCCTTCAGCGGCAGCTCGAAGCCGGCCATCATGATCATCGTTTCCATTCTGGCGAGGGCGTCGCGGGGGTTGTTGGCGTGCAAGGTGGTCATCGAGCCCTCGTGGCCGGTGTTCATCGCCTGCAGCATATCGAGCGTTTCCGGGCCGCGGCATTCGCCGATGATGATTCGCTCCGGCCGCATCCGCAGGGCGTTCCGCACCAGGTCGGTGGCCGTCATCGCCCCCTTGCCTTCGATGTTTGGAGGCCGAGTTTCCAGGCGAACCACGTGGTCCTGCTGGAGCTGCAGCTCGGCCGCGTCCTCGATCGTGATGAGTCGCTCGGTGTTGGGGATAAAACTGGAGAGCGTGTTCAAGAGGGTCGTTTTTCCCGAGCCGGTGCCGCCGGAAATCACGATGTTCAACCTGGCCTTGATGGCCCCTTCCATCAGCATCACCATTTCCGGCGTGAACGCCTTGAAGTTGAGCAGGTCTTCCAGCTTCAAGGGATTGGCTCCGAATCGGCGAATGGAAACGGCCGCGCCGTCCAGCGCCAGGGGCGGAATGATGGCGTTGAAACGCGAGCCGTCCGGCATGCGGGCATCGACCATGGGGCTGGTTTCGTCCACCCGGCGACCCACTTTGGAAATGATCCGGTCGATGATCTGCAGCAGGTGGCCGTTGTCGCGGAACACGACGTCCGTCTTCTCCATTCTCCCCCGGCGCTCGCAATAGACGTTCTTCGGCCCGTTGATGAGGATATCGCTGATGGTGGGGTCTTTGAGCAAAACCTCCAGCGGGCCCAGGCCGAATGTTTCGTCGAGCACTTCATCGATCAGCCGCTCACGTTCGCTCCGGTTCAAGAGCGTGTCTTCGGTGTCGCAGAGGTGCTCGACGACCAGGCGAATCTCCCGCCGCAGCGTCTCGCCTTCCAACTCGCCCACCCGGGTCAGGTCCAGCTTGTCCACCAGCTTGCCGTGGATACGCTGCTTCAATTCCTCGAAGCTTG
Organism: uncultured Planctomycetaceae bacterium; assembly: GCA_964481605.1. Taxonomy (GTDB): domain Bacteria; phylum Planctomycetota; class Planctomycetia; order Pirellulales; family Thermoguttaceae; genus CAYZWG01. The sequence continues at coordinate 4,248 of CAYZWG010000252.1, forward strand.
CCCGGGGATGATCTCCGCTGCGTTGGGAAACTGTTGTCGGTGTCATAGGTCCAATAGCTCGAGTTCCGTAAAACACATGCCTTGCCACGCTTGGCGCGACCGGGTGGAGAGGCCGCCCCGAGTCCGTGAATGTCTCCGCCGGGACGAGCGCTGGTGGCGAAAGGCGTGTGCACGGCGCCCGCCGCCGAACCAGGCCGCGGTGGGAAACGGAATTCACGGATTCAGTCAACAGAAGCATAGCTTACGCCGGCGGCGGAAGCGGCGAATCCGTGCCGGATTTTCCACCCGTAGCGATTGCCCGGCGAAGCGGCGGCCATCGTAACCCGAAGCGTAAGCGAGGAATTCCAGGCTGGTGATTCTCCCTCGCTTACGCTTCGGGTTACAATCGCCGGCAGCCGCTCAGCGGCCCTTGCCCGACATCAGATTGTTGAACAACCGCCCCAGCCCGGAACGTTTGGCCGTCGTCTGCTGGGCTTTGCCGTCCGAGACGAGCGTCTCGCTGAGGGAGACCAGAGAGAGGGTCAGCGCCGCTTTGGGGGCCTGTTCGATCAGCGGCACGCCGTTATTGCGGACCTCGATCATCGTGCGGTAGTCGTTGGGCACCTGCCAGAAGATGTCGCGGCCGATCGTGTCCCGGGCCTTCTTGATGGTGATCTGGCCGTTCTCCAACCCGAGGCGGTTGACCACGATCTTAATCTTCTCGACCATCCCTTCCATCTCGCCGAAAGACATCATCAACCGCACGATGTTCCGCAGGCAGGGAAGGTCGAGTTGGGTTACCAGGAGGATATCGTGGGCGGCTTCCAGGGCCGCCATGTCGATCGGAGAGAAACTCTTCGAGAGGTCCAGCACGAGGTGGGTAAAGGTGGCCTTGAGGAGCCCGATCACCCGCTGCAAACTTTCCGGGCTGATCAGCGCCACGTCCGCCAGTTGCACCGGCCGGGGCAGGAGGAAAAGTCCCGAGGAGTGCTTGGTGAGCGAGCGTTTGAGGAGGGAAAAATCGAGCCGGGAAATGTTCTGGGCGACGTCCACCAGGGTGTAGTCGGGGATCGTGTCCAGGAAGACGTCGGCGTCGCCCAGGGAGAGGTCCAGGTCGACCAGCGCCACCGAGTTTTTCGTGTCCGCGGCCAGTGCGCACCCCAGGTTCACGGCGATGCTGGTGGTGCCCACCCCACCGGTGGCGCCCACCACGGCGATCACCTGGCAACCCCGCGGTTTGGAGTCCCCTTTGGTGAAGCGGCGTTCGCCGATTCGCCCCAGCGCCGCCAACAGGTCTTCCAGCCGCACCGGCTGGGCCAAAAACTCCTTGGCCCCGGCCCGCATGGCGCGAAGGATCAGGTTGCCGTCGTTGGCGGAACTCACCACCAGGACCGCACAGTCCGGCGAATTATCGCTCAACCGAGACACCAACTCCAGGGCCTTGTCGGGGTTGGAATCAATGGCCACCACGCCGATGTCGGGGTTGGTTTGGCCCACCACGTCGGAAAAGAACTCGTAGCGCGACGCCTCCGCCTCCAGCCAGATCATCTCCATGCCCATCAGCATGGACTTCAACGCCTCTCGCGATTCGTCATCCGGGTCGACAATGGCCAGTCGCAGAACGGTACTCATGGCAGCCTGATCGGTGCAACGTTGCTACATGCCGGATTGTTCATCCGCCGCAGTATTTCCCACTTCTTGTCGGACGGACGGGGCCGCGAGATCACGCCAGGGAGAAGTCCCGGTCCGCGGGGTGGTTGCCCATTTGGCCGCCGCGCGCCCCGCTTGACCGTGGATGGACGTGCGACCCACCGGTCGTGCCGGAAACCCCACGGCTCCTAACCCAGTATTGCTTATTTATCCCGACACGTCGTAGCCCACCGGCCCAATCAGCCCCGGAAGCGGCCCTCCGCCGGAGGCGCCGGAGGCGAGGGAGCGGGCGTGACGGTCGAAGGCCTTTTGCGGAATCTGACGACTTGTCGTGGTTTGCCCAGGCAAGCCGCGGCCCGCGGCGGACGACTTGGCCGGGGGCATGGGAGCCTTCCGCGGCGGGGTAGGCTGACCCGGCGCTGGGAGTGTGGGGGCGGCCCCGGACCCGCTCGGCGGACTCGGCCTGGGCAACGCTTCTTGCTTCGCCCTGGGGGCGGCTGGCCGGGAGTCCAAACGTAGCGTGGGCACCGCCTCCGGGGACAGCACCCCGTGCTGTTCGCCGCCGATCATCTCCGGCACCGACGAAACCCCGCTGCTTGCGTGCTCCGGACAGCCGGCACCGTCGTCGGACGAACAGCGATTGGGAACTTCGACGTAGCCCTTCAGGTAGAGTTCCCAGTCGTTGGGCTCGCCGGTCATCATACCGGGACCACAAGGCGGCACCTGGTCGTATTCCATCGCCTCGACCAACTCCGGCGTGACAATCACCAGCAACTCGACCTCGTTCCGTTCGTGGTTCACGCGACGGAAAAGCGTTCCCAGGTAGGGCACGTCGCTGAGCCACGGCAGACCGCTCCGCGAGGACTCGATTCGGGTTTGCAGCAGACCGGCAATGGCCAAGGTCTGGCCGGCTTGCATCTCCACGCCGGTGTCCACCTGGCGAACCCGGAAGGCGGGGCTTTCGCCCACGCTGCGGCTGGGATCGATTTCGCTCACGCGAGGGCGAACCTCGAGGCGAATCCGCCCGTTGCCCAACACGATCGGCACGAAGTCCACCTGCGTGCCGTAGGGTTTGTAGACCGTGTTGGCCGGCACGCCCAATCCACCGCCGGTAATCACGGGCACCTCGCCGCCGACCTGGAATTGGGCCGGGCGTCCGCTCACGGTGACCAGCGTCGGCTCGGCCAGCAACTTGGCCAGGTTGTTTCGCTCCATCGCTTCCAGCACGCCGAAGAACGTGCCGCCGCCGTCGGTGAGGCCGAAGTGGACGTTGCCGCCGGGGGAGAAAGTGGGCAGCAAGTCGCCGGTTTCCTGCGTGACCGAGCTGAGAAGCCCGGCGGCACCCGAGAGGATGAAGCCGCCCCCGGCGGACATTTGCGTCCAATCGAATCCCAACTCGCGCAGCTTGGTGCGAGAGACCTCGATCACTTTGATGTGCAACAGCACCTGTTGAACCCCGCCGATCCGCATGTTGTTGATGACTTTGGGGTAATACTGTTCGGCGATCTGGATAATTGCCGGCACATCGTCCGGGTCATCGACAAAACCGGAAATGACCACCCCGGTGGAAATCGCCGAAACCTGCAGCGAGGCGTTGGGAAACTGGTCGGAGAGGACCATCGACAGCTCGCTGGTGTCGCCCCGGACGATCACGTCGATGGTGAAAATGCGGTTGTTTTCGTCCCACAGGTTCACTTGGGTGACCCCCGCCTTCTTCGCCGACAATTGAATTTGCGTGGGCGAAAGGGGCGTCAATTCCACGATCTCCGGGTTATTGACCTGGGCCTGGGGAATCTTCTGATCCAGCGTGAGGATGCGGCTCGACATGACCGTCATCTCCTGACGCTCGTTGGCCGAGACGACCTTGTGAACGATCGAAGCGGGCCGGGCGGAGATCGGTTCGGCGGCGGCCAGTCGACCCTGGCAAGCAATCAGCACCAGCCCGGCCAGAGATAGCGCCCACGGCGCTTGAGAATGTTTTCCCATCATCCTTGATCTTCCTTGTTTGGTTCACCGGCCGGGTGCCCTATCCCGGCCGTGCCCTCCTTGTTTTTCAGCACGCTGTGCGCGGGTCTCCCGACCCCGCACTGAATTCGACCGATGGTCTCCCGCATCTTCCGTTTACGAAAAACCAGGGAGATCTTCGGTCAGGCCGTCGGCGGGGTCGGCAGCCCCGCGTCAAACGCTTCATCCAAGTTGGCGGCGGGTGCCGGAGCCGTGT
>CAYZWG010000253.1:0-5526 GCA_964481605.1 uncultured Planctomycetaceae bacterium
CGCTACTTCCTTGCCAGTTCTACGATGCCGGCTCACGAGCCGGCCTACAGACTCTCAAAATCTTCCACTTGAAACCGCCACCTCAAACAGCCTCCAGAAGTCCGCTGCTGCACCCGTGAGGGCAGCCTGGGCAATCCTCGTCTTTTCTCGTTTCGACGTCCGGCGTAGAATGGGCGGCCAGTGATGGCTCAAGCCGAAACGATCCCGGACGTGTCCGGCCGGCTGATGGGGCTGGTCGAACGCTTGGATGCACAGGAAGGCTTCAGCGAGGTCGTCGCCGGTTTGGCGGCCGGCCAGGCGGCGACTTTGGACGGAGTCTGGGGCTCGAGCTGCGCGCTCGTCGCCGCCGCCCTGGCACGCAAAGCGCCCGGGCCGCTGGTGGTGGTCTGCCCGTCGGCCGACGAGGCCGACGATTTCGTCGACGACCTGGGGCTGTTCGCCGAGTTCACGCCGGAAAAATTCCCCCCCTTGGAGGTCCTCGGCGGCGAGCGGGTGTTGCCGGACGAAGTGTTTGGCGAGCGACTCCGCGTGCTCAAGCGGTTGGCCGGGCGGGAGCCGCCCCGAGTGACGCTCACCAGCATCGCGGCCCTGCTTCAGCCGGTGCCCGATCGGGCCACCCTGGCCGCGCGAACCCGCCCGCTCCGCAGGGGACAGCCGCTGGCGATCGACGAGCTGGCCCGTTGGCTGGTCGACAACGGTTTCCACCCTACCTCGGCGGTAGAACTGCCGGGGGAGTTTGCCGTCCGCGGCGGGCTGGTCGACATCTTTGCCCCCGACTGGTTCGACCCGGTGCGGGTGGAGTTTTTCGGCGACCAGGTCGATTCGATCCGCCGTTTCGACGTCTCCCGGCAACGGAGCCTGGCCAAGCTGGAAGACGTCGATCTGACCGCGATCAACCCGGCGGATCGTCATTCGGGGCACCTGGCCGATTTTCTCCCCCCCCCGAGTTGGTTCCTGCTGGTCGAGCCGGAGGAGATTCAGCGGTCCGGCCGGCGGTATTTGGAGGGCCTGGAACGCCCGCAGGAGATGCACGGCACCAGCGCGGTGTTTGAGCGGGTGACGCGGTTTCCCTCGGTGACGGCGTCGGCCGTGGCCACCGGCTCGCTGGAGCGGAGCTGCCGGCTGAACATTGAATCGGTGGAGCGATTCAGCGGCGACATCGGCAAGGTGCGGGACGAACTGGAGGCGGTGGGCACCGGGCAAGACGTGTACCTTGTCTGCCATGCCGAGGCCGAAGCCCAGCGACTGGGCGAGATTTTCGGCTCCACGCGGCTTGCCGAAGCGGGACGATTGCACTATCTGCCGGGCCGGCTGCGACGGGGATTTCGCCTGGTTTCGGAGCGGGTGCTGCTATTGGCCAGCAGCGAGCTGTTCCATCGGGCCGAGGTTCGCCGGCCGGTGCGGCGGCGGCTGGGCAAGGTGATCGACAGCTTCGTCGACCTGCGGGAGGGCGATCTCGTGGTCCACGTCTCGCACGGCATCGCCCGCTATCGCGGAATGAAACTGCTGGAAAAGGGCCGGCAGGTGGAAGAGCACCTGGTGCTCGAGTTTCAGGAGCGGACCAGGCTCTACGTGCCGGCCTCGAAGATCGGCCTGGTGCAGAAATACGTGGGCGGGGCCAAGAGCCGGCCCAGGCTGGCCAAGCTGGGCGGCCGCGTCTGGGGCCGCCAGAAGCACGCCGTGGAAGAGGCGGTCACCGACCTGGCGGCCGAGATGCTCGAACTCCAGGCGGCCCGCGCCGCCCGCCCCGGCATCGCCTTTCCCTCCGATACCCCGTGGCAACGCGAGTTCGACGCCTCGTTTCCGTACCACGAAACGGACGACCAGGTCGTCACCATCGAAGCGGTCAAGGAGGATATGTCGCGGCGGCGTCCGATGGATCGGCTGTTGTGCGGCGACGTGGGCTTCGGCAAGACCGAGGTCGCCATGCGGGCGGCCTTCAAGGCGGTCGACGCGGGCTACCAGGTGGCCGTGCTGGTGCCCACCACCGTGCTGGCCGAGCAGCATTATCGCACCTTCAACGAGCGGATGGCGGAATTTCCGTTTTCCATCGCCGCCTTGAGCCGCTTCGCCACGAAAGGGGAGCAGGGGAGCATCCTCGAAGGGCTGGCCGACGGCACGATCGACATCGTCATCGGCACCCACCGGCTGGCCCAAAAGGACATCCGACTACGCAACCTGGGACTGGTCATTATCGACGAGGAACAGCGGTTCGGCGTCCAGATCAAGGAACGACTGAAGGCCCTCAGGACGATCGTCGACGTGTTGACGATGACCGCCACGCCGATTCCGCGAACCCTGCACATGTCGCTTTTGGGGATTCGCGATATCTCCAATCTGGAGACGCCCCCCGAAGACCGCCTGGCCGTGGAAACCCGGGTAACCCGGTTCAACGCGGAAATCATCCGCCACGCGATCCTGCGGGAATTGAACCGCCAGGGGCAGGTCTTCTTCGTCCACAACCGCGTCCGCGATATCGAAAACGTGGCCCTCCGACTGCGGCGGATCGTGCCCCAGGCCAGAATCGAAATCGGCCACGCGCAGATGCCGGAACACCAACTGGAAAAGGTGATGACCGATTTCGTCCACCACCGCTTCGACGTGCTGCTGAGCACCACGATCGTGGAGAGCGGGCTGGATATCCCCAATGCCAACACGATCTTTATCGACGAGGCGAATCGGTACGGCCTGGCCGACCTGCACCAGTTGCGGGGCAGGGTGGGGCGATATAAGCACCGGGCCTACTGCTATCTGCTGGTCGATCCCCACAAACACATCACCCCCAACGCCGCCCGACGGCTGAGAGCGATCGAGGAGTTCAGCGATTTGGGAGCCGGGTTCGCCCTGGCGATGCGGGATTTGGAGATTCGCGGGGCGGGCAACATCCTGGGAACCCAGCAGAGCGGGCACATCGCCGTGGTCGGCTACGAGTTGTACTGCGAGTTGCTGGAAAAGGCGGTCCGGCATTTGAAAAAGCTGCCGCCGCGGACCACCGTGGAGGTGGATGTGGACCTGCCCTGCGAGGCCTACCTGCCGCACGAGTATGTGCCCGACTGGCGATCGAAGATCGATCTGTACCGCCGGCTTGCCCGGGTGACGAAGGATGCCCAGATCGAGGATTTCCGCGCGGAACTGCTGGACCGGTTCGGGCCGATGCCCGCGGTGGCCGAGCGACTCTTGGCGTTGGCGGCCGTACGGGTTGCCGCGCAGCGGTGGAAAATCAGCGGGATTCGGATCGAGAACGCCTACGTCGTTTTCAGCTACACGTCCGGTCCCTTGATCCGGCAGTTGGCCCGGCGTGCCGGCCGGCGGCTTCGGGTGGCGGACGCCGAAAGTGCCTATCTCGTTTTGCCGGAAGAAGTTGCGATGCCGGACCAGTTGATTTTCGAGCTCAAATCGCTGTTGCGTCCGGCGTGACGTTCTCCCTATAATCCCGCCCTGCGAGCGTCTCGGCGGGGTTGCCCGCCCAACGTCGTCCGCCGTTTCTTGTCTCCAGCGGGATTTCCTCTCGTGATACGACAGCTCTATTCCGTCCTGCTGGTGACCGCGGTCGTTGCGGCCTTGGCGGCGTACACGCATCCGCACCAAGCCAGCCGGTGGGTTTCGGCAGCCGCCGTGAGGACCGGGGACATCCTGGGCCGACTCTCCGTGGGGCTGGCCGCCGCCGCCGAACAGGCTCAAGATCGCGCCGGCACCGACAACGGGCTTGCTCCGTCGTCGGCCGCCATCGTCGGGGCCACTGACCGGGACGGCGGATGGACCTACGCCACCGACCAGGGCCCGTCGACCCCAGCGGGCCACAAAACTCCATTCAGGCTGTGGTGGCGACGACATCGCAGCGCGGCCGCTCCACCGCCAGCCGATCACGCCAGCACCGGACCACAAGCGACGGCCAAGCCGGCGGCGGGTCGTCCCCAGCAACTCCCTGCGATCATGCCCGGCGCGCTCGGTCTGCCACGACAAGACGGTACCACCGATCCAAGCTGGCGACTCCCCCTGGAGACGGCCCGATACCCTCGCGCGGACTGGGCCGGCGATTGGCAAGGCTACGGCAAGATTCCGGCGGATGTTCGAGCGGCGGCCAACCCGGTGCGGCCGGTCTCGGCAACGCAACCCGTGGTACCCCAGGTGGCGGCCACCATGGCCGAGGTCAACCGCTATCTGCCCAGCCAAGCAACCCCGGCGGCCGGCCCCATGGTCTCTTCCGCCGTGGACCCTCTTCCCCAGGTCGATCCCGGGGCCACCCGGGCGTTGCCGGGCCAAACAGTCTACCCCTCCACCCCGTCGCGGCGGGGACCGACCGAGGGCTCGCCAAGCCCCCAGATGCGGTATCCCTCCACCGCGCCGGCGGCTTCGCACCGCCTGCCACCCGTCAGCACCGCCTCGGCCGTGTTCCCCACCCCGCCCCCGCGACCCGTGGCCCAACCCCCGGCACCGGCGAGCGCCGAGATGCGCGTCGACAACCCGGTGGCCAATTGCACCTTATGCGAAAACGCGCAGATTATCGCCCGGGTGGGATCGGAAATCGTGCTCGGGTCGGAAATCTATCCGGCGGTGGACGAGGTGCTGCAGTCCTATCGGGACAAGCTTTCGGACCGCGAGTTGAAGATCCAGCGGAAGCGGCTGATGCAGCAGATCTTACAGCAGCGGGTGGAGATGAAACTGCTTTACGCCGACGCCAAACGAGCGCTGCCCGCCGAGGCGCTAAAAACGATTGGGGAACAACTGGCCGAACAGTTCGAAAACAAAGAGGTGCCCAAGCGAATCAAGTTGGCGAAGGTCGGATCACGGCGCGAATTTGAGGAGAAGCTGGCATTGCTGGGAACGTCGCTGGACCAGGAAAAACGCGGATTCACCGAGCGGGCGATCGCCCAGCAGTGGGTTCATCAGCAGCTCCAGCAGGACCCCGAGGTGACGCACGATGAACTGGTGGCCTACTACCACGAGCACGGCGCCGACTTCGATCACTCGGCCAGGGCCAAGTGGGAGCAGTTGACGGTGAAGTTCTCGCGGCACCCCGACCGGGCCGAAGCCCAACGGCTGATCGCCGAGATGGGCAACGAGGTGATACGCGGGGGATCGCTGGCCGAGGTCGCCCGCCGCCGCTCCGAGGGCTCCACGGCCTCCCACGGGGGCCAGTGGGATTGGACCACGCGGGGGAGTCTGAAATCGGACGTTCTCGACAAGGCGATCTTCGCTCTGCCCCTCGGTCGGCTGAGCCAAATCCTCGAGGATGAGCAAGGTTTTCACATCATTCGCGTGATCGAGCGGGAAGAAGCCCACCGCACGCCGTTCGTCGAGGCCCAGGTGGAAATCAAGGAGAAGATCAAAAACCAGCACCGCCGCGAACAGTTGTCCAAACTGGTCGAACGGCTCCGCAAGGAAATCCCGGTCTGGACGATCTTCGACGACCAGACGGCCGAGGCCGGAGCCGCGTCCCACAGGACACTTCGCTGAGTTGCTCCAGGGCAGCGACAAAACGCGGCGACCCCCTGCGCTCGATGCGGATCTCCCGACCCCGCCGCG
>CAYZWG010000253.1:5626-8086 GCA_964481605.1 uncultured Planctomycetaceae bacterium
CCGCAATCCTCACCTCCCGTGCCGGTCGCACCCCGATAGGCGTAGGCCCGATCGTGATCGGGCAATATCCGTTGCCACCACCCGGCGCGAAGCGACCGACGCCTCTCGCCATGCCGGATCACGATCCGGCCTACCGTTCTGCCGGAGTACGCTACGCCCTACCGGTCCGGCAGCCTACCCCTAGGTGGTATTACACTCCACGCAAGTGGGGGTCGACAGAGAGGGATGGTTGCTTGCGTGCTCGAACAAAGTCGGGTATGCTGGCAGAGGGTTGATCGGCGCCGCGATGTTGTGTATCTTGTTCGATTGCTTGGTCGACTCAAAGGTCGCGGCTGGTTCATGAAGCTTATCTAAACTGTCGAAGCCGGTGAGTGTTATGTGATTGTCGCGTTTCCCGGCTCGTCGATACCGGGTGGGGGTAAGTTTGGCGGGGCGTTGGGCTTTGCTCGGCGATGTGGCCATTGAGGGGGTAATTGCGCGACCTTGGAGTTGTTTCGTCACTGCTGGGGACAAGCAACCGCGTTCCAGCGGTGCGCGGTTTTCTTCTGTTTTTGTACGGAACGTTTCAAGACTCTGACAGAAAGGAGGACACAAGAGGAACGAGCAGGCGCGATGTTGGGCTCGTGAGATTCGCCTCGAAGCCGATACTATTTCCTGATTATCGGGATCCATTCGGCCTGGGGGGGTGATCTCGTTATCATCATTTGTTTTGTTATGGCCGGGCACTAGTGCTTCCGTGGAGGTTTGCCTTCCTTGGAATGTGCTGTGAAGAGGCCAGGAAAGGGGGGTTTTGTGAAACCTATTCGTTCGAAAATGCGAGGGTTTACCCTCGTTGAACTACTAGTGGTGATTGCGATCATCGGCATTTTGATCGCCCTCTTGTTGCCGGCCGTGCAGGCGGCAAGAGAAGCTGCGCGACGCTCGCAGTGTATGAACAACATCAAGCAAATCGGACTGGCGTTGCACAATTACCACGACACGTTCAGGACGTTTCCACCCAGCGGCGTCCTGTATGGAGACCCGGAAGCGGGAACGGCAAGAACTACGGTCCACACCTTGCCGTACCATCAGAGTTGGCTTTTGATGATCTTGCCGTTCATGGAGCAAGCACCGCTGTACGATACCGTTGACAAATTCCTTCCCGTCTGGCTGGGTCCCGGTGGGCAGCCGCAGCAGGTTGTCAGCACGCAGGTCGGCACGCTCAAGTGCCCGACTGCCTTGGAAGCGGACTTGAGCGGCACGCGGAATATCGCCTACACGAACTACGCCGGTAGTGAGGGATATCACTGGTGGCAAACGGCGATGCTGGGGCCATGGCTGTCTTGGTGGAGTCTCGTACAAGCGCCGCGAACCGCCGACTTCAGTGGGGTGTTCACGGTGACGAGGACCAGGAAGATGTCCGACATCACCGATGGAACTTCCAATGTGATCGCCGTTGCCGAGACGAACACGAACGGTTACAAGTGGGGAGCGATTCGGACTTGCGGTACCGGCACCCCGAGGCTGAACACGAATGGCGAAAGGGTGTTCCGCGCCGCGTTCGTCTTCACTGGCCGTTATGGCGAGTGTTGTGAAAGAGGCTGGTATACGGATCCGGCGGGCGGATCGACCTGGTGGTTCCCGGCCGGCGGGCCTTACCCCTTCTCGCCAACCTATTTGTCTGCCTGGGGCCCGAACGCCAATTGGCCCGGAGCGGGCAGTTTGCATCCAGGCGGCCTGAATACGCTGTTTGCGGACGGCTCTTCGCACTTCATTACGGAGACCATCCCCTGGCACACCTGGGCTAAGCTCAACGCGATTTCAGACGGAAATACTGTCTCTGGATACTAAGAAAGGGGGATTGAGGGTGCGCAAATTCCTTGTGCTGCTGATACTGTTGGTCCCAATGACCCTGGTATGTTGGGGTTGCGGGAAAGCACGACCAGACCCGCGCGAGCAGGAAGGGTTCGTCGATGACACGAATCCCGACGTGACCGCGCAGCAGATGGACGACATCAACCAATCTGCTCAAGACAAATCTGGTCAAGACAAGAGCACTCCCTAGAGCGTTCGCTGTGGGAGCGTACGACCCTCGCGTCGCACAGGCGAAAGACGTTCGTCGTAACCCGAGGTGGGTGTATTGAATTGCAGGCCGGTCTAGCGACAGGCTAGACCGGCCTGCTTTCGGTTTTTTCCTGCCGCACTTGTTTGATCTGCGATCGTGCGGTAATCGCGTGGGCCCGATCGCGATCGGGCAATATTCGTTGCCACCACCCGGCTCGCAGCGGCCGGCGCCTCTCGCCATGCCGGATCACGGTCTAGCCTACCCGGCTGCCGAGGGGAACCTCGGTGGCCGGGTTTTTTTCTTTACCCTCCCGCGGGTGGCCCAGGTTCTTGGACCTGGGCCGGCGGCAGCCGGCAAGAGGTCAGGCCTCTGCCCTGCCCTCTTGTGACAGGGCCCCACCGGTTCACGAGCCGGTG
>CAYZWG010000254.1:0-2614 GCA_964481605.1 uncultured Planctomycetaceae bacterium
GCCCGCGGGTGGCAGTTGTCCGGCGGGCCGGTGGTTTGTATGGTAGAAGGGTTTGCCGGCCGGGTTTTCCCAGCTACGATCGGAGGAGTTTGCTCATGTTCCGCGCTCGGACCACGCTGGCGTGGCTGGCCGCCGGGGTGACGGCGGGGGTGCTGATCGCCGGCTGTGCCCCGCCCAAGCCGCGGGAGGCCCCGCCGGACGCCGTGATCGGGGTGTCCGTGTTGACCTTTTCCAACCCTTTCTTTCAGGAGTTGTCCGGGGCGCTGAAAAAGGAGGCGGCCAGGCACAACTACAAAGTCATTATCACGGACGGCGACCTGGACCCGGTCAAGCAAGACCAGCAGGTGGACGACTTCATCACCATGCAGGTCGACGCGATCGTGCTCTGCCCTTGCGATTCCAAGGGGGTGGGCAGCTCGATCCGGAAAGCCAACCAGGCCGGCATCCCCGTGTTCACCGCCGACATCGCCTCGCTCTCCGACCAGGGTGACGTGGTCTGCCACGTGGCCACCGACAACCTGGGCGGGGGCCGGGCGGCCGCCCAGGCAATGATCGAACTGCTGGGCGGAAAGGGCAAAGTGGCCGTGCTCGACTACCCCGTGCTGGAGTCGGTAATCATGCGTACCACCGGGTTCCACGAGGTGATCGACGCCGTGCCCGAGATCCAGGTCGTGGCCACCCTGCCCGGCGACGGCGAAAAGAAAAAGTCGGCCGACGCCGCCGAGGATATTCTGGAAACGCATCCCGATCTGGACGCCTTTTTCTGCATCAACGATCCCTCCGCGCTGGGCGCCGTGGCGGCGGTGCGGAAGGCCGGCCGGCAGGACCGGGTCCGGGTGGTGGGCTTCGACGCCCAGCCCGAGGCCCGCCAGGCGATCAAGGACGGCAAGCTCTACGCCACGATCGTGCAGTATCCGCTCAAGATCGGGGCCACCACGGCCGACATGATTCATCAACATTTGCTGGGCAAGGAGGTGCCCAAGCAAGTGTTGATCCCGGTGACCGTGTATCGCAAGGCGGAGGCCGACGCCGATGCGACGCTGGGGGCCCCGGCTTCCTGACGGTCCGAGCCTCCACCCGTAGGGCCGGCCGTGCGGAGCCGAAACGTGGCTGGCGCCGCGAACCCGTTGTGCGCTGCTCAGGCCGGCGGCCAGGTCGGGAGACCCGCGCCGAACGCTGGTCAGGTCGGCGGTCAGGTCGGCGGCCGGCACAGCCGGCCCTACGGCAACCGGAACAATCATTCGTCCGCAATCGACCTTCAACCATCCAGCGACCGCCCGTGGCTCGAAACTCCCCTCGATTCTCGCTCTCTCGCCTGTTGGCGGACTACGGCATGTTGGTCATGCTGCTGGTGCTGAGCGTGTTTTGCAGCGTGATGACGATCCAGGAGCGGAAGCCGGTGGGCCGGCACGCGGCGGCCCAGGTGGCCAAGCGGATCGCCGGCGCGTTTCCGCGCGAGGCCGGGGTACTGGTCGTGTCGGCCGACGGGGCATTCGTCGAGTCGCTGGCAGAGCGTCTCCGGCGGGACGGTTTCCGGCCGCCTCCGCCGATCTCCGGCACGAAACGGCAAATGTACCAGGCCCTGCGCCAGGCGGCCAAAGGCCGGATCGAGGTGATCGCCACCACGGAGTCGGATCGCCTCATGGTGGAGCAGATCCAAGCGGAGACACCGGTCCTGGCCCGCTGCGAGATCGTTTCCGCCGAAAGCTATCTCTGGCCCACGTTCCTCACCTGGTCGAACCTGCTCAACGTGGCCAACAAGAACGTGGTGATTGCGGTGATCGCGGTGGGAATGACGATGGTGATCATTACCGGCGGGATCGATCTTTCGGTGGGCAGCCTGGTGGCGTTTTCGGCGGTGGTGGCGGCCAAGCTGATTGTGCTGGCCGGCGGCCGGGACGCCGGCACCGCGGCGATGATCGGTTGCAGCCTGGCGGCGATCGCCGCGGCGGCGGGGGTGGGCACGTTCTCCGGCGCCATGATCACGCGGTTCAAGGTGCCCCCCTTCGTGGTTACCCTGGCGATGATGTGGATTGCGTCGGGGTTGGCCTACCGCATCTCGGGAGGGGAATCGATCGCCGACCTGCCCGCCTCCTATAACCGCCTGGGAATGGGCGCCGACCTGTTGGGGATTCCCAACACGCTGCTGTTGATGCTGGCCATCTTCGCGGCCGGGCACTTGCTCATGTCACGAACCGTGCTGGGGCGGCACATCTACGCCGTGGGCGGCAATCGCGAGGCGGCCCGACTGTCGGGCATTCGCGTCAATCGCGTGCTGCTGTTTGTGTACACCATGGCCGGGGCGATGGCCGGGGTGGGGGGCGTGATGCTGGCCTCCCAGTTCACCAGCGGGATGCCCAATTACGGCAAGATGTACGAGTTGCAGGCGATTGCCGCGGTGGTGGTGGGCGGCACCAGCCTGGTCGGTGGCGAGGGGAAAATCCTCGGTACGCTGATCGGCGTGCTGATTATCGCCGTGGTGCAAAACGTGATGAACATTTGGGAAATCGGACCCTACGAGCAACAGATCGTGCTGGGGTTTATCCTCCTGGGTGTCGTTGTCTTGGATTCGGTCAAGCGGCAAGGTTGGCGGTTGCTGCTGAGGCCGGACTAG
>CAYZWG010000254.1:2714-8057 GCA_964481605.1 uncultured Planctomycetaceae bacterium
CTCCTGCTTTCACTCAAGGAATCCAACATGAACTCGCGTGAACGTGTGCTGGCGGCGATCGGCCACCAGGAGCCGGACCGCGTGCCGATCGATTTCGGCGGCCACCGCTCGTCGGGCATTGCGGCGATTGCCTACGCCAAGCTGCGCGACGCGTTGGGGCTGCCCGGGCGGCCGATTCGCGTCTACGACCCGGTCCAGCAGTTGGCCATCATCGACGATGACGTGCTCGACCGGTTCGGCGTGGACACGATCGAGCTGGGCCGCGGTTTTGCCCTGGAAGACGAGCACTGGGTGGACTGGACGCTGCCCGACGGAACACCCTGCCAGATGCCCCGCTGGGCGGCGCCCCGCCGCGTGGAAGGGGGCTGGGTGCTGGAGTCGGAAAGCGGCCGCGCGGTGGGGCGGATGCCCGACGGGGCACTCTACTTCGAGCAGACCCATTGGCCCTTCATGGAAGAGGACGACCTGGACCGGCTGCCCCAGGCATTGGCCGAGACGATGTGGGTGGCGATGCGGACGCCGCCCGGGCCGCTGGTCACCGGCGAGGTGGGCGACCGGGTGCTGATCGAGGGGGCCCGGCGGCTGCGGGAGCGGACCGATCGGGCGGTGCTGGCGCTGTTCGGGGGCAACCTGCTGGAGATCGGCCAATTCCTCTACCGCAACGACAACTTCCTCATGCTGCTGGCCGGCAATCCCCGCCGGGCCGAAGAGATGCTCGACCGGCTGGTGGAAATCCACCTGGCCAACCTGGAGCAGTTTCTGGGGTTGGTGGGGGCCTATATCGACGTGATCGTCTTTGGCGACGACCTGGGGATGCAGGCGGGGCCGCAGATGTCGCCGGCGATGTACGAGGAAATCTTCAAGCCTCGCCATGCCAGGATGTGGCGGCGGGCGAAGGAGTTGGCCGACGTCAAGGTGATGCTCCATTGTTGCGGCGGCGTGCGGCCGCTGTTGGGGCACCTGATCGAGGCCGGCCTGGACGCCATCAACCCGGTGCAGATTTCCTGCCGGGGGATGGATCCGGCGGGATTGAAACGCGACTTCGGCGACGCCATCACCTTCTGGGGCGGCGGCTGCGATACCCATCGCGTTCTCGCCCGGGGCACGCCCGAGGAAGTTCGCCAGCACGTCCACCGGCAGATCGAAATCCTTCGTCCCGGCGGCGGGTTCGTCTTTCAGCAGGTGCACAATATCCTGGCCGACGTGCCGCCGGAGAATATCATCGCCATGCTCGACGCGGTAGGCGAGTTTGGCTGAGGGGGCCGCGGCCGCGGCTGCCCTGGGGATGGATCATCCCCGCGTCACTTTGCGGAATAGGGGAGGCTTGATTTGTACTACAAGATGCTGCTGATCGCCACCGCCGGCGGGCTGGGGGCGCTGGCCCGCTGGGGACTTGCCGGAGTGGTGCAGAACCTGGCCGGGGGGACGTTTCCCTGGGGGACCGCCGTGGTGAATCTGCTGGGCAGTTTCGCCTTTGGGCTGGCCGTGGCCGTGATGGAAGGGCGATTCTCCATCAGCCCCCAGACGAGGTTTTTCCTCTTGACCGGATTTCTGGGGGCATTTACCACCTTCTCGACCTTGATCTTCGAAACGCAACAACTGCTGGAGGACTCCCAGTGGCTGCTGGCGGCCGGCAACCTGGTGTTGCAAAACGCGGCCGGCCTGGTGGTGATCCTCTTGGGACTGATGCTGGGACGAATGATTTGAGATTCCGCACAGATGATTGCCCATGGTAGGGTGCGTGCTCGCACGCACGCGGAGATCGCGCGTGGGTGCAAAGGGCCCACCCTACGACCAACCCGCCAACCCGAGGAGCCGCCGGCGATGAAACTTCCCCACGAGGCCGAATTGCTGCGAATCTTTATCGGCGAGAGTGATCGTTGCGAGGGCAAGCCGCTCTATGAAGCGATCATTCTGGAAGCGCGGCGGCGGGGGATGGCCGGGGCGACGGCCCTGCGGGGGATGATGGGCTTCGGCGCCCACAGCCGGTTGCACACGGCCAAGGTGCTGCGGCTCTCGGAGGACCTGCCCCTGGTGGTCGAGATCGTGGACAACCCCGAGCGAATCGCGGAGTTCCTGCCGTGGCTCGACGAGATGATCGAGGAAGGGCTAGTCACGCTGGAGCGGGTTCGCGTGATCGCCTATCGGCACGAGGGCTCGGCCGGCCATTGAAGCCCGCCATGCCGCCGCGTGCCGTTTCCCTCCATGCGTGTTGCCTCGCGGCAGCGGGAGTCTTGCGCCGCCGGGGTCATGCCTCGCGGCGAACGATCCGCAGTGCCCAGTCCCCTTTTGCGGGCGCCGTGAAGGTCTGCTTGCCGCCGCTTGTGCGCTGCTGGTGGCGGAGCGTGCCGTTCGGGCCGTTGGCGGGATCCCACCAGCCGCAGTCGTAGCTTGTTGCGGGGGAGCCCAACTCGACGGCCACGCTTCCGCCTTGGGGAAGATACAAGGCATACACCTGGGGCGGTTTGGCCAGGCAGAACGCCCTGCCCGAGGTGACCAACTCGTTGTGCGGCTGCATTTCCCAAAACGGCAGCGACTCGATGAACGCGCGGGTGCCGCCGAGTTGGGTCCAGAGCGGCTCCCAGGCCGCCAGGGGGCAGTCGTACGGGGGGAGCACGTGGGCCTCCCAGACGCCCCCGCCCAGGTAAGCGCTCCACCAGGCGCGGCGGTCCTGCTCGGGACGGCCCTCGTCGAAATTGACCACCAGCACGCGGCGACCCCGGGCCCGGCATCGCGCGATCCAGTCGATGGCGATCTGGTTGTGCCGGAGGGCGTCTTCCCGTCCCAGCCGCGTGCCCGGGCTGCCGGTCTGAATCGACGTGAAGTCGACTTCCGCCGCGTCGATATACGCATCGTTGGGCCGGTTGACGTTGTGGATGCCGCAAGGATGCCCGAAGGGGTCGACCTCCTCAAGCTGCCGGGCAAGGGCCAGCCCGTCGGCAAGGGTGTAGTTTTCGTTGTTTTCCTCTCCCACGTTGAACAGCAGCGCGGGCAGGTCGCCGAACCGCGCCACCATCTCGCGATAGTAGCGGCGGTGGTCGTATCCGCTCCAGGCGCTGTCGTCCTCCAGGATCAGGTAGGGAACGACGCCCTGGGACTGCATCCACTCGAACAGCTTGCGCCACCGCTGGAGGCGGGCGACGTCGAAGCGGGCATTTCGGCCCCCGTTGGCCTTGGCCTGGCTCGCCGTGGCGCCCAGCCACGGCCAGACGTCGTTGCCGTCGCCGTCGATGTTGTGGGTGATGAGATAGAGCGAGTTGATTGCCCGCCGGGCAAGATAGTCGATGGCGGCTCGGCGCTTGGCGTCGGTGTTGTAGTTGTGGAAGCTGCCGAGAAAATTCTCGGGGTCGTCGCAGCCGGCCTTGAGCCAATAGGGACCGTCGCGAAACTTCAAGTAGCGGATGGTGTTTTTGGGTGTGCCGACGTATTCCAACCGGCCCCATTTCCAAAACCCGCCGGCGGCGGTGGAAACGGGGCCCACGGTGAAGCTGCCCGAGCGGGCGTCCAGCAGCTTGTGGGAACTGCTGCTGCGCCAGGTCCAGGGGCCGCACGCGTCGGCCGAGAAACGCACTTTCCAGACGTTGCCGTCCGGCGACCCGGCGCCGTCGCCGTCGTAGAAGCCGGGCACGCGATAGGCCCTTCCGCCGGGGCTGGTGAAGACGGCATCGAGCCGCACGGCAAAGGGGTTGGGCGTACCGAGACTCTTGGAAACTGGGCCACGGAAGGCGAGTTCGATCGGGGACCACTTGGCAAACCTGGCGGTCTGCTTCGGTTGAGGGTCGGCGGCAACTCGGCTCAGCCAAAGCGCCCAGTCCTGCTCGTCGGGCGCGGTAAACGCCACGGGACGGCCCCCCTCGACGTGGCCGGCGCTTTGGAGTTTTCCGCTCCGCGGATCGAACCATGTGGCGCGAAAGCTGCCCGGCGCGGCCGACAAGTCGAGCCGAAACGATCCGCCCTCCAGCGCGTAGACCAGGTAGGTGCGGCCGGGGTCGGCCAGGCACCAGTTGCGCTGGGGATGGTCGAGCACCAGGTCGGCGGGGGCGGTGCGCGGCAAGGTGGTGGAGAGATGCTGGCGGATGAAATCGTAGCTGGGCTGGAGCGGGAGGCACTTTTCCGGGGAGATGTACTCGGCCGGGTCGCTCAGGTGGGGATAGGGCATTTGTCCGATCAGCATCGAGCCGCCCGCCGAGAGCGCGGCCCAGGCGTGTTGCCGCGTGCCGATGACGCCGTGGAGGATGGCCTTATGGGGGTATTTACGACGATACTCCTCGATCTGGCGATGGAGCTGCTCGGGGCTGGTCTTCTCGGCCTGGACGATGAACCGTCCGGCGACTTGCCGGCCGCCCTCCGGCGCAAACAGCGTGCCGTCGGGCCGGTACCACCAATAGCGCAAGTCGATCGTGGAGATTTTCGACCGGCGCGCCGGATCGGCCAGCACGGCGTCGATCACGTTCTTGCACCCGCCCAGGCCGACGTGCACGTCGCGGCCGGTCTCTTTCTCCCAGGCGAAAACCGTGTCCAGCCAGAACTCCATGAAGGCAAGCGGGCCGGTGTATTCCTCGCTGCACAAGAAAACGACGTTGCTGTTTCCCCCCAGTTCATCCAGGCACTTGCGGATATAGGCCCGGTGCAGCTTTCGGCGTTCCGGGTTCGAGATGTCGTAGAACGCATTGGCCGCGGGCGTATGCTGGGGCAGGCCCGTGTGCTGGATGCAGTTGCCCGGCCGCCAGGGAAAATCGACGTAGTGGGCGTCGGTCTCCAGCAGGGCGTGCTGCATGTAGTGGTTGTGAAAGAGGATCGTTCCCTTGCGGTCGCAGAGGTCGGCGAATTCCTTCAAACGCCGGAAATACCAGGCGTTGTATCGGGTCAGGTCGTACCGGGAGAGTCCGTCCCAGGCGGTCCCCGTGCCGCTACGGGCCCAGGGCTGCTCCAGAAACGGCGGCACCGCCCGGGCATCGCCGCGGCGGGCCGTGTCGTGGGCGTCGCGGCGGCGGTCGTACCAGAGGCCGAAATTGTGCTCGAACCCCGGATAGCCGAAGCGGAGCATGGCGTCGGTCAGCTTGTCGAGGTCCTCGGTTCGATTGGGTCCGATTTGTCCGGGCGCGTTGCGGGCGAGGTTGGGTCGCTGTCCGGGCCGCCACCAGCCGTTGTGCTGGCCATAGCCCCAGACGACCCGGCCGCCGGCGACGAACCAGCCGTTTTCGATGGTCAAGCCTTTCGCCGCGTCCTCGGCCGGCGTGGAGACCGGGCCGATGCAGAGGATCAGGCCGATCAGGGACAGAATCACCAGGGTTCGCTTGGGCATGGGTCTCCTCACTTCGGTCGCGTGGTGGAAATCACGGC
>CAYZWG010000255.1:0-1713 GCA_964481605.1 uncultured Planctomycetaceae bacterium
CCGGCTCGGCCCGGCGGTCCGCCTGGGGAATGCGATTGCAGACGAACATCACGGCCTTTTCGAGGTTATCGCGAGGGCGACCCTTTTTCATCTTGAGCAGCAGGGCAATCATGGAGGCGACGTGCTTGGGCTGGGCCACGTTGCCCAGGGCTCGCACGGCCCGGTCACGATTGCCGGCGTCGTCGCCGGCCGCCTCGGCCAGCAAGGCTTCGGCGGCCGCCACCGAGCGTCGGTCGTTGAGCACGTCGATCAGCGCGCCGCGAAGGCCCGCTTGGGCCTCTTGCATGGCGGCGATGATCCGTGCGTCGACCCCCGCGCCGAAGACCGCCCGCAAGCTCTCCCGGGCAGCGTCGCCGGCCGGTCCGCCGGCGGCCAGGGTCTTCACCAGGACCGCCACGGCGCGGGCATCACCCAGCTTGGCCAGGGCACGAATTCCGGCCAGGCGGACGGCCTCGTCGTCGCCGGCGACGGCGGCCAGGGCGACCGGTTGGGCCGACTTGTCGCCCCGGGCGGCCAAGCCTGCCAGCAGCAGTTGCCGTCCCTGGGGCGAGAGCCGCGGAAACTCGTCGGCAACGGTTTTCATCGCCTCGGCGCCTTCCAGGTCGGGCACGAAAGCGGCGGCGATCTGGCGGGCGTCAAGGTCGTCGCCGGCGAGCATCTTCATCGCGGCTTGGGCCGGATTGCCGGCGGTGGCCAGCTTGCCGCGGAGCGAGCCCAAGCGGGCCGGCCGCGGCAGCCCGGGTTGGCCGAGATCGTCGTAGATAGCCACCGCCGCCGTGCGTCGGCCGGCGGCCAGCAACCGATCCGCAGAGCGAAGATAGGCGTCGACCAGGGCGAGGTCTTGCGGGGCGGCGGCGAGGGCCTTCTTCAGGGCCGCGGCGGCCTCGTCGCCGCCGATCCGCCCCAAGGCGTTGGCCGCGGCGGCGGCCACGGCATGGTTGTCGTCGTCGAGTTGCCCCGCCACCGCCGCCACGCCGGCCGCTTCGCCGCGATGGCCCAAGGCGTTGAGAATGGTCACCCGTTGCACGTCGTCGACGGCGGAGCCCAGCGCGCCGCGGAGCCGCTCTCCGGCCGAACCCGCAGGGTTGTTCGCCAGCGCCCGACAGGCGCAGTCGCGAATCTCGGCGTCGGCGTCCGACAGCAGCGCGGCCACGGCGTCGACACACTCCGGGCCGCCGCTGAATTCGAGTTGCTTGAGCATCCAGATACGGGCCGGCTTGGCCGTCCGGGGCCCGATTCTTGCGGCCACCAGCTTGCAGGCGGCGGCCCGCTGGGCTTCGCGACCGGGAGTGCCCAACTCGAACAGGGCGGTCTGCAAGGCCTGTTGCGATGCCTGCCGGTCGGGAATCGCCTCGGCTCCCATGCCGGGCAGCCAGGCTTCGAGGCGCTGGGCAAACGACGATTCTTGTTGTGCCTGGGCAAGGCATTCGACCGGTCCCAGGGCCAGCACCGTGAGGACGAATATCACGGTCGTCGCGTATTTCAGCGTGTTCATGTTCGCGTTTCCTTGATCTGGTAGGGCCGGCCGTGCCGGCCGGAATGGGGTGTGCCTCCCGTTGCCAAGCGGGAGCTTGGCAACGAGGTCTTTTCTTGGCCGTCCGCATTAACTTGGCCGTCCGCATTAACTTGGCCGTCCGCATTAACTGGGCGTCTGCATCAACTGCTGGCCGGCTACGTCAGCGACGGCAGCGCCCAGGGCTCGCGCTTGGGGCG
>CAYZWG010000255.1:1813-8053 GCA_964481605.1 uncultured Planctomycetaceae bacterium
AACTGCTGGCCGGCTACGTCAGCGACGGCAGCGCCCAGGGCTCGCGCTTGGGGCGATCGAGCCAGCGGTTGGCCATCGCATCGCCGATGAATACTTCCTTCTCGGGGTCCCACTTGAGCGACCGCCCCAGCCAGTAGGCCAGGTTGCCCAAGTGGCAGACGCTCACGCTGCGGCCGCCGATCTCCACGTCGCAGATCGGCTTTTGCCGGCTGCGGATCGAGCGGAGCCAGTCGGTCTGGTGGCCCGGGCTGCGATAGAGGTGAACCTCGTCGGGCGCCGTGGGCTTGTGCATCAGGCTTTCCGGCCAGGTCTTCAGGTATCCGCGGTTGACTTCGATCTTGCCTTCCGTGCCGGTGAACAGCACGCCGTTGACGCCGCCGCCGTGGTAGACCTCGACGCCACTGGCGTAGACATAGGTCAGCAGTTGGTGGTCCTTGCCGTCGGGCGGATGGATTTCGACCGGGCCGGTGTGGTCGGTGCCCATGCCCCATTGGGCAATGTCGAAATGATGGGCCCCCCAATCGGTCATGCCCCCGCCGGAATAGTCCCGGTAGCTTCGCCAATGGGGATAGCCGGTGAAGCTGGGCGGGGGGCAGAGGATGGCGTTGTAGGGGCGCCACGGCGCCGGCCCCAGCCACATGTTCCAATCGACGCCCTCCCGCAGCGGCTCGGCCGGCAGATAGCAATCCTCCGACGGCCCGCCCACGTTCACGTGCACCGTCTTCAGTTGGCCGATCCGACCGCTTTGGACCATCTCGCAGGCGAAGCGGAAATTGGCGCTGGATCGCTGCTGGCTGCCCGTCTGAAACACCCGGCCGTAACGCCGCACGGCGTCGACCATCGCCCGGGCTTCCTTGATGGTCAGCGACATGGGCTTCTCGCAGTAGATGTCCATGCCCGCCTTGGCCGCCTCGATGGCTACGATGGCGTGCCAGTGATCGGGGGTGCCGATCACCACGGCGTCGATGTCGCCTCGGGCGATCAGGCGGCGAAAGTCCTTGTAGTAGCCGAAGTCCTTGTAGGGGCTTCCGCCGCCGTATTTCTCGTCGACCACCCGGCGGGCCGCTTCCAGTTTGGCGTCCTGGACGTCGCAAACGGCCCGCATTTGAACTTCCGAGCGGCCGATAAAATGGCGCAGGTGGCCGTGGGCCTGCTTGCCCGCGCCGATCACGCCCATGGTGATTCGCTCGCCCGGCGGCGTGCCGCCGTCGAGGCCGAGGGTCTTGGACGAGATCACCAGCGGCCCGCCGACCGCGGCGGCCGCCGTACTGCCCAAAAATTTGCGTCGCGAGAATTGCCGAGTTCGGTTCATGCGCCAACCTCCGGTGTCGAGAATGGGTGCGTCGCCGTGAACAGTCGTGGCCATCAGTATAACGAGTCGGGCGCCGAGATGGGACACTCGGCGCGGACTTCCGCCGCCGGGGGTTCGCCGGCGGGGCCGATCAATGGTGGACCTTGGCCCACTGGCGGTCCAGCCGCTTGGCCGAGACGGGAATCGACGTGCCCAACTCCTGAGCAAAGACAGGGTAGCACCGGTTCTTGAACCGGTGTGGCTGGAGCCACAAGAGCCTCGTAGGCCGGATCGTGATCCGGCACCCTGGCCCCGGCTCCCACGTAGGACATTGCCTCGGCGGCGCCGGATCGTGATCCGGCCTACCCGCTGGTCGACCTCTTGCCGGCTGCCGCCGGGTGCAGGTTCAAAAACCTGGGCCACCCGCGGAAGCTTACGCCCTCCCATGTTCAGGATTCGCCCACGGCGCACTTGAGGAATTGCCCCAGCGTGGCGGAGAACGAGGGCCAATCGATCGGCTTGGCCACGTAGTCGCTACAGCCAACGGAGAGGCATTTTTCGCGATCGCCGGCCATTGCGTGTGCGGTCAGCGCGACGATCGGACCCAGCCAGCCCGCCTCCTTCAATTGCCGCGTCGCCTCGTAGCCATCCCACTCGGGCATCTGCATGTCCATCAGGATCAGGTCGTAGGGGCGACCTTGGCGGAGCGACTCGACCGCCTTGTCGAAGGCGATTCGCCCGTTGGCGGCCAGCTCGACCTCGATTCCCAGCTTGGCCAGCATGTGCTGGATAAGGCGCTGATTGTCGGGGCCGTCCTCGGCCAGGAGCACGCGGCCGGAGAGGGTCTTCTCCGCGGCAGCGATCGGCCGGCTTGCCCGGGGCGAGGGAGGAGCGCACCACGGTTGGTCGGATTCCATCCAGGGCACGTGCTCCAGCGGGCCCGGGTCGATGGAGAGGGTAAACGTGCTTCCGGCACCCCACTCGCTTTCCACGTGGATGTCTCCACCGAGCATTTTGGCCAGGCGTTTGGAAATCGTCAGGCCCAGCCCCGTGCCGCCGTAGCGGCGGGTGGTGGAAGCGTCCGCCTGCACAAAGGGCTCGAACAACACGGCCATTTCCTCCCTGGTGATGCCGATCCCGGTATCGGCGATCACGAATTCCAGCCGGGCTGGTCCCGTCGTGGGGCTGCCGCAGCGGACGGTCACCTCGACCCTTCCCCGATCGGTGAACTTGATCGCGTTGCCCACCAGGTTGACAAGGATTTGGCGGAGCCGAAGGGGATCGGTGCGGATGGTTTGCGGCAGGGGGAACTCGCCGTGGCATTCCAGCCGCAGTCCCTTACTCTGGGCCCGGACCCGCATCAGGGAAATGGTTCCGTGCACCACGTCTCGCAACAGGCAGGCGGTCTGCTCGACCGCCAACTTGCCGGCCTCGACCTTGGAGAGATCAAGGATGTCGTTGATCAGTTCCAGCAGCAACTTGCCGTTTTGGCGGATGGTTTGGGCATGGTCGATTCGCTGCTGGTCGGCAAGTTGGGGGGCGGCCAAGAGATCGGCGAATCCGAGGATGGCCGTCATCGGTGTGCGGATTTCATGGCTCATGTTGGCGAGGAACTCGCTCTTGGCGAGATTGGCCGCTTCAGCGGCCCGACGGGCCTCGGCAAGCTCCATCTCGCTCCGTTTTCGCCCGATGGCCAAGCCCGCCAGTTGGGCCGCCGAGCGAACAAACTTGACCTCCTCCGCGGTCGGTCCTCGCGGCCGGCGATAATACAAAGCCAAGGTTCCCAGTTTCTCGCCCTGGGAGGAGAAGATCGGCTCCGACCAGCACGCCCGCACGCCCGCACGCCGCGCCAACTCGCGATGATTCTTCCAGTAGGGGTGGCTCATCACGTCTTTTACCACCACCCGCTCGCCGGTGTGCACGGCCGTGCCGCAGGAGCCCATGCGGGGACCGATGGCCAACCCGTCGACGGCCTGGTTGTAGAACTCGGGCAGGCTGGGGGCGGCACCGTGTCGCAGATGCGTTCCGTCCTCGTCCAAGAGTAAAATCGAGCAAAACATACCCGGCAGGGCACTCTCCACGTGCTCGGCCAAGAGAAAAAGGATTTCCTCCAGCGACCCACCCGAGGCAGAGCACTCCAGAACCCTTGCCCGGCTCTGCTGGATCCGCTTGGCCCGCTTCGCCTTGGTCACGTCGCGAAAGTTCCAGACCCGGCCGGTCGTCTCGCCGTGGCGAACCAGCGGGCTGGAATACCTCTCGAAAATCCGTCCGTCCTTGAAACGAAGGACATCCAGGCTCTCTTCCGGCGAGGAATACAACTCGTCGACGCGGGCAAGAAAGACCGCCGGGGCTTCGAGTTGGTCCAGCACGTAGTGGAGCAGTTGTCGATCGTCGCGGGTGGCCAGGAGTTGCTCCGGAATCCGCCACATCTTGGCAAATCGGTCGTTGGTGTGGGTGACCTGGCCTTGGCGGTTGGTCACCAGGATGCCGTCGGCGGTGGAATCCAGCGTGGCTCTGAGCAGTTGCTCATGTTCTCTCAAGGCCGATTCCGTCTTCAGCCGTTCGACCACCCCTCCGATCTTTTCGGCGATGCCCTCCAGGGCGCTGCGGGTGGCCGCGGGAATCGGTTCCGTCGATCGGGATACAAGGTTCATCACCGCCACCAGGCGGCCGCGATGCTGGACCGGAAGCACGGCCAGGCTGCGGTAGCCTTGGGCCAACACAATCGCTCGGATCGGCGAGCGAATCTCGGCCACGCTGATGAAAAGCGGCTTCCCCTGGCGGGCCAGTTCCGTGCCGGGGGAGTTCGAACGGTAATGGCCGACCGCGGCCACAAACTCCTGGGAAATTCCCCGGTGGCAGACGAGATTCCGATCCTCCGTCTGCTCATCGACGAGGTACATCCCGCCCCCGTCGAAGGGATGGATTTGAAACGCGGCGTCCAGAATCTGCCTCGCCGCCTCGCCCAGACTGGTGGCCGTGCTCAGTTCGATCGAGAGGTTACGCTGTATTTCGAGCAGTTCCAGGGCCTGCCCCTTGTGGGTGACGCCGAGCGAGGCATAGTCGTGATTTGATCCGTCCTTGGAATTCGCTTCCGCCATGGCGGCTGCTCTCCCGTGTTGTGCCGTGGGAACCGGGGCAACTCTCCGATTCGGCCCCATTCGATGGGCAAGGAACCAACGCAAACGCTCCCCACAATCGGAGGGGGAGGGGTTCTTCGCCAAGAATATATAGGATTTGTACCACCGAGGAAACGCGGGTTTTCCCGGCGGTCGGCACGTCGGCACGGGGGTGTAGGAACGGACTTTTTTTGCGGGGCGGGAGCCCCGTAGGCCGGATCGCGATCCGGCACCGCGGACTTCAAAGGCCGCTGGACGCTCGTGAATGGTAACCCGAAGCGTAAGCGAGGGATTCCAGGCTGGCGATTCTCCCTCGCTTACGCTTCGGGTTACGATGGGCGTCGTTCCCGTCGGCACGCCGTTGACAACCGCCACGCCACTCGATAGACAAGGACGCAAGGACTGGTGATGTTTGCCCGCAGCCGCGGGCCGCGTGGTGTTGCGGCCGTGCAGTTGGCTTCCCTTTCCACCCCCTGACGGAGAGACCGTGCCATGAAAACTTCCCGCCGAGCATTCTTGAAGTCCGCATCCGCCGGCGCGGCGGTGCTGGGTGTGACTGCCGCCGGCTACGCCCGGGTGGTGGGGGCCAACGATCGCATCTCGATCGGGGTGATCGGCTGCGGGGTGCGAGGGGCCAAGGCCCACATGCCCGGCGTGCACGCGCACTCGAAGACGATCAACTGCGAGATCATCGCCGTGGCCGATCCCTGGAAGCCGCGGCGGGAGGCGGCCGCCGAGCAGGTCAAGCAGTGGTACGGCCGGCCGGCCAAGGCGATGGTCTCCTATCGTGATCTGCTGGCGATGGACGAAGTCGACGCGGTGATGATCGCCTCCTGCGACCACCAGCACACCACCCACCTGGAGGCGACCGCCAAGGCCGGCAAGGACGTCTACTGCGAAAAACCCTTGGCCATGGATTTAGAGAAACTGAAGCGGGCCTGCGACGCGGTGAAGGCCTCGGGCGTGGTCTGCCAGATCGGCACCCAGGTGCGAAGCTACCCCACCAGCACGGCGTCGCGGCAACTGGTCCAGGGAGGAAAACTCGGCGACATCTCCCGCATCGAGCAGGTCCGCAACGGCACCAAGCCCTATTGGTATTCCCGCATGACCGAGGCCAAAAAAAGCGACGTCGACTGGCAGGAATTCCTCATGGACCGGCCCATGCGCCCCTTCCGCGCGGACCACTTCACCGGCTGGTACGGAGTGCGCGATTTCTCCGACGGGCCGATCCCCGGCCTGGCCAGCCATTTCATCGACCTGATCCACTATGTCACCGGGGCGAAGTTTCCTCAAAGCGTGGTGGCCCAGGCGGGTATCTTCACCTTCCGCGACGAGCACGAGTTCACCTGCCCCGATCAGGTCCAGGCGGTCTGGACCTATCCCGAAGGCTTCATGGTCAGCTACTGCACCAATTTCAGCAACTCCAACGGCAACCGCATCCATTTCTACGGCGAGCACGGCACCCTCGACATGACGCCCTGGAACGCGCCCAAGATTTCCGCCGCCGGCGCCCGGAGCAAAGGCGAACTGGCCGCCGAGACGCCCGTCGAACCGATCGAAACGCCCGACCACTTTCTCGACTGGCTACAGTGCATTCGCAGCCGCGGCACCTGCCGGGCGCCGATCGAAGCGGGCTACCGGCACGCGGTGGCGGTGATCATGGCGGTCAAGGCCCACGACACCGGCCGGCGGCAGATTTACGACCCCGCCAAGCGAGAGATTCGCGAGGGTTAGCGGACGGTTCGGCGCGGGTCTTCATTCGTGGGTAGCACCGGTTCATTCCTGGGTAGCACCGGTTCTTGAACCGGTGTGGCTGGTGCCACAAGAGGT
>CAYZWG010000256.1:0-8049 GCA_964481605.1 uncultured Planctomycetaceae bacterium
TCGCCACCGGCTCCCTGACCTCTTGCCGGCTGCCGCCGGCCCAGGTTCAAGAACCTGGGCTACCCGTTCGGGAGACCCGCGCCGAGCGCTGCGCCGGCTTCATTCAACAGTCTTGGGGCTAGCCCAGGGCGAACAGCCGCCGGGCGTTGGCCGTGGCCAGCGCCGCAAGTTCCTCCAGCGTCTCGCCTCGCAACTCGGCCAGCCGCCGGGCCGTGTGCACCACTAGCGCCGGCTCATTTCGCTTCTGCTTGCCGCGCAACGGGTGCGGCACAAGGTAGGGGCTGTCGGTCTCCAGCAGCAGCCGATCGGGCGGCACGCCGCGGGCCGCTTGGCGAAGCGGCTCGAACTTCTTGTTGGTGTAGCTGACGGGTCCGGCCAGGCTGACGTAGAGCCCCAGTTCGAGGCACTCCAGGGCAAACGCGGTATCGCCGCTGAAGGCATGGAGCACGCCCCGCAGCGCTGCCCGGGCGGCCGCCTGGTTCAACATGGAGAGCAACTCGGCCTCCGCCTGGCGGCAATGAATCAGTACCGGCAGGTCCCGCGCTTGGGCCAGTCGCAGGTGCCGATCGAAATAGTCCTGCTGCACGTCAAACGGGGTGAAGTCCCAGTGGCGATCCAGGCCGGTCTCGCCCAGGGCGACGACCCGGGGCCGATCGGCCAGGGCCACCACGCGATCCCAATCGCCTTCGGCCGCCTGGCCGCAGTAGTTGGGTTGAATCCCCACGGCGGCATGGACGATGCGGAACTGCTGGGCAAGACGGAGGACCGCCTGGGACGAGTCGGCGGTGATGGCCGGGCAGAGAATCGCCTCCACGCCGGCCGCCTCGGCGCGGGCGATCACCTGCGGCCGGTCGCCGTCGAATTGCTCGTCGTCGAGATGGGCGTGGGTGTCGATCCAGGCCATGCGCTTGCTCAGCCGCCGGTGGCCGGCTGGTGGTCGAGACGCTCTTGCAGGAACCGCGTCTGGGCCTGGAGCGTCTCGCCGATTCGCTCGGCCAGCCGTTTCAGCCGGGGCCAGTCTTCTAGTTGGCTCGCGGCCTGGGCGATGGATTCCCTTTGGAGCTGCGCGGAGCGAATCACCTGGCCGGCCAGAAACGGCAGGGCCAGGTCGTTGATCGCCGTGAAGCGGATGGGAAAACGGCCGTAATGGGGCAAGCCTCCCAGCCGGCGGATGGCCTCCACGATCTCGCCGGCCAGAAGATGCTGCTCGGCGGCAATCTGGCAAATCGCCTCGTGAAGCTCTTCCGGCCCTCGGCCCGGTCGGGGGCGGGTGTCGGCCAGGTAGGACGGCAGCGACCGCCAGAGCAGGGGAAGCAAGCGGTTGAGCACCGGGATCGGATCGGAACGGGTCATGGGCAGGAGAGGTCCGTGGGCTCAGAAGAGGAGAGACGAGGCGGCCACCTGGGCCTGCTGGTAGAGCGAGTCCCACCAGATGCCCACGATGACCAACAGCGAAGCGATGATCAAGAGGTAAAAGCCGGGGTTCGAACCGAGCGAGAGGGTGGGTGCGGGGCGATCCTGGGGCTCCGGATCGAGTGCCATCACCTTAACCACGCGGAGATAGTAAAACAGGCTGACCACCGTATTGAGCACGCCGATCACCACCAGCGACAGCAGGCCGGCGTCGAGAACCCGGGCGAAGATGGCGAACTTGACGGCGAACCCGGCCAAGGGAGGCAGCCCCACCAGGCTGAACAGGATCACCGCGGCGCAGACGACCACTCCCGGCGAGCGGCGGACGAGCCCGGCGTAGTCGGCGATCTCCTCGCTGCCGATCTCGTTTCGCAGGAAGGCCACCAGGGCAAACGCGCCAAGGTTCATGAAGATGTAGACGGAAATATAGAAAACCAGCGAGGCGACGGCTGCGCGGGAGACGCCATAGTCGCCGCCGGCGGCGAACACCGCCGCGGCGACAGGCATCATCATGTAGCCGGCGTGCCCAATGGTAGAATAGGCCAACAGCCGTTTCATGTTCGTCTGGCCGTAGGCGGCGAGGTTGCCGAAGGTGCAGGTGAGGGCGGCCAGCAGGGCGACGAGCCAGCCCATGTACTGGCGAGCCGGCTCCAGGGCGGGGGTGGCGGCGTCGGGGCCGGCGAGTCGAACCAGCCTGATCGCCTCGGGCGAGGGCGTCGTGTCCGATCCGTCGCCCGACTGGGCGACCACGCTTTGGTAGGCCGGTGGCAACGGCAACGGTCCGGCAGCACCGACGTGGCCCAGTCCCAGCGTCAAGCGGACCAACAGGGCCAGGGCGGCGGCCTTCGAGGCGATGGAGAGGAAGGCGGCCACCTCGGCGGAGGCGCCCTCGAAGGCGTCGGGCGCCCAGAAGTGGAACGGCACCGCGGAAAGCTTGAACGCAATGCCCACCATCAGCATCAATCCCCCCAGGGCCAGCACCAGCGTGGGGGCCGAGCCGGGTGGACCGGCCAGCAACGTGGCCAGCCGGGCGGCCATGGTGGGCAGGTGGGCCGAGCCCAGGGTGCCCACCAGCAGGCTGATTCCGTAGAGCATCACGCCCGCCGTGCCGCCGCCGAACACGGCAAACTTCAGCGCCGCCTCCGTGCCCTGCCGACGCCGCAAGAAACCGACCAGCACGTACGACGGCACGCTGGCCATCTCGATGCCCAGAAACACGATCATCATGTGGTTGGCCGAGACCATCAGGCACATCCCCAGGATGGCGCCCAGGGTGAGCACGTAGAACTCGGTCGACTCCGACTTTTCGGGCACGCCGGCCAGCCGGGTGAAGGCCGCGAACAACAGGGTAAACAACAGCAGCAGCCGTCGCATGGCCAGCGCGAAGGTGTCGTGGACCAGCATCCCGGTGAAAATCTCCACCGGTTTCGCGGGCGTCTTGGTGGCCAGCGCCAGCCCCAGGGCCAGCAGCACGCCGATCATCATCACCGGATAGGCGCCAAATCGCCGTGTGAGGCCGAACATCGCGGCGACGAGCATGGCCACGATGGTGGCGCAAAGGACCACTTCGGGCCAGAACGCCGCCAGGGACGGGGCCAGCGTGTCGTTGAAGGCGTAGTTCGTCAGTTCCTGCAAGCTCACGGTTGGCGTTCGTCCTCCCATCCCAATGGAGCCGGGCCGGCCAGGGCCACCGCGGCCGCCGGCCGGCCGGATGGGGCCACGTCGTCCGGAGCAGCAGCGGCCGGAGCAGCAGCGGCCGGATCCCATGGCGGCGCCACCACCGGGCCGGCCGTGGAGATTCCCAGGGCGGGCTGCTTGACGTGGACCATCCACCGGCCCAAATCATCGACCGTCTTGTTCACGCTCGGCGCCGTGTAGTTCAGCAGCGCCTGGGGATAGACGCCCAAGAGAATGGCGAAGGCCAAGAGCGGCGCGGCGATGGCAATCTCGCGGCGGCTCATTGGCACCAGCGCCTCCGCGTGGGGGCCCTGGTACTCGGCGCCCAGGTAGACCCGCTGGATGGTCCAAAGGATATAGCCGGCGGTGAGAATCATCACCGAGGCGGCCACCACGGCCAGGGCCGGGCCGTAGTTCCAGACGGAAAGAATCACCAGCACCTCGCCGATGAACCCGCAGAGGCCGGGCAGCCCCAGGGCGGCGAAGAAGATTCCCATGGAGAGGCCCGTATAAACCGGCATCTTGTCGAACAACCCCCCGAACTGGTCAAGGTTGCGATGGTGGACGCGATCGTAGACGACGCCCACCAGGAAGAACATGCCGGCGGAGCTCAGCCCGTGGGCGATCATCTGGAACATGGCCCCGTTCATGCCCATCTTCCAGTAGTCGCCGTTGAAGGCGGTGCCGGCGGTGATTGTCCACACGCCCAACCCCAGCACGACATAGCCCATGTGGGAGATGCTGCTGTAGGCGACCAGCCGCTTGAAGTCCTTTTGGGCCATGGCGGCGAAGGCCCCGTAGACCATGCTCACGGCGCCCACCGTGCAAACCAGCCAGGCCAATTCGTAGGCCGCGTCGGGACAGACGGGGTAGCAGATGCGAATGATTCCATAGCCGCCCATCTTCAACAGCACCCCCGCCAGGATCATCGAAATAGGCGTGGGGGCTTCGACGTGGGCGTCCGGCAGCCAGGTGTGCAGCGGTACCGCCGGCACCTTGATGAGAAAGCCGATCAGCAACAGGAGGAACGCCCACCACTGGAGCGAGTGGCCCCAGAGAGACGCGTCGAAGGGCGAGTGGGGCAGTTGGCCGATCTCGGCCAGGGCCAACAGGTTGAAGGTGTGCAACGGCTGGTCCGACTGGCGAACGGTTTCCACCACGCCGGCGTGAACGTGTGCGGCGGCAAGCTGCTGGGGTGTCAGCCGGGTCAGATCGCTGTTGAAATAGAGCATCAATAAGGCCACCAGCATGAGCACGCTACCCACCAGCGTGAAGAGGAAAAACTTGATCGCGGCGTATTCCTTGCGCGGCCCTCCCCAGATGCCGATGAGAAAATACATCGGCAGCAACATCACCTCCCAGAAGACGTAGAAGAGAAAGAAATCCAGCGCCACGAAGACGCCCAACATGCCCGTCTCCAAGAGCAAAAACAGAGCGCAGTAGGCCCTGACATGCTTGGTGATCGGCCAGCTTGCCCACATCGCCAGCGCGCTCAAAAACGCAGTGAGCAGAACCAGGGGGAAGCTGATGCCGTCGATCCCCATGGCGTAATAAATGTTGAAGGAGGGAATCCAGGGGACGCTGAAGGCGTGCTGCATTCCCGCCACGCCGAGAGTGAACTGCACCGGTGCGTCGGCCGGGGGCGAGGCCGGGTCGGCGCCCGAGGGAATCGCCACGAAAAGCGTCAAGAGAAGAACCAACGCCGTGACCACCAGCGAGAACCGCTTGATGAATTCCTCGTCGCGGTGCGGCAGGAGAATGATCACCAGCGCCCCCGCCACGGGCAAAAAGACAATCAGGCTCAACAGGATGATCGGGTTGGTAAACATCGTGGTGATTCTGTCGGGGTGGATGGTGGGGTGCGTGATGGCACGCAGGCCGAGGTCGGTCTCGGTTCCCAAGCTGGAGCTTGGGAACCAGGTGGAAATGGGAACCAGGGGAAGCTGATGTCGGTCGTCGGTTCCCAAGCTGGAGCTTGGGAACCAGGTGGTAATGGGGGGAGCCTCGCCCTCCCGGGTTTCGTTGTTGCGTTTCTTGCTGACCGGCGCGATGTGGGCCGGCCGGCTCAAAGTCCTATCGCGTAGTGCCGGTAAACGCTGACCAGGAGGAACAGGGTCACCGTGGAAAGCGCGATCATCATCACGTATTGCCGCAGCCGGCCCGACTGGATCGGCCGCAGCCGAAGCCCCAGCCCGTACGTCGAGGCGGCGATCCCGTTGACCATCCGGTCGACCAGGTGCTCGTCGATCAGCCGGTCCAGCCGGGCCACGCCGACCGTGAGGCGGGCCAGGCCGTCGGCGATGCCGTCGATCACCTTGCGGTCGAACCAGGCGGCCAGCCACGCGGCGGCCAACGCCGACCGGACAAACATCAACTGGTAAAGCTCGTCAAAAAACCATTTGTTCCAAAGAAACCCGTAAACCGGGCGGAAGGCGTTTTTCGCCCGGGCCGGGTCGAGCTTGCGGAGGCCGTAAAACGCCGTGGCCAAGAGAAAACCCGCCAGCGCCGTGCCGAAGGCGATCCAGGAGACCGGCACGTGGACGGACGGCTCGTGGGAGAGGTATTCCGCCGGCATTACCAGCCGGGGCAGGTCCAGTCCTCCGGTGATGCCCTCGGCGGTCCCCAGTGGTCGGGCCTGCTCCAGCAGGTTGACCAGTCCCAGGTTGGTCCAGGGAATGGTCCAGCCGGCGATCACCGCCAAGGTGGCGAGGATCACCAGGGGGATGGTCATCACCGGCGGCGATTCGTGGGCGTGCTCGGCGACGTGTTCGTTTCTTGGCCGGCCGGCAAAGGTCATGAACCAGAGGCGGAACATGTAAAAGGCGGTGATTGCCGCCCCGGCGGCGGCCACCCAGAAGATCCAGCCCTGGCCGGCCGTGTGCCGCTGGAAGGAAAACGCCTGGGCCAGGATGGCGTCCTTCGAGTGGAAGCCGCTCAGCCCGATCAACAGCGGAATTCCCGCCCCCGAGATCGCCAGGCAGCCGGCCATCATCGTCCAGGCGGTCCAGGGCATCTTCTTCCGCAGGCCGCCCATCTCGGGCATTTCATTGGTATGGCAGGCGTGGATCACCGAGCCGGAGCAGAGGAACAACAGCGATTTGAAACAGGCGTGGGTAAACAAGTGAAACAGCCCCGCCGCCCAACCGCCCACGCCCAGGGCCATCATCATGTAGCCCAGTTGGCTGACCGTGGAATAGGCCAGCACCCGCTTGATGTCGGTCGCCACGATGGCGATCGTGGCCGCCATGAACAGCGTGATCGTGCCGATGCAGGCGATCACCAGGAGGACCTCGGGCGTGAACACGGGGTAGAAGCGGCCCACCAGGTAGACGCCGGCGGCCACCATCGTGGCGGCATGAATCAGCGCGCTGACCGGCGTGGGGCCCTCCATGGCGTCGGGCAGCCAGACGTGGAGCGGAAACTGCGCGCTCTTGCCCACGCAGCCGCAGAAGATTCCCAGCCCGGCGATCAGCAACAGACCGTAGCCGTAACCCTCGCCGCGCCACGGGGCGATCCGCTGGGCGATCATCGTCTCGGCCAGGCGGGCGTCGCCGGTTTGGCGATAGATGGCCTCGACCCGGTGGCGCGCGGCCAGCCGGACCATGCCATCGGGCACGGTCAGCGCGTGGGCGTTTTGGGCGGGGCGAACCTGGCTGAAGATGCCGGGCCGGGCCGGGCCGCCGGGCTGCTCGACGTCGCCGAAGGCCAGCGTTCCCAGCCCCGCCCAGAGGGCCATCAGGCCGATAATCATGCCAAAGTCGCCCACCCGGTTGACGATGAAGGCCTTGTTGGCCGCCGTCGAGGCGCTGTGGCGCTCGACGTAGAAGCCGATCAGCAGGTAGGAGCAGATGCCGACCAACTCCCAGAAGATGAAGACCATCGCCAGGTTGCCGGCCACGACCAGCCCCAACATGCTGAAACAGAACAGCGAGAGGTACTGGTAAAAGCGGTGGAAGCGGCCCGGGCGGACCAGGGTCCGACCGTTGGCCAGGGTGACCAGGGGGTCCCTCACGTCGTCCAACTCCTCGTGCATGTAGCCGAAGGAATAGACGTGGATGCAGGTGGAGATCAGCGTGACCATCACGAACATGGCCAGGGTGAGGGCGTCGATGTAGTAGCCGATGGTCAGCCGTAGCGAACCGAAGCGGCAGAGGGTGTACCACTGGCCGGACAGGGCGGGCTTGGATGCCCGTTGGGCGCCGGCGGAGTGGGGCGCGGTTTCCTCGCCGCCGGGCGAATCGGCCGGCTCGGCCGCGGTGTGCTGGGCCGCCGCCTGCTGGGCGTGGTGCGGTGGCTGGGGCGGATAGTGTCCCAGCCAGGCGAACAGGGCAACCAGGCTAAGGAGCAACGACGCCCCGATGGCCCCGGTGGCCACGTAACCGGCCGCGTGGCCGGCGCGACCCATCCGCGACCCGAAAAAGACGATCGCCGCGAACGACGCCAAGGGCAACAGCCAGGCGACGAGCAACAGCGGCGGTAGCAGCGTGGCGAGTTCCATTAGCCCTTCAGCTCGTCCCCTTCGTCGACGTCGATGGTGGCGTGATTATTGTAGAAGCTCAAGGCGATTGCCAGGGCCACGGCGGCCTCGGCGGCCGCCAGCACGATCACGAACAGGGTGATCAGGTGGCCGTCCAAGCCGGTGGCGAATCGGCTGTCGCCGCGGAGCAACGGGTTGGAAAAGGCGACGAAATTGATCGCCGCCCCGTTGAGCACCAGCTCGACGCCCATCAGCACGCCCAGCGCGTTGCGCTTGGTGGCCATGCAGAGGATGCCGCAAGTAAACAGCACGGCCCCCACCACGAGGTACTGCGACAGCGCGACGGGTTCGGTCAGGAGGGGCATGGCGATGGTTGGTGGTTCATGGTTGATGGTTCCCAAGCTGGAGCTTGGGAACCAGGTGGAAGCTTTCCTCGGTCCCAAGCTCCAGCTTGGGACCGCACTTCCGCGAAGCTCCGCTTC
>CAYZWG010000257.1:0-8034 GCA_964481605.1 uncultured Planctomycetaceae bacterium
CTACAACAGCGGCGCCAACAGCCGCGCCGCGTTCTCCGTCAATCGGGCCCTCATCGAGCGCGCCCGCCAGGTGTCAAAATCCATCAGCGTGGATTGCTCGACGTAGGATTGCTGGATGCGGCGCAGGCGCTGGGTAAATCCGCGGTCGTAGACCGCCAGGGTGATCTCGAAATTCAGCCACAGGCTTCGCGGATCGAGGTTGAGCGATCCGAACAGGCTGAACTCGCCGTCCACGGTAATCGACTTGGTGTGCAGCAGGCCGCCTTCAAACAGGGCGATCTCGATCCCCGCCGAGAGCAGATCGACCTTGAAGGCCTGGCTGGCGTATCCGACCAGCACGGAGTCGTTCTTGGCCGGCAGGATGAGCGTCACGTCGACACCCCGATTGGCCGCCGAAACCAGGGCCGTCAGCAGCACCTCGTCGGGCACGAAGTAGGGCGTGGTAAGGATCAACTCCTTGCGAGCCGCGTAGATTGCCATCAGCAGAACCTGCTGGATGGCGTGGCTGTCGATCACCGGCCCGGAGGGCACGACCTGCACGGCCGACTCCCCTTCTTCCTCCAGTGGCCGCACGTCGCCGGTTTTGCGCAGCCGCTCGACCCCTTCGGCCGTCTCCAGTTCCCAGTCTTCCAGGAAGGTAATCCCCAATCCTTCCACGGCCGGTCCTCGCACCCGCACCATGGCGTCGATCCACTGCCCCACGCCGGAGTCCTGCTTGAAGTAGCGGGGGTCGACCAGGTTGAGGCTGCCGGTGTAGCCCACGCGGCCGTCGATCACCACAATCTTGCGGTGCATTCTCAGGTCGAGTCGCACGAACAGCGAGCGGATGAAGCCGACGGGGAGGGCCTCGCAGAGGTGGACGCCCCCTTGGCGCAGCCGCCGTGCCGAGGAACTCCGCAAAAAGTCGGCGCCTCCCACCGCGTCGACCAGCACGCGGCAGATCACCCCCCGCCCGGCCGCCCGCAACAGCGACTCGACCACCTCGTCGGCCGTGCCCCCCAGTCCCCAGATGTAGAATTCCATGTGGCAGGTGCGCTGGGCGGCGTCGATATCGGTGATCATCGACCGCAGCACGGCTTCGGTATCGGTAATCAGTTCGAGATCGTTACCCGGCATGGCAGGAATGCCCACGGCCGCCTCGGTCAACCGGGCCAGGGGCTCGCATTCGGTTCCCCGCCGCGACCAGTCGACGCGGCACCGCGTTCTCAAATCGGAGAGCCACTCCACGTAGGGCGCGTGAATTCGTGCGGCCCGTTCGGCCCGTCGCGTTCCCAGCCGGGTCTCTCCGATGAGCAGATAGATCACGGCCCCGCCCACGGGAAGGATGAGAATGATCGACAGCCACGCCAGGGAAACCCCCACCGGGCGGCGGCGCATAATCACCCGAACCGACAGTCCCACCCGAATCACCAGGTCGGTCACGAAGAAGATTACGGCGATCAGTGTGGCGTGGTCCATGATCGTCCTGCGGGAGAGCCACCTGGGGATGGTGCATCTGGAGGAATCCCCCATCGCCTTTTCCGGCCGTGGGGTCGTGGCGGCCGGCCACGGCACAAGCGGAAACGCGGTTCGCTCCAACTCCCGTGCCGCGACGATCCTTACCCCGCAAACGCCGCAAACACGGTTCGCGCGTACGCCGCCCCCTTGCGGTGCGCCTCGACCGCGTCCATCGTGTCGGGCGAGTCCTTCTCCACCGCCTGCTCCAGCACGAGGTGGGGGCGGACTCCGATCTCCAGGAGGTACGCCGCCAGGGCCGGATAGTCGATGTCGCCCGGCCCGAACGCCTCGGTCCAGACTCCGCCGGCCGACTGCCGCAGGTGCAACTCCGTCACCCGCCGCCCGTACAGCTTCAGCACGTCGAACAGCGCCACGCACGAATCGCCCGAGCCGCGGAAGATCCAATGTGCGTCCAGGCAAAACGTCACGTTTTCCGGATCCGTGGCCAGCATCATGTGGTGGAACTCCCGGGCAGCGTTGCGGAGCTCGATGTCGTGGTTGTGATAGGCCAGGGTGAGGCCCCTCGACTTCAACTCGCGCCCCAGCCGGTCGAGGGCCTTGGCCTGCACTTTCAACTGGGTGTCCGTTTTGTTTTCCGGGCCGCCCCAGCGGATCGGGCTGGGGTTGGTGACGATGATCCTCGTCCCGGCCGCCTTGGCTTTCTCGGCGATGGCCAGCACCTGCTGGAAACTCTTGGCGATCTGGTCCTTCACGTGCAACGTGCTGTTGACGTAGAGCGAGCGCATCTCCAGGCCGTGCTTCTGCAGCAGCGGCACCAGCCGATCCACGTCCGCGACCGAGACGGCCAACGGTTCGAAGCCGTCCAAACCCGCGCCGGCGACCGACTCGATGCCATGGTCCAGCGAGGCGTTGAAATCCTTTCCCCGGCGGCGGTAGAAAGTGAACCAGGGGTATTGGTTCGTGGCCAGGTGGAGCGTCTTCGTCTGGGCGGCCGGGGCGCGCCCGGCGGTCCACGCGGCCACCGCGGCCGAACCTCCCACCAGCGCCGTCTGCTTCAGGAAGGTACGTCGGGAACTCGTCTGGTCGGTCATGGAGTGGGCGCCTCCGTCTTGCTTGCGTGTCGTCTGGCCTGGCGCGGTACGTGCCCTCGGCGGGATTTCCCGCCCGTCCTTCGGATTTTCCGCGACGGCAACATTCTAATGTGGCGGGGAGTGCCCGGCCAGCGCGGGGGCCGCCGGTCCGTTTCCTCAGGGGATGTCCCTCTGATGGTTAGAACTGGCGTTGGTTTCCTGGAAAGTTACGCTACTACGATTTGGTGTTGACGTCAACTATTGGTCGGGACCGCGCCGCCGAGGGAGGATGCTCCAACGCTCGAGCCGACACCTGAAGGTCTCGCCAGCCCGAGATGCGACGGAATCCTTTCTCCACCTCCAGCAAGGCGTACGCCAGCCAACGAGACGCCTGATCCGTCTCCGCCCGAAAGCGGGTCACTCGCCCCAGCTTGCGACGCGTATTGCGCTGGTGAGTTCTCGATCAGGTTCGTGCTCAACAGGCTTTTGTGCAGTGTCGACGGCACGCCCGGCATGTGCAAGACGATCTCACGCCCGCGAAGCTCGTCCACCAGTTTCTTGCCCGCTTGAACCCAAAGACGCGCTTGTGCTCGACTTGCTCACGCCGGCGACTGGGGATGGACATCGCCCATCTGGCGGCCGCTCACGCCGGCCGAGAAGGCTCGCAGCACGATCGCGTGCAGTTGGTCCAACTGGCGTGCCGATTCGTAGGTCCGCAAGCGGACCTTCAGGGTCGAGCCGTCGTCCTTCCCGCTCTCGAGCCCGCGGACGCCTCACGTCCTCGCGCTTGCCTTCCCACACCACGTAGCCCGAGGCACTGCCCGCACGCCGACATCTCGCGCCTTCCCGCCGGATGATATTTCGTGCCGCACAGGAAGACCCTCGCCGAGCGGGTGGAAGAAAACAGCGCGAGCCGGGCCCGCCCCAAAAAGGAGTCATCGACTTGCCCGGCTCGCGTCTTGATTCAAGTTGCCCCGGCGAATTCGCGGCTTAGGCGAATTCCTTGGAGAAGTACTCCTGGCTTCCCACGGGGTCCGGCTTCATCGAGGCTTTCCCCTCGTCCCAGTTGGCGGGGCAGACCTCGCCGTTGGACTCGTGGAATTGCAGCGCCTTGACCATCCGCAGGGCCTCCTGAACGTTTCGGCCCAAGGGCAGATCGTTGACCACCTGGTGGCGGACGTGGCCTTGCTTGTCGATCAGGAACAGTCCCCGCAGGGCGATTCCCGCCGGCAGCAGGACGTCGTAGGCCTGGGCGATTTTCTTGTCCAGGTCGGCCACCAGGGGATACTGGATGTCGCCCAAGCCGCCCCGGTTCCGCGGCGTATTTCGCCACGCCAGGTGGGTGAACGCGCTGTCGATCGAGCAGCCCAGCACCTGCACGCCGAGCTTCTCAAACTCCTCGATCGCCTCGGAGAAAGCGATGATCTCCGTGGGGCAGACGAACGTGAAGTCCAAGGGATAGAAGAACAGCACGACGTACTTCCCACGGTAGTCCGAAAGCGAAACCTCCTGAAACGAGCCGTCCGGCATCACCGCTTCGGCCTTGAAATCAGGGGCTTCTTTGCCAACCAACACGCTCATTCCACGATTCCTCCAAAAAACTTGCGGATACGGGTGTCTTCCCATCGCGCCCCTCGGGCGTTGCCTCCCGGAACGGCACCGATTTCGTAGTTATTTATGCAGGGCGGAATCCATAGTCAACGATCGCCGGTTCCCGCGGTCGGCGCTGTTCGTTGCGGAAAGGCCCAGGGGGCCGAAAACCCGGCCGGCAGCGAAGTCGACACTTTGGACAGACCAAAATTTGTGCCCGCGGCGGCGGCCGTTCTATAAGGGAGGGCTGGAACCCTGGGGGCGTTCGAGCCGGCTGGGGCGATGCGGTGGGGTCCACGAGGGGCGAAACGGGACCCTTGCCGGGGCGGAAAAGATAACGTAGGGTTTGGCGGGCCCCCCACCAGGGAGCCGCCCGGAAACCGCGGGCGGCGGCCGGCCAGCTATGTTGCACCGCCGGAGGGGGGAAAATGATGGGACCATCGCCATGAATCGGGCAAGATCGCTTCTGAATCGCGCCAAGAGGGCCACCGCCGTGGCCTGGACGATGGCCTGCCTGCTGGGGCTGATCGTGACCCTCACGGCGGTCACCTGGCTGGGACAGATCACGGCCACGACGCTGCCCTCGCCGTAGCCAGTCCGTCGCCGGTGGCAGTCCCACGGTCGCCACCCAGCGCCATCTCTTTTGCCGCCCGGGCCAGGCGGAACCGCGCGGCAGCCCTGCCCAGGTTGTTGCTGGGCGGATGGCGGGGCTACAATCTGAGGTAATCCACCGGTTCTGCCGTTTTCCGCGAAAATCTTCCGTGTTTTTCACCACGGATTGCACGGATATCTCGGATCAACTCCATCGGGCAAGGCCGGGTCACGACCCGGCATGGATCGAGCAAGATACCGTGCGGGAGCGGAACGGTCGTTCTACGGTGCCGGATCACGATCCGGCCTACGGGGCTACCATGCAGTCGCCAAAAGCGAGAAAGGGAGGCATCGGATGAGATACCATCTCACG
The DNA here is from genome assembly GCA_964481605.1 of uncultured Planctomycetaceae bacterium. GTDB lineage: Bacteria > Planctomycetota > Planctomycetia > Pirellulales > Thermoguttaceae > CAYZWG01. The sequence goes on from CAYZWG010000257.1 coordinate 5,083, forward strand.
CGACGCGAGTTCGTCTCGGGCAGTGCCGGCTTGGTGGCGGCGGGGCTTTCGGCTCCGGCCCTGACCGCGGCGGCCCCACCGGAACCGGTCTGTACGCTGGAGAATCGCTACGTGAAATACGTCGTCGGCGCCGACGGCCGCAACCTCCACTTCCTCGACAAGAGCAACGGCAAGGACTACTGCCTGCCGGCGGCGACCAACGTGGTGGCCAGCGTGAAGCGGTCGGGCAAGGACTTTGCCGCCTCGGCGGCCGGGTTTGCCGACGGGCGACTCCGCTTGCGGTTTGGCGACTCGGGGGTCCGCGCGGTGGTGAAGACCACGGCGCACAAGGATTACTTCGTGTTTGAGGTCGAATCGGTCGAGGGGGACGAAGTCGAGGAGTTGGTGTTTGCCGACCTGCGGCTGACGCTCAAGGGAGCGCTGGGGGAGCCCCTTTCGGCCTGCGCGCTGGCGTTGAACCTTCAGACGAACGTCCACGAGCTGCCTCGGGCGGCCAGCCGTCTTCGTGCCATCTGCTACCCGCGGTTCGGACTCGCCGGGGCCAAGGTGGCGTGGTTGGCCTGTCCGGAGGGCGAGCTTCGCCGGTTGATGCAGACGGTGGTCGGCGCGGCCGGCGAGTTGCCACACTCACCCATCGGCGGCCCCTGGGCGCTGGGACAGGAGATCAACCAGGGCTCGTATCTCTTTGCCGGCGGTGTATCCGAGCAGACGGTGGACGATTGGATCAAGTTGGCCCAAGACCTGGGGATGAATCAAATCAACATTATCGGCCCCTGTCGACACGGCGACTACGTCCCCGTGCCCGCACTCTATCCACGGGGGCTCGACAGCCTCAAGGCCGTGGTCGACAAACTCCACGCGGCGGACCTGGCGGTCGGTTTGCACACCTTTGCGTTCTTCATCAGCAAGGCCTGCCCCTGGGTGACACCCGTGCCCGACCCTCGGCTGGCGGAAGACGCCACGTTCACGCTCTCCCAGGCGCTCGCGCCGGACTCCGTCACGGTCCCCGTGGCGGAGTCCACCGAGGGACTGTCCGCAGTGGTCGGCACCTTCGTGCGGAACAGCGTGACGTTGCGGATCGACGACGAACTGATCACCTACAGCGGTATCTCCAAGAAACCGCCCTGCGCCATGACCGGCTGCAAACGGGGCGTCTGCGGCACGCGTGTTTCGGCCCACCCACAGGGTGCCAAGGTGCATCATCTCAAGGAATGTTTCGGGCACTTTGCCCCCGATGGTGACTCGACGTTGTTCTCGGAGGTCGCGGGCAAGCTGGCCGAGACCTACAACAAGTGCGGCTTCGACATGATGTACTTGGACGCTCTGGATGGCAGCGACCTCATCGGTGGTCGCGAGAACTCGTGGCATTACGGCTCGAAGTTCGTCTTCGAGCTATGGAAGCGACTCGAGAAGCCCGCACTGATGGAAATGAGCACGTTTCACCACCATCTGTGGTATGTCCGCTCGCGTGTCGGAGCGCTGGACCACCCCACCAGAAGCCATAAGCACTTCATCGACATACACTGCCGGGGCAACGAGAACGGCCGCCGGATGTTCCTGCCGGGTCATCTGGGGTGGTGGGCGGTCAAGACCTGGTCCGGACCGCAAGGAGAACCCACCTTCACCGACGACATCGAATACCTGATGTGCAAGTGCATCGGCACCAACGTTGGTTTCTCGTTGCAGGGCATCAATCCGAGCAATGCCACGAAAACCCCGGCATTTGCCAGGCTGGCCCCGATCTTCAAACGCTATGAGGACCTGCGACATTCCAGAAAGGTGCCGGAATCGATCAAGGCCCAATTGCGAGTCCCGGGCGACGAATACACTCTGATCGGCAGCCTCGAAGAAGGATGGCAGTTCCAGCAGGTTCAGTATGCCAAGCACAAAGTCACCGGCATTGGCGATCCCAGCAGCACCTGGCAGACGAACAACAAATTCCAGAGCCAACCTGTCCGGCTTCGTATCGAGGCGCTGATGGCGGCCGGACCATACGACGCGTCGGGCAATATCACACTGGCCGACTTTACTTCCGCGGCCGATTTTCCGGCTCGCGCTTTCGCCCCTGGAGTGACTGCCGAGCTTCAGCCCTCCCAGGCCCAGTCGAAAGCCGCGCGCAAGAGCGGCTGCTACACCGCCTCAAGCACCAAACCCACGCCAAGCGGCACCTGGACAAGAGTCGAGAAGACCTTTGCGCCCCCGCTGAACCTCAGCAGCCACCAGGCCCTGGGTGTTTGGATCCACGGCGACGCCCAGCAAGAAGTACTCAACTTCCAGATGCGACATCCAAAGAACATCTACCAAGCCATCAGCGAGCACTATGTCATCGTCGATTTCACCGGTTGGCGCTATTTTGAGCTGATTGAGCCCGAGGGCGAGCGCCACGCAGACTACCAATGGCCCTACAGTTCGATCTATGCTCTGTACCGCGCATCTCTGAGATTCGACAAGGTAGAGACGCTTGGCCTGTGGTACAACAACCTGCCGCCGGGCAAGAAGGTCACCTGCTATATCAGTCCCATCAAGGCCCTGCCGCTGGTGAAGACGAAGCTCGTCAAGCCGACGATTACGATCGGCGGCCGGTCGATCGTATTCGACGTGGAGATCGAGACCGGATGCTACCTGGAGTTTAGCGCGGCGGACGACTGCAAGCTGTACGGGCCCAAGGGGGAGTTGCTCCGCGAGGTCGCCGTGCGGGGGCCGGTTCCGCTCTTGGACAACGGCAAAAACGAAGTCGCTTTTCAGGCCGAAAGCCCGGTCCGGTCCCGGGCCAAGGTGACCGTGATCAGCCGAGGCGCGCCGCTGGGGTAATGCGAACCCCCCATTATAATCAGCCGGTGGCCGGGTTCACAGCCGGCCCTGCGGGGCTTGCCAGTCCGGCTACCGAGGTGCACCGCTGGGGTAATGCAAACCCCCCATTATAACCTGTCATGGCGCGAGCGGACGGGTGGC
>CAYZWG010000258.1:0-8016 GCA_964481605.1 uncultured Planctomycetaceae bacterium
GGAGACCCGCGCCGAACGGTTGCCGGATCGTGATCCGGCCTACCAGCATTATGCCTTGGTCTCAGAGGTCAAGGCCCAGAGTTGCAACATGCTTGCCCGGCCGTCCGTTCCGTGCTCCTGATGTGCATGGGCCAAAAGGTCGTTGACCAGTTCCTGGATGCGTGTTGCCGCTCCGACCAGGCAAGCGGTCAGTTCCTCGTCATCTTGCGCACCGTGGAGCAGTCTGCCGGCCTCGGTGGTCAGTTCCTGGGCCGTCTGGGCAACGTGCGTTGCCAGGGGCACGTCCGCGGCCGTCGATGATTCGCACTCGCCCGGATCGAGATTGACCAGCCCGGCCGTGCAAACGAGATTGCGGAACCAGCGGAGCAGGGTGCCACGGCTGATCGTGCCGGTGGGGCGCTCGTCACGGACCACCACCACGCGGCGAATGGTCACGCGGCACAAGAACTCGTAGATCTTGCGGATGGGCGTGTCCTCATCGTAGCAGATGACGTTTCGTTTCATTACCTCGCCAATCGGCCGATGCCACGAGGAGAGCGAGGCCAGCGCCCCCATCAGGTCCTTTTCCGACAGCATGCCGACCAGTTTGCCTTGCTGGTCGACAATCGGCGTGGAGTTGATCCGCGAACGCAAGAAGAACTCGGCGGCGCGGCCTATGCTCTGATCTTTGCGAAGGCAGACGATGGTCGGCGTCATCACGTCGCCGGCTTTGAAGCGGGCCAGCAATTGCTGCATTTCGGTGGGATCGCACAGCTCGGCGTCGCCGAGTTCGCATGTTTCCGAAAAACGAACCACGCGATCGCGGCCGGACTGCTTGGCACAGAGCAATGCCTGGTCGGCCAGGTCGATGAGTTGCTCCACCGACTGGGTATCGTCGTGACGTTCGGCGACTCCGACGCTGAGCGTGACGCGGAGCGATTCGGTTCCCACCGGAATCACCCGCTCGGCCAGGCCCCGGCGCACCCGCTCGGCCCACACGGCGGCGTCCTGCTCGCTTGTTTCCGGCAAGAGGATGCAGAACTCTTCTCCCCCGTATCGGCAGACCGTGTCGCTGCCGCGGCACGCCTCCTGGAAAAACTCCCCCACCACCCTCAACACCGCGTCTCCCGCCTGGTGCCCGTGGTTGTCGTTGACCTGCTTGAAGAAATCCAGGTCGAGCATCACGCAGGAAAGCGGCAGACCGATGCGTTGGCTGCGATGCCACTCTTTCTCGAAAATGGGGAAGAAACTGCGCCGCGTCATCACCCCGGTGAGCAGATCGGTGCGGACCAGTTCGCCCAGCCGCCGTTCCAGTTCCACGATCCGGCCGGCCGCACGAATCCGCGCGATCAACTCCTCGCGATTGACCGGCTTGCTGAGAAACTCGTCGGCGCCGACTTCGATTCCGCGCACCAAGGCGTCCGAACCGGAACGCACCGTGAGAAAAAGGATGTAGACGCGGTGCGGCAGGCTCAATTCCCGAACCCGGTGGCAGAGTTCCAGCCCGTCCATCCGCGGCATTTCCCAGTCGGTCACCAGCAGGTCGGGACACCGCGACTGGATCGCCTCCAGCGCCTGGCAGCCGTCCTCGGCCTCCTCCACCTCGTGTCCGGCCTTGGTAAGCCAGTGGGCGACCAGCCGGCGCATGGCGGGATCATCGTCGACGAGCAACACCCGTAGTCGACGCCCGCTCACGGCGCGCAATCCTCTCTCCTTCATGGTTGTCTTTCACCGGGGTAGGAATGGATTCTCAAGAAAGGTTAGCTTGGCGAGACAAAGCCGGAGGATGGCGGACCAGCCGTGGGCAGCGAAAACTTCCACCCAAAGTCTTCACAAACCGTGCAATCGGCCCAGCCATGGCATTCCGTCCGTCCCCGCGGACCGGATTACGTATCATTGTGAAACCACGGATTACACGGATCACACGGATGGGACACGACAGCATGGCGAATCACTTTCTTGATTGAGTCGATCCGAGATATCCGTGCCATCCGTGGCGAGAAACATGGAAGATTCCCGCGGGTGGCCCGATAGCTCTGCTATCAGGGCGGCGTAGCTGCAAGAGGCACCTGTTCGGCGCAGGTCTGGTGACCACTGCTGTGAACATCTTCAAGGGCCGCTGGACGTTCGTCAATTGTAACCCGAAGCGTAAGCGAGGGATTCCAGGCTGGTGAGTCTCCCTCGCTTACGCTTCGGGTTACGGTGGCCGCCGCTCGACGAAACCAGGAAGATACAAGCATTGTGTGACTCGCAAAGATGTTTACAGCGCGGGTCTCCTGACCCTCTGTTCGGCGCGGGTTTCCTGACCCCGCCGACGTGCGTGCGGCAGTCCGGCACGCCGTAATCCTCGCCTCTCGTGCCTCGTGGCACCCCGATAGCAGAGCTATCGGGGCCACCCGCGCCGAGCGGCTACGACAAAGTCTTGCCACCTTCGCTCGACACCGGTGCGCCGCCCGACTAAACTGGCGGATGTGCCGCCGGCGCGGCGGACGTTTCCCAAGGCGAGCATTGACGAAACCCCAAGGAGATGAATCATGAACCGACCATTGGCGAGGGGGCTCTTGATTGGACTGGTTGTGGCTTGCGCGGGCTCGGCAGTGGCTACCGACGACCAGGGCTGGGTGAAGCTGTTTGACGGCAAGTCACTCGACGGCTGGGTCGTCCGCAGCGGCTGGGCCACCTACACCGTCGAGGACGGGGCGATTGTCGGCCACACCGCCAAGAAAAGTCCCAACACGTTCCTCTGCACCGAAAAGGAATATGGCGACTTCATCCTCGAATTCGAGGTGATGGTCGATCCGGAACTGAACTCGGGCGTGCAAATCCGCAGCCACTTCTACGACAAGGAGACGAAAATCGCGTTCGAAAGCAACGGCAAGAAGCGGACGCGGACCTGGCCGGCCGGGCGGGTGTTCGGCTACCAGGTGGAAATCTGCACGGCCGCGCGGGGCACCTCCGGCGGCATCTACGACGAAGCCCGACGCGGCTGGCTCTGCAACATCGTGAACGATCCCAAGGCCAGCAAGGCCTTCCGCGAAGGCCAGTGGAACAAGTACCGCATCGAGTGCCGTGGCGATTCGATCAAGACCTTTGTCAACGGCGTCCCCTGTGCCGACCTTCACGACTCGGTCGATGCCAAGGGGCTGATCGGCCTGCAAGTGCACGGCATCGGGAAGTTCAAGCCGCTGGAGGTCCGCTGGCGGAATCTGCGGATCAAGGAGTTGTGAGCCCGGGGGCCGGCCCCGCCGGTCGCCTTGCGAGCGCCAAGAAACACACAGGCACGAGCAGGAGGCCCGCCCGTGCCTGTGCGTTGCAACGGATTCGCGCCCAGCCGCGGGGCCCGGCCGAATCAGAATTTCATGGCAAACTGGGTATAGTAAAAATCGGCGTCGCCGTCGAAGGCCGCCGGCGAGGGGTTGGTGCTGAACCAGTCGCCGCTGAAGAAGTGGGAATATCCGAAGAGGATGTCCGATCGCGGCGTGATTTTGTACTTGGCCACGAGGTCGATTTCCTGTCCCAGTTCCTTGCTCCCGCCGGGCGTGGCCACGTAGGGGGTCATCACCACGGTGTAGGGGACGTCGTCGCCCCGTTGCAGCCAGAAGGTGTGCCACCAGGCCAGCAGCTTGAGCTTCTTCCGCGGCTGGGCGGTCAAGAGGACGTTGAGGTCCTGGATGTTTCGCCGCCCGAAAAGATCCATGAAACCCAGGTACTTGTGGGACAAGGGGAACATGTGGTGGTAGCCGTTGCCCTGCACGTCGTCACCTTCGGCCCAGTCGTAGTAGAGCCAGAGGGCGGGCGTCCAGGTGACGCCGGGGAACTTGCGGCCCAGGCCGGTGGTGAAGGCACCGGTGCTGTGGTCGGCGGCGCCGAAGTCGCCAAACTGGTAGCCACCCTCGAATTCGCCCAGCCAGACGCCCCGTTCGGCCTTTAGGCGGGTTCCGAAAGTGTTGAAGTTGAACGGGGTGCGTTCGCTTTCGTCGAGCCGCAGGAAGTAGAACTCGGCCTGGGTGTGCTTCCACGCTTTATAGCTAGAGTAGACACCCCAAAACTCCCGGCTCTGGTCGGGTGTGTCGAGCCGGCCGTTGACCGGGCTGATGGGATTGACGTAAAAGGCGTCAATGTCCCACTTCCGGCCTTGCCACATGACGTTGTAGCCTTCGAAGGTCCGCCGGGTGTTGGCCCAATCCAACGGCGATACGGTTCGCTCGGCACCGTAGAGCAGTTCCTGGCGGCCCACCCGCGCCCAGGCGTCGCCGCGCCCCCCTTCCCAGAGCTTCACGTCGCCGAAGAGGTTCTGCAGCTCGGTACGGTTCTCTTCGATCGGGCGCGGGCCGAAGACTTCGTAGTTGCTGTGCGCGTCGATCCCCTCGGCGTAGGCGCGGAACCGATCGCCCAGTTCCAGATTGGCGTAGAGACGGAAGCGGTGGAGCAAAAAACTGTCGTCCCGACCGGTCAGCCCCAGCCCTCGCATATTCCGTTCGCCGTGGTAGCGGAGCCGGTATTCGCCGCCGATGTCGAAGGTGCCGAAGCGGCCCACGGGCAGCCGTTTGCCGCTCTCGCCGAGATGCCAGTCGTTGTAGCAGGGGTCGCGGAGGTAGTCGAACTTGTTGTCGTAATAGAGCCCCTTGTAGGCCCCGGCAACCGCCTTGGCCAGGGCCTTCCTCTTGGCCGGATCGCAGCAGGGATCGACCGGGGCCGGCTGCTGGGCCACCTCCGCCGCAAACATCGCCGCCATGGTGGGATACGCCTGGGGGGCCGGCTCCCATTGACTGATCGCCGCCTCGACCGAGGAAACGTCTCCCTCCAGACCCGATCCCGGCGGCAACGGAGCCGGGCCGAGGGACGCGCCGTCGGAGAGAAACCCGCCGGAATCGCCGGCCAACGCTCCCGCCTCCCAGAGGACAACGATCGTCACCACGAAAGCCCATGATATCGCTTGCCTGACCACTTTTCCGATCTCCTTATCGAATCTTGCGCCCGATCCCGCGACCTTCAATCGAAGGCCTTTTTTCCCACCCATCCGTATCCGGGCGCAGAGACGCCGCCCGTGCTTTATTGCTTCGGATCGGCCCAACTGGTCCATCGACGTTCAGTCGGCATCGCAGTCGGATCAATCGGGGGGGGTGGTCGTGTTACACGCCCTGGGCAAACCGGGCAAAAAACATCGCTCTCGTAGTGATGTTTCCGGGAATCCGCGTATTCCCGACCTCGCCGGCGTGAACAAGGTGCCCGGCCACAACAGCACGACGTGCGGCGAGAGAACTCAGTGATCGGTCGTCAGCAGGAACCAATGGGTCCCTCGCACGGCGGGCAGACGAACCGTGTATTGCCCGCCCTGGTAGCTCGCGTCGACGGGCGGCAGTTTCCGGCCGTCGCCACCCAAGGGCACCAGGCGCAAACCGGGCGGGCCGGCCACGGCGAGCGCGCCTCGCACCGGCTCCGACAAGAACGGCATCCGGTTGCCTTCCGAAGCGACCGCCCGGGCGATCGCCGTCACCAGCACGCGGGCCGACTGGCCCAGCGGCCGGTCGTCGAGGCTGGAGACGGCCACGGCGGCCTTCGGCGTTTCGATCTGGAAGCCGACTCGACTGAGTTGAACCGCTTGGCCGCCGATCCATCCCTGCACGGCCTGGGTCCGTTCGGTGTCGATCGCCTGGACGCCCCGCACCCAGTCGCGGGTCAGTTGGCCCGTGTCGGAGCGGACGAAATTCTGGCCGGGGGGGATAAAATCGCGGTCCGGATCGGTCACCACGGTCGTGCCGTCGTCCACGGTCGTTTGGCGGTCCCAGTCGAGCTCCTCGACGTCGGGCAGGCCGATCGAAAGCTTGCTTTGCTCCACCAAGGTTCGCAGGGTGGCCATCGTGCGGGGGTGGCCGGACCGGTAGTAGAGCGACTTCCGGTCGAGCATCAGGCAGTAGTGGCGTCGGGCCGGGGCCACGTGGCCCTGGCGATAGAGCAGGGCCGCCGCCGGCATCAAGCCGGTCAGCGCCGGGTCGGTGAAGGTCGACCAGGTGCCGGGCCGCGCCGGTGGAGAGAATTCCCGCTGCGAGTAGTTATAGATCATGGGGGCGTCCCAGCCCTGCAAGGCGGCAAGGCTGGCCACGTACAAGGGCGCGGTGAAGCGGTCGGCCGCCGGGTAGGGCACATTCCACTCGGTGATCGAGACCGGCTTGCCGTAGGCCTGGCCGCTGGCCAGGTAGGCGATGTAGTTTGGCTCGTACCGCGGGTTCGTACCCAGTGCCTCGGCCCGGCCGTAGCTGTGAACGTCGATGATTCCACCGGCGGTCAAGGGCGGCAGGCCGCAGAGGTTCATCCCTCCCCACATCTGCGTCGTGGCCACGGGCACCCGCACGCCCAGGGTGTCAAGATGCTTGAGCATCCGCCGGTTCCAGGCGTGTTCCCAGTCGGCCAGGAAGAGCTTGCTAGGCCCCGGCAGCCAGGTTTGGCCGGTGGGGCCGGGCAGCAGTCCGTGGCGCCCGGCGAAGGCCTTCACGGCGGCCTCGAAAACGCGGTGGTGCCAGGGGTTGTGCTTGTCGGCCAGCATCAGGTTGCCGAAGTGGCAGGTGAGATCGTTTTCGTTGGTGAGCAGGATTCCCATCACCGCCGGATCGTCCTTGTAGGCCAGCTCCGTGTAGCGGTTGACGTGGTCGAGGTACTTCTGGTTGAACTCCCGCATCAACTCCTCGATCCGCTGGTTGAAGTAGCAGAAGCCCTTGGCCTCGGCCGCGCCCTTGCCGCGGCGATCCATCTCGGCGAAGCCGGGGCCGATTTCGTCGCCCGCCTTGAACTGCCGCCCCACGTGCAAGTCGAGCCAGACGTAGACCCCCTGGTCCTTAAGGCACTTGATCCAGTAGTCGAGCCGGTCCATCACCTCGGGGTCCAGGTGCTGCGAATCGTCCCGCCCTTTGTCGATCACCGTGCGCCTCACCCAGGCGGTCGAATCGTGATGGTGGATACGCATCAGATTGTAGCCCAGCCGGGCGATCCGCCTGGCCTGGACCTCGATCTGCGCCTTGTCGGAGAAAATCGCGTACGCGGCGAGGTTCCCGCCCCAAAAACGCGCCGGGGTGCCGTCGGCAAACACCAGCTCGTCGCCCCGGGCCGTGACGAAGCCGTGCCGGCCCGCCGGCTTGTGGTTGAGAAAACTCAAGTCGACGGGGCTGGCGTCGTAGGGCAGCGCTCCGGCGTACCACGAGGACGTGTCGAGCGGACCGTAACGCTCCGCCGGCGACTCGACCTGCCGGCCTCCCTGGGGCAACGTCACAGTCATGGCGAAACGGTGCCGGCCCTTGGCCAGCGACGAGCCGAGGAAATGGGTGCGGACACGGTTCTTCTGCCCCCGCTCAAAATAGACCGCGGCCACCGGCCGATCGAAGCGGACCACGATCTCCCGGCCCGGCGCCACCGGCCAGCGCCAGCCCAGGTTGTCCGCCAGCAAGGCCGGCTCGCCCGCGCGGCCTTCCAGGGTGGGGCTCTCCAGCTCGAGCTGAAACTCCAATCCACCGCCGATGATCCCCTCCAGGTCGCCTGCCGCGCGAACGTCCCACGTCCAGCGAAGTTGGTTTGCCGCCACGGCGCCGACCCGGCCGTCGATTTTCAAACCGAGCTTGCCCACCGAGCCGGAGAACGTCGTCCCGCCGGACCCTCCTCCGCCAAGTGTCCATCGGGCACCGGCGTACTTCCAATCGGCCGCCCAGAAGTTGTAGCCGGCGGTCACCACGGGGGCGTGGTTTCGGCGAATCACCGGGGCGGCCTGGTCGCTGACGGCGATTTCCCACTGGGCCGCCGCGGGGGGACAAAGAATCAACAGCAGCAGAATAGACAATACCGCGGCAAGGGTTTTCACGGCTCTGGTTCCTCGACGTTGGGGGAAACCGGCAAACAGCGTTTGGCGTGGGTCTCCCGACCCCGCCGCCGGCCTGATCGAAGGTCTCTCTTGATTTGCGTGAGCGGTTGACGTGGGAGACCATCGGTCCTTTCTCGGCGGGGTCGGGAGACCCTCGCCGAACGCTGCCAGACCGCGTCTCCGGGCTCTAA
>CAYZWG010000259.1:0-3962 GCA_964481605.1 uncultured Planctomycetaceae bacterium
TGGGGTAATGCAAACCCCCCATTATAACCTGTCATGGCGCGAGCGGACGGGTGGCAGCATCGGGCACAGGGGGGCTGTCGGTAGTGGACCGTGGAAATCACGGCCCCCGTGCGGGTCGGCGGCCCCCTCGGCCCGCGGCCTTCCCAAGTGCCGTAATTCTCGAGGGCTTTTTTCGGGCCGTCGGCCCCGTCGGCCCGTCTATGGCCTAACCTTGTAGTAACCGGGATCGCTCGCTCTGTGGGGCGGGCGGTGGTTCCCGCGGACAACCACGGGCACCGCCCGGTGGGGCAGGACCGGCCCCGGGACAGCTCGCCGACTGGCCGACGCGGTCTTCGCGCGGGGGACGGCGCCGAAGCGGGCTGTGCGATCCAAGGGGCGCCAACTGGAGCGAAGAACGATCGCTTTCGAGGTCGACCGATGACAGACCTGATCCTGGAGAGTTTTCGCACGGCCGTTTTGTTGTGGCTGGTGGTCTATCTGTGGAGGATGGGAAAGAATCGAGCGGGGATTTGCCGGGGGGGATGGTCGTTGGTGTTCGGCGGCTTTCTCCTCTTGTGTTTGGGGAGCGGGATAGACATCACCGACAACTTCGCATCGTTGAACAGGCTGGTGGTGGTCGGCGACACTCCGGTGGAGGCGTTCTTGGAGAAGGTTGTGGGCTCCCTTGGCGGCACGCTTCTGCTGGCCCTCGGGCTGGTTCGCTGGCTGCCGACCACGGACGGCCTGCAACGGCAGGAGCAACTGCTGTCGGAGCTTTCCCTGGCCAACGAGCGATTGGTCGCGGACGAGGAGAAATTGCAGCGGGAAATCAGCGAGCGCCGACGGGCGGAAGATGGCATGCGGCGAAACGAGCAGATGCTGCGGGCGATCACCGACTCGGCGCTGGACGCGATCATCGTGATGGATTCGGCCGGGAAAGTGACCTATTGGAATCCGGCCGCGGAGAAGACATTCGGGTATGCGGTAGAGGAAGTGATGGGGTGCAACGTCCACGAACTCCTCGCGCCGCCGCGATATCGACAGCAAGCGGCGGATGGCCTGGCGCACTTCGCCGGGACGGGCCAGGGCGCGGCGCCGGGGAAAACGCTGGAATTGGAAGCCCTGCGGAAGGATGGCTCGGAGTTTCCCGTCGGTATGTCCATCGCTCCCGTCCGATTGGACGACCGATGGTGCGCGGTGAGCGTGATGCGAGACATCACCGAGCGAAAACGGGCGGAGCGAGAGCTACAGCAGTACGCGGCCGCGCTGGAGTCGCAGCGATTGGCGATCGAAGAACTCTACGAAGCGGCCGAAGACGCCAACCGCGCCAAGAGCCAATTTCTGGCCAACATGAGCCACGAAATCCGCACGCCGATGACGGCGATTCTGGGGTTTGCGGAGGTGCTTCAAGAAGAATTGGAATGCTGTTGCGTGTGCCCGGAGCACGAGGCCTGCGAAATCCGCGCGAGGAACAAGAACCACGTGGATACGATTTGTTCCAACGGCCGCCACCTGCTGCGGCTGATCGACGAGATTCTCGACCTGTCCAAGTTCGAGGCGGGCGAGATGGCGGTCGAGCGGGAGGATTGCTCGCCGCTACGAATTGTGGAGGAGGTGGCGTCGCTGACGGGGATTCGAGCCCGAAACAAGGGTCTGTCCCTGGAAACGAAGTATGAATACCCGATTCCGCGCACGATTCATACCGATCCGATGCGATTGAAGCAAATCCTTCTCAACCTGGCGGGGAATGCGATCAAGTTTACCGAGCAGGGAAGCGTGGAAATCCGTGTGCGTCTGGCGCGCGACGCGGAGGCGGGGCCCCGCATGGTTTTTACGGTGAGCGATACGGGGATCGGCATGACGCCGGCGCAAACGGATCGGGTCTTTCGGCCTTTTACCCAGGCCGACAACAGCACCACTCGTCGTTTTGGCGGCACGGGCCTGGGACTGAGCATTTCAAAACGGCTGGCCGAGATGCTGGGCGGTGATATTGAGGTGGAAAGTCGGCCCGGGGCGGGCAGCACGTTCACGCTGAGCGTCGATCCGGGGCCATTGGACGGGGTGCCGATGCTCGACGCGCCGCTGGCGAGCCCGGGGGAAGCGGAGAAGCTGGTCGAGGCGGTTCCGGCGAAAGGGCTCCACGGCCGGGTCTTGCTGGCCGAGGACGGACCGGATAATCAGCGGTTGATCGGGTTGATTCTGAGCAAGGCGGGCCTGGACGTGGACCTGGCCGAGAACGGCCGAATCGCCTGCCAAAAGGCGGCCGCGTCGCGGTCGGCGGGCAACCCCTACGACCTCATCCTGATGGACATGCAGATGCCCGAGTTGGATGGGTACGCGGCAACCCGGCAGTTGCGCCAGCACGGCTGGCGGGGCCCGATCATCGCCCTCACCGCCCACGCGATGGCCGAAGACCGCCAGAAATGTCTCCGCGCCGGCTGTGACGACTACGCCACCAAGCCGATCGATCGCGCCAGGCTCCTGTCCACGGTGGTCCGTTACCTGGAGCGGGTGGCGGGACGGATCGGTACTTCGGGCTAGGCTCTGGCCGGCGGCAGCCGGCAAGAGGTGCTCGTTCGGCGCGGGTCTTCTGCCTCGTTCGGCGCGGGTCTCCCGACCCCGCCGTGGGTGGCCCCGGTTCTTGAACCTGGTCCGGTGGCACGGTCGGGAGACCGGCCACAACAGAGACCTCTTGTGGCTCCAGCCACACCGGTTCAAGAACCGGTGCTACCCACTGAATTCGAGCCACACCGGTTCAAGAACCGGTGCCACCCGCCACCCGCGGCCTCGCAAGTGGCTTTTGCGGGGCCATGGTGGTAGGATCACACGCCGGGAGACGGCAATCCGCGTGGAGATGGGATCGACGGGGGGCGTGAACATGGCCTACAAGGGAGTGATCGACGACGTCCGCCGGGCAATCGCCTTGCGGGAGCCGCGGCGGCTGCCGGCTTTTGCTTGTAGCGAGGAGTTCGACGTCAAGTGGTACGGCAAGTATCCCTACGAGGAGGTTTGCCAGGACGGCGGCAAGATTGCCGAGGTGTGGATTGCGGCGATCGAGGAGTTCGATTACGACTGGGCGTGGGTCCAGGTGGACGACTGTTTCGAGTTTGAGCCGCTGGGGGTGGGCACGCACGGCGAGGGGAATATCCTCCGAGCCACGAGGGATTACCTGCCGGCCGCCAGGGCGACGTTGGATGGGCTCCGCGTGCCCGACCCCGGGCGGGACGGCCGTATGCCGGAGAAACTCGAGGCGATTCGTCTCATTCGCCGGCATTTCGGCGACTCGGTGCTGGTGGAGGGAAGTTGTGCCGCGCCGTTCAGTTCGGTGGGGCTGTTGTTCGGGCTGGAAGCGACGATGCTGCTTTTGGCCACCGGGTCGGACCTCTTGGCGGCTGCCTGCGATTTCTTCGTCGAGCTACAGTCCCGCCATATCGAGGCCCAGCTCGAGGCCGGCGCGGACGCGATCTGGATGGGCGACTGCAACGCCTTTTCGTCCCTCCTCTCGCTGGAACAATACCGGCGGTTCGTGTTGCCGAGCTGCAAGAAGCTGGTCGAGAGTGCCCACCGCGCCGGGGCCATGGTCCACCTCCACAACAGCGAGATCAAGGTCCCCTACCTACTGGCCGAAAGCGAGTTGGGGGTCGACATCATCAACTGCGGCCCCGATGCCGACATGAGCGAAGTCTGCCGGGCCCTGCGGGGCAAGACCTGTGTGAGCGGGAATCTCGATCCGATCGCAATGCTTCTGGGGGGCACGCCCGAGCAAGTCGCCGCGGAAACGAAGCGGCTGGTGGAGACCTGCCGCGGCGGCGGGTACCTCTTCTGCACCGGCGAGATGAATCCCCGCGATGTGCCGGAAGAAAACATTCGCGCGATGATCGCGGCGGTGCGGAGGGCGGATGCGTGCGGTTAGGTTGCTCGCGTTCGGCGCGGGGCTGCCGACCCCGCCGCTGGCGTGGCACGGTCGGGAGACCGGCCACAAC